>DHRG01000031.1:0-99629 GCA_002408285.1 Peptococcaceae bacterium UBA5318 | reverse complement strand
TGAATTATCTTGAGGATGGCAACTGCGCCATTTCCAACAACCTTGCTGAAAACTGCATCCGTCCTTTTACGATTGGGCGCAAGAACTGGCTCTTCAGCGGAAGCCCCAAAGGCGCTGCGGCAAGCGCAGCCGTTTACAGCATGGTCGAAAGCGCCAAGGCTAATGGGCTTAATCCCTATAAATATCTTTATTATATCTTTAGTGAGCTACCGGGTGTGCAGTTCGGCCAGCATCCGGAATTCCTGGAAGATTGTCTTCCTTGGAATCCGGAAGTTCAGGAAGCCTGCCGATAGAGCAAAAACTCAGTTTACACTGGTTTTTGCTTTTTTTCTATCCACTTTGTTATTTGACGCTTACACAACATGGCTTATCAACGCTGGAAATATAGAAAGGACTAATATCAAGCTTGTGATATTAGCCCATAAAGTGGTACTTATTAATAGTAACGTCATGCTAACCATTGGAATAGATAACGGCTATCATACCCGAGGAGTTAAGTCCTTATATCTACTTACCTCAGAATATAGTGTTCATTACATAACGTCGCCGCTGTTTGGCCCTAAAATCTGACCTACGTAAAGGTTCCCGTCCGGTTCTGCGGCAAGCATCACGACTGTTGGTGCGACTTCTTGAACAACACCGAATCGGCCAAGTGGCAACTCAGCTTTTTTGTTCGCCAGCCATTCATCCGACAGATCCTTCAATATATCCGTTTCGATTGGCCCCGGATTTACACAGTTGACAAGAATGTTATGGGGAGCCAATTCTCTCGCGATAGATTTTACAAAGCTCATTACACCGCCTTTGGATGCTGCGTAGTGACCAAGCCCTGCCCCACCTTTTTGTGCTAGCTGTGAACTGAAGCAGATAATTCTTCCGTATTTATTTTTCATCATATACGGCACAACATATCTTGTGCACAAGAACTGGCTTCTCAGGTTGACTTTGATCATGTTGTCAAAACGTTCAACGGGCATTTCCCAAATCCTATATTCTTCATCAATACCAGCATTATTGACTAGAATGTCAATTCTCCCAAACTCCTTAATCATTGTGTCAACTATGCTTTTTACCTGGTCCTCTTCACCGACGTCTGCCGGAAGCAGAATTGCTTTTCGACCCATCTTTTTGATCTCGTCAGCCAACGTCTTAGCAGCTTCTGTGCTTTTTTTGAAATTAATTCCAATATCCGCGCCCTCTTTAGCGAATTCTAGCGCAATTTGTCTTCCTATTCCCCTGCTTGCACCCGTGATTAAGGCAATCTTATTCTTGAGCCGCATAATTAATCTCTCCTTAATATAATTTTTTTTAGAACCTGACTATTAATACTCGAGCTTTAAACATTTTGCACGTGACGTAACAGAAAGCTATTTTTTAATCCAGGTTAAGTTAGGTTCAATTTCCTTATTGATAAGGTTAAGTGGACGTTCTCCTTTCAGCACACGAACAGTTTCTGCAACACCTTTAGATATAAATTCATCAATAGCGTTATCAGAATAGAAGGCAATGTGTGGCGAGGATAGCACATTAGGTAGTTTGCATATTTCGGCTTCAATACCCATGGGCGGTTCTTCAACAAACACATCCAGTGCAGCAGCGCGAATTGTTCCATTTTTAAGTGCGCCATATAGGGAGTCAGGATCAACCAGTCCCCCTCTGCTTGTATTGACCAAAACAGCATTTTTCTTCATTTTGTAAAAAACTTTTTCATTGATGATCCTAGCGGTACCTGATAGTAAAGGTGCATGAACAGACAAATAATCTGATTCCTTAACGAGTGTTTCGAAGTCTACCAACTTAACACCTAAAGCCTCAGCTTTGTCTTTGTTAGGATAAGGGTCATACGCGATTATACTTACGTCAAAACCTTTTAACATTTTGGCTACTTCTTGAGAGATATTTCCGAAGCCAAATAAGCCTATGGTCACAAGACTAAAACGGCTAACAGGTGCAACAATGGCAAACCGTTCGGCCCAGCGTCCTTCATCCAGCGCACGAATAGTTGGCAACACCCCGCGGTGTACGGCTAGTATCATGGTAACAGTATGCAAAGCCACTTCTTCGATGCAATAATCTGGAATGTTGGCAACAGCAACATTGTGCTTGCTTGCGGCGGAAACATTGGCATTATCATAACCAATACCCAGAGATATGCATGCTTTGAGTGTTGGCGCTATGTGATCGTAAACCTTATCCGTAATTTTTTGATAAGTAGTCAAAATCACATCTGCACTTCCAATAAGAGGAATCAACTCATCTTCTGAAACAGGCACATCGTTGATATGCTCGAATTCCGCTTGCGGAAATTTTTCCAAAAGCTGCCGTTCCATCTCTTTAACCTGTTCAGGAGTCAAATTCCCAAGCGTTCCTGTCAATACAACACGATTTCCCATAACAGTTCAATACCCCCTATTTTTTTCGCGAAACCTTCGATGCTTCTACATCTCATATTTGGCATACACATCCGCTCTCCTGTTTTTCAGCGAGGGAACCTGGCTTCGGATACTTTCCATATAATCATAATTAATCTCTGCAATGATAACACCAGGATAATCACTTGCCTTTGCAATGACATTTCCCCAAGGATCAATGATAACCGATTTACCCTGCATGGCGAATGTGACCTTCTTCCCCATTTGGTTGGGAGCAATTAAATAGAATCCGTTTTCAATCGCCCTGGTTCTCAATACTGTTTCCCAGTGATCCCGACCAGTGACCAACGAAAAGGCCGCCGGCACAAGTACCACCTGCGCACCCTTAAGTGCCATAATACGGTACATCTCCGCAAAGCGTATATCATAGCAAATGCTCATCCCAATGATGCCAAGGTTAGTTTCAGCAACAACGATTTCGTTTCCTGGGATAATGGTATTAGATTCCTTATAAGAGGGCCCCGAAGCTACCTCAACATCATATAAATGGATCTTTCGGTATATGGCCGAGATTTCCCCTCTGGGGTCAATCATGAGCGAAGTGTTGTAGACTCTTGTTTGCCCCTCGACAAATTCGTGAAAGCTACCACCATTAAGCCAAATCCCATGTTGTTTCGCTTTTTCACATAGAAGCTGGCAGGTTAAGCCCCCGATGGGCTCGGCATTTTGCCTGATGCCCTCATCAGAGCCAATATAACTCATGGTTTCCGGCAGGACGATAAGTTTCGCTTTTTTGGCTGCCGCTTCATCAATAAATTCCGCGACGATCCGAAGATTTTCTTTTTTTTTCTCTTGAGAATCAAGTTGGATCGCTGCGGCGAAGTACTTCTCCATCGTTTTCCCTCTTTCCATAGGTTCACATTAAGTTAATTTTGGGGTTGTTGGCGTCGGCCTCAACGGCCAGGTCATAGAAGCTGTGTAGACCTCTTACAGGCGCGTCTAAATAATCACGGTAATAATTATTTGAGTCCTATAAAACCAGTTTGAGGAAGTTTTCCGTCTTTCTTCGCCTTGAGCCATTCTGCCCAGAATGCCTTAAAGCCGGACTCAAGAGTATATTTTGATTTCCAGCCTAATTCCTCTGTTGTCTCGTCACAGTACCATTTTCCCTGAAGGAACTCTGACTCAATTCCATTCACTGTCTCATAACCCGGTCCTACTTCCCACTCGAATGACGGCTCAAGTTTCTTCATCTCCTCAAGGAGTTCCTTCATGTTAGCATTGTAATCGCACACATTATAGAGGCCCTCTTTTCTGATCTTATCCTTAGGAGCCTCAATTGCGTCAGCAATTGCCGCCGATAGGCTGTCAAGGTGAAGGAATGCGTATGGTGTATCTATGCCTTCTTCCTTTACAAGTTTTTTACCATTGATAGCTGCATACATGATCTCGGTTGAAACCTCGAAAGGAGTTCTGACCTGACCGATGATATGCGGTATTCTCAGGGTAATGCAGCTCATGTTATAGCTGTGATTATAGGCGCCTGCCAACAACTCACATGCTGTTTTTGTAACTCCGTATACACTGTATGGTCTGTTGCGAACTTTAACTGTAACCGGAACATCGACTCCCACGCTGCCAACGCCACAGTCTGAACTGAACATGATAACACGGTTTACTCCCACTAATCTTGCCGCTTCAAGTATTGTAACTGTATCCATAAAGTTGACTTTGGCTGTCTCATACGGCACTGCATGACCTACAAAAGGACTTGACTGCGCTGCAAGATGCACTACTGCATCAACTTTATAATCTTTCATGACTCTTGCAAGCCTTGAAAGATCATCAAGCTCGCCATGAATGCCTATGAAGTTTGGATCTCCCGAATCCTCTACCTTGGCTCGCGTATAATTAATGACTGTATAGCCTTTCGCCAACAAGTCCTTTACAACTACCTTTCCGACATAACTCCTGCAAGCATCACAAAGAATTCTCACATTAATTCCTCCTCTTTAAATAATTTTAAATTATTACTTGAATTGTAATATAAACTATATACTTACGATTAAGTGAGTCTTGTACTGATCGCCCAGCGGCAACGTCCCTTCCAATAGTTCCCACGCACAGCGTGGGAACTATTGGAATAATTCAGATGACTTCGCATTAACCAGTGCTTATTCTTCCGGTTTTATACGCCAATCTTTACCCACTGTAGTACCAAGATATTTTTCATCATAACCTTCCACTATTTCAACTTGTTCATATTTTTTGAACCACCAGTACTTTGCCAAGAAATAATATGCAACACCGCTAACTACTAAGCCAGCTAAGAATCCAAAGTCGGTGAAAATATTGGCAGTAATAATCGCTAATACTAATGCTATTATGCCTGCAATGTTCCACCCTTTATAACCATAAAACTGCCCTCCATCTACCTTGTATATATCAGGAATATTTATGCGTCTCTTTCGCAATAAATAGTAATCTGTAATAGTAACTCCAACAATAGCAGAATAAACTGATGCCATTATATTTAGTAACCCCATTATCCTCTCCATTATTGCCCATGGTTGGATAACACTGGCGATTACTCCGACTAATACTACCGCAACAGGATATCCAAAGTACTTTTTCCCAATATTAAGAAATGCCATAGCAGGTGGAAGCAAATTGGCGGAAGTATTAGTAGACCATTGAGCAAAAACAACTAGCACCAGCAATAGTATCAAGACAACTCCACTAGCTGTACTTTGTATAGCCTCAACTGGATTCCAATTACCTAAAGCGATCAAAGCTCCTCCACCTAAGATAATCATAAATGTTTGTGTTAGTGGCAAAGCAATGGCGCTACCTTTTAGTGAATTCGCATTTCTTTTCCACCAACTCTTCTCATTATAATCTGTCTTCACATACCTTGTTAAGTTTTGAGCATCTGATGCAGATGTTGACCAATATGCCATATTAGCGAAAAACACCATTATGAATACTGACAGAAATGATCTAGAAGCATTAGGATTTTCTCCAACTATTGTGTTCCATAAATCTATTCCCTGGACGCTTGCAGCTTCATTAATCCTAAAAAAGATAAAGATACTCACTATGATAATCGCAGGAGCAGCCAAATTTGCAAAGCGTTCAATTGATTTAAATCCTAAAGCTGCATTTATTACTTGCACCACTAATAAGATAAAATACCATACTAACCAAGAATCAAATCCTAAGAAATATTGGACTATATAATTTATAGCCATAGCACCAAAATATGTTTGAATACCAAACCAAACACAACCTAACAATCCTCTTATCAAAGTAGGTATATAACTTCCACGGGGACCAAATGGGACTCTAATATACACAGGAAAAGGTATTCCATGCTCTGTGCCAATATCACCAACTACAGCAATAATTAATCCTAATACAATATTTGCCAATAAACAAGCTATAGCAACCCAACCAAGAGTTAAATGTTTAACTCCTTCACCGCCTAATGAAAACGTTGCTATAATAACTGCCAAACCTACCCAAATATTAATAAATCCAAATCCACCTGTCTTACGGTCATTCATAGTAGTGGGTAAAAACTCTTTCCTAGTCACCATGGTGTTTATTTCGGTGTTTTTTCCCATTTTTACACGCCTCCATAATATTAATTATCAAGGAAATTATTACGGTAGCATTCCTGTGAAATTATTTGGTTCATATCAAGGTTCTATTTTTTTAATGGAAAAACGAAAGGTTGTATAGGTGCGCCGGTTGCCCCAACCAGTGGCATCACACTTGAGAAAAATCCACACTCGTATACCTTGTCTTTTGACATATCTTCCAACCATAGCAGTTCAATCAGTGTTGCCCCTACCTCTGAAAACACATAAGAATGGACTGGGAAGTAGTTGTCCTTCTCACCAGAGGGTGCAACCTCCACCGCTATATTATCGGATGCAAGAATCATAGCACCTTCCCCTACTAGGAATTCGGCGCCGTCAATATTGATACCTGGCGTGTTCCATTCATACTTGGCACAATCGGGCCATACCGACATACGTCCAGTACGAATCATCACAATATCACCCTGCTGAATTTTAGTCCCTTGTTTGTGGAGGACTTTTTTGAGTTCTTCACTTCCAATAGCATAAGAATCAGGCAAACAATCGACGCCGTGATAATTGGCTACGTCAATCATAACTGCACGTGCAATAATGAGCGGATACTGTTCGACACCACAAACAGTCCAATGCCGACTGCCAAGGTGTCTTTCTACATTGTAGCCGTTCCATAATTCGCCCCGATAACCAAAGTGGTTAAATGAATCAATATGTGTGCCTGTATGAGTATACATTGAAAAGGCATCTCCCGAGTAGCTGATTAACTCCTTGCCCGCCTTGGTCACGGCCATTAGGTTATCATTGACGTTACCCTGAGGGGTGTGAGTCATCCAGATTTGATAAGCGGGGTCGCCTGCACCCTTCCAAGAAGGCATGCCCATAAAGAAATTTACTTTCAGATCATAGTGTCTTGATGTGTCGATAGAACTCATAACTTTGGCTCTACTTTCATCAGTAAGCCAGTTCAGCCGACCAATTTGGTCACTCTCCCCCCACGGGCTTTTAGCGCATTTCAGTTGCCGAGGTGTCACAAAACACATTCTTTTCTCCCCCATTCATAATATTTTTATTATCTATATATAACTGCCTATTGGCAGTAGGCCCCACTCCATCAGAAGGTTCACCAAAGATTGCCGTTTTCGTCAAAAGGAAACGGTTGTGGTCCCCCGATGATCTCCATCTTGGGGTGACAGCGCACCTCCTCGAGATGAGCCTCGGAAACATAAATTTCACCAATGTGCAGGGAGTCGGAGATACGAATGATACGCGGATTTTGGATATCTATTTCTGTGCTAGTTTTTAGGCAGACAGCAATTGCATCGTGATCACTATCCATTATGATGGGAATACGCGCCATATTGATTGCGGTACTGATAATAGGATTTGTATATGTTTTATTGAAATCTATTTTTTGAAACAAGCGGCGAGTGGTTGCATCGTACATCCCAACGCCCATTGCATTACCCTGTGTTTCGTCGGTCAAATCGAGCACCACACGTCTTTGTGCTTTGAGTCCTCCCGACGCGTAGGGGCAACAAAAATTGCCAGTAATGTTGGGATCTGCACCGTCACCACTGATATTTTTACCGATGCGATCTACAATCAGCAGGTCAGTTTCTGTAAGGTAAATGCGTGCCATCAATTGCTTTGATCGTTCGAGAAGTCCCGGTTCCTCACATGGTATTTCTGCTGGAGTTAGCGCCTTAATGATGCATGTTTCATCATAGGAATTTTCAATAAGTCCAATGCCAAATAGGATGTGATTCAGTTGAAGAGTTGTACAAGCAACCTCTGGGATGATCTTATGCATCAATCGAAATCCTGTGACATGGCAAGCTTCGGCACTATCCCGTTTTCCCAGGCCAATTGCTATCATTTTCATTAGACCACTTTCATATTGACCGCGGAAAGCAGTATGTGCTTTAATACGTCCGACTACTATAATGCCGTCTGCATGCCAAGCTGACTTGTCAATGAAAATTGGTATTCCACTTTTAGTCTTACAGGGATTTACTGTTTCCATTGAGGAAATAACTGGACAACCGCAATATTCTTCAGTCACACCTAAGCTGGTAAGTGTCTCCAACTGTCCAACAGCAGTTGCGCCGCCATGACTTCCCATCGCTGGAAAAATAAACGGTTTTGCCCCCCTCTCCTTACATATATTTACCAGTTCACGAATCACCAACGCAATATTTGCCACGCCGCGGCTACCGCACGAAATAGCAATACGCATACCCGGCTTTATGCTTTCTGCAATCTCAGTTCTTCCGATTTCGACGCGAAGTACCTCCGGAATATTTTTTATAACCGGCCGTTCCATTCTTTGGTATACGCGCGCCATGCAAGGGATAAAAACATTTTGCACTAACTGGCTAAATACTTCCATATCTTATCCTCCAATATGTAACATATCTTATCCTCCGATATGTAACATATCTGTCCCTCCAATATGTAACATATCTATTAAAATATATATTTTTCTAGATTTTACTATTCTGCTTCTTCTATAAATAGCTTAAAATGCTTTCGACATCGTAATACTGCTTAACAGTTCGTTTACAAGCTTGAATAAGATGATCTTTTATAGCTTCAACGGCCTTTTCTGCATTATGACTTTTAATGGCATCGTAAACCAGGGTATGTTCATGTATTATCTGCTCACATATATTCCTTTCCTGCATTTGTATTTTGGTTTCCAGACGTAAAAAATGATCGCGCAAATCCTCAACAACACGAAGCGCCCAAACGTTCCCACTTGCAAAAAATATAGCTCGATGGAAACTACGATCTAGTTCATAGAGTATTTTGTAATCGCCGCAAGAAACATTATTTAACATTTCATCTATATTTCTCTTCATTATTTGTAAATCTTGGTCGGTTGCACGCAACGCAGCCAATCTAGCACCAATCTGCTCATTGTATATACGTATTTCCATAATATCCCGTGCTTCTTTAGCAGTAAGAGCAACAACCGAAACCCCTTTTCCACGATTAAATCGGATATATCCTTCCTTCTGTAATTCAAGTAACGCCTCCCGAACGGGAGTACGACTAATACCCAGCTCACTGCAAATTGCTTCCTGGGAATAGATTTCTCCAGTTTGTAATCTTTGATATAGTATAGATTCTTTAATTAATCTATAAGCCTGTTCTTTATAAGTAGGGGTAACTATGGTTTGGTTATTAGAAAATATTTTCATGCTAACCTCGTTTTAATACATGCTAACCTTATTTTAATATTAGATGTGTTGCATGTAATATATTACATGACTAATGTTATGCGAACTACTCATTTTAGTCAAGAGGTGATTTAATCTTTTTGTTAAGTTACTTTATATTATCTTAAGCCATCTATTCCTCCAAGGAACCAGCCCACCCAACCTCCCAATACTGTCACTGCCAGTTGGATATTCGTCCAAATTGTTTTCACATGCATAGCTCACTTTCTGGTTTTGAACGTAAAAAGGCACCCTTTCAAAAGGATGTGGTGTTGAAATAATTTTTTCATATAGAAATTTTCTCTATCTATAACAACTTAACGATAATTATTCCGGCTAACATCAGAATTAGCCCAATAATTTTAACCAATGCAATCTTATTTTTTGTAGAACCAAATAGACCCAATCGTTCTACGAATAAGCTTCCCGTTACTTGCCCAAAAAGAACTAACATAACAGTCTGACCGGTACCAATTTGTCCCACTAAATGTACGTTAATCAAGACATATAAACCACCGAGAATTCCTCCAATCCATATCCACCAAGGAGCTTTCTGTTTGAACGCGTTATTTAACCCTGCGAATGTTCGCTCTTCTAGACTGGTCACAACAATTAGGGTGAGGGTTCCAACCAAGAAAGAAACAAATGCTGCTCTGACTGGTGAATTTAAAGTAGAGCCAAGTTTTCCGTTTATGGCAACCTGGACAGCTAGCAACATCCCTGCACAAATACCAATTAAGCGCCAAATCCATTGATTAGCTTGAGATTTATGAGCGGTGGGTGCATTTATGGTATTCGTCCTTCTTTTTGATAATACATCTTGAAGGGCAACAGCAAAAAATACTCCTGCTAACACAAGAATCACCCCTAATGCTCTATGTAAATCAAGGGGCTGTTTCATAGAACGAAACCATCCAAAATGATCAATTAATATTCCCATGATGATTTGTCCAAGTATAGGTAAAGCAGTAGTTTGGATGCTTCCTATTTTAGGAAACAATAAAATGTTTACGGTTAAGAAAATAACTCCACAGAATCCACCGAACCATAACCAAATAGGCTCTTTAACAAATATATTAATTGAAATACCAAATGGTTCTCCAATTATAAGCATAGTGATTGCTAGAAATAGAGTGCCGATGAAAAATGACACCATGGATGCCAAATATGGAGAAATAACAAATTTTCTTAATCTAGAATTGACCGCTGTTTGCATTGCTAAACCAATCCCAATTCCAATACCGAGCAAGCCTGTAATCATACTATCTTCATACCTTTCATTATAAACTGTCCAAAACTTGCCTTTTCTATTAAAATGCAAGTTACCAAGCAACATTATTTCAGTTCATCGAGTTCGAATAATAGGGCTTCCCCGTCGTCTAGAAGTGGCATATTTTCGCTTTTCAAGCACAATAAGTCGTTTTATTTGGATTGTCTTTTCATAACCTTTTCATTCCTTCCTATTTAATTTGGAAGAATATAGAATATGGCTAATTATATACTCTGACGGGAAAACGGAACTATAAAATCGCGATTTTTAAACTCCATCCGCCTTTCCTAAAAAATCGAAAACGGCTTATCTACTGGGTATTTCACACATTCACTTCTCAACCCTTGTCATCAATACCACGCACTCCACATGATGCGTCTGCGGAAACATGTCGACAGGCTGTACCTCCGCGATAGCGTAACCCCCATCTGCGAGAACCCGCAAATCACGCGCCAGGGTGGCCGGATTGCAGGAAACATAGACCATGCGGGAAGGTTTTACTTTAATAATGCTGTCAAGCAGCAGCTTATCACAGCCTTTGCGCGGGGGATCCACGACTACTACATCAGGGCGCAATCCATTAGCCGCCAGTTCCGGCAGCCGCTTCTCCGCTTCCCCCTGCAAAAACTCCACATTATTTATACCATTTATCCTGGCACTTGTCCGGGCGTCTTGCACAGCCGCCAAAACTACCTCTATGCCAATCACCCTTTGTGCCTTTGGGGCCAAATAAAGGCTAATGGTTCCGGCGCCGCAGTAAACATCCACCACTGTTTCCCTTCCGCTTAATCCGGCATATCTAAACACTATATCATACAAGCATTCCGCTTGTTGGGTATTGACCTGAAAGAAGGATGACAGCGCGGTGGTGAATGTAAAGGGTCCGATACGGTCCCGAAGATAGTCAACCCCATAAAGCATCTTGGTCGTTTTGCCTAAAATCGGTCCCTGGTTTTCTTTATTTATATTTCGACACACTCCGATAATTTGCGGGAATTTATTACATATTTCCTGGGTAATTACCCCCCAGTCATTGACGCAATCATCATGGTTAACAATAAAGCAGAGCAAAATCTCTCCATTACACTTACTTTCCCGAATTAGGATATGACGCAGACCAAGACCGTCTGATTCTGCAATCTTGACCCTGTTATGAGTGAGTATCTCCTCCAAAAACGATAACAGGGAAGTCACGGCAGGCGAGAAAAGGTGCTTGCAGAAGTAAGGAACGAGGCGGTGGGAATCCTCTGCATAGAATCCCAGCGACACCCGGTTCATAACCCTGCCCGCCCGAAAATGGCCTTTATTCCTATAGCCCCACGGCTTCAGCATTCCCAGCACAGGGTGAACCGTAATATTATCTAAACCCCCGATTCTCCGAAGAGTATCCTGGACCAATTTTTGTTTAATCCTCAACTGTTCCGGATAGGCAACGTGCTGATAATTGCAGCCCCCGCAAAGGTGATATACCTCGCAGGCTGGGGATATCCGCCGGGGATGAGGCTTATAGATCTCTTTTAATTCACCCCTCAGAATACCCTGGCACTCCCGGACAATTTCCACCAGGATTTCTTCTCCCTCCAGCGCACCAGGTATAAAAACAACCTGCCCTTGGATCCGGCCTACACCGGCTCCCTCGTGGGTATATCCTGTAATCTGTACATTGTGGAGTCCCGGGAGATGTTTTATCACAATTCCCACCAGCCGTCCAAAGTTTATTAATAATTATAACACAGCCATAAATAAAAATCGGCGGCTGACAAATTACGAATCAACCACCGCTAAGATTTGATCTTTTATTTTTCTATGTGTTCCAATAAGTCCGGATGAAAATAAAGTGTCTGTTTATGTACGGTTACTTCGTGAAAATCTTGCAAAAGCTTAGAATACTTAAAAGCAAAATTGAAAAAGAGATGGATTTCCGGTTTGCTTCTGTCATAGGAACGCAAAATAACCTTGTCCGGATAAAAAAGATACTGATAGTCATGGTCACGCCAACCAAGCCGGATGTTCCCAATAATTAAACAAACGTTACCCCATTCGCCTACCACGAAATCATTCAGATTTCCCCGTCCTACTTCCAGCAAACCCAAGCGAAACCCAATAGTATGGTCAGGTTTTCCCAGAAAGGTTGAAAAATGCTCCAGAATAAAACGGCAAGGTAAGCTGACTTCTTCCAACAATCTCCGTTCCGTTGTCAACTTTTCTTCCAACGTTTTTATCCTTAAAGCCTGGGGTTGGTTCTCATCATCAAGCAGCGCATACTTTTCTTTACAGCGCCATAGAGTTTGAGTGAGTTCCTCATACGCTTCCAAAAACCTATTGTCACGATCTTCTCTCGTCGCCATATCGCTGCACCTCCTTCATGCTTCGTGCCGCGACTGCAATTAAAACAATATATATGGTCTTGTAAATATATGTAAGGGAGCTAAGCTTGCAGTCTACCTTCTAGTATACACGTTACATTACCATTTGACTATTCCTGCTCAAGCGAATATAATAATATAGTGCCTCTAAAAAGTCGGGATGTGGCGCAGTTTGGTAGCGCGCTTGGTTCGGGACTAAGAGGCCGCAGGTTCGAATCCTGTCATCCCGACCATTGTAAATCAACGAAATTCACTGTTATTACAGTGAATTTTTTCATGGGAACCTTCTCCAATTCCTGAACTGTGAATTAATTTTTGGACATCCGAAACTTTTTGAAAAGCCTTTCTAAGAAATTCCTGTGGAGAGGCTTTACGTTCCTCGACAGTCGGATACACTTCTAACGTTAAACACCCATCATAAGCTTTCGGAAAGTATCTGGATACCTCAGACCAATCGATAAGGCCATGTCCCGGAAGCCAATGCCTGTCTTCTATCCCATCATTATCGGATATATGGGTTGCAACCAGCCGATCTCCATGATCCTTGAGTAATTGATAATTGCCTTTATTTGTTAACCAGTGATGCGAACTGTCAAAGCAAAAGCCCAAATAATCGGATTGAATTGATCTCAGCACATAGGTAATATAATCGCTTCGCCGCGTGTTTTCAATGGCTATTGTAACTTGTAGTTCTTCAGCAACTTGCACAAGCTTTTCCATACTTTTTAAGCCCTGACGATTGGGAGCCGGTGGATTGGCTCCATCGTTCAAATGCATAACCATCCTTGGAATCCCAAATTGAGCACAATCATAAAGCCACTCGATGTGACACTGGACGATTGCATTCCTCACCGATTCTTGTTCTGACCACAATGCATCTGAATTATTATACGGAACATGAATATTTTCTAGCAGTAATCCCATCTCGCAGACTAAACGCGGCATACTCACCTTCTTCTTCCGGAAGGGAGCATTTTCATCTTCCCACCATAAAGTAGTTGCTTGAAACCCAGCCTCTTTGATCAAGATAATTCTTTCATCAAAAGGTAATACGAAACCATACCACGAAAAAATACCAAATGGATAGTTCATTTTGATCTATCCATTGAGTGCAAATCCGACAAAGTAACACTGCATTTTTTTCTGAAACGCTCCAGGATATTATAAAATGTTTTTCCAAACAGTAGAGAGAAGGTCGCATTTCCCACGGCATGCAGGGTATCAAAGGGGAAACTGGCCAGATAGGTGGCTAGAAAGGTTTCCCACGTTAAAGGATAAATAAAACCAACCCAATGCCAGATATTCATGATCCAACCAAAGAGGTAACCCCAAAAAGCAGCCAGGATAATAAAACTTCTCCGCTTAAATTTCTTATCTTTACCCGCCAATAAGGCCGCTGTAAATCCGCTCATGCCCCAAGTAAACATCTGCCATGGCGTCCAGGGTCCCTGCCCTAAAAAGAAATTTGAAACCAGGGCGGCTAACGCACCCACCATAAACCCTGCTCGGCTGCCAAAAACATATCCCGTAATCATAACTAAAAAAGTCGTGGGTTGAACACCGGGGATCATGGCAAACGGCACCCTGCCTACACCTGCCAAAGCGGCCATGGTTGCAATGAGAGTGATTACCTTTGTTGAAGCGTGACGACGTTCAAAGCTCCAAAAAAAAGCAGCGATGACCAGACACAAAAACACTACACTTGTCAGAGCCCAGTTGGCACTGAATAAAGGATTATCTTGCAATGTCTATCCTTCTTTCCTTCTCATTCCAATTTACTGTCGCCCCCAGCCTTTCTGCGATATAGCGTAAAGGAACCAGCGTCCGCCCTCCTTCAATGATCGCTGGTGTGTCCAGCTCGGGTGAGGTCTGTCCGATAAACAAGCTAAATATCTTGCCGCCATAAGTCATATCCACTCTGGAGGATTCGGGAATCCACAGAAAAGTGGCACCCAAATATTCCCCCACAAATCGCAAGGGAATCAAGGTACGGTTATTAACGATCACCGGCGGTGTATCCAAAAACTTGATCCGACCGTTAACAATAGTTTCTTTACTCCCTACCTTCAGACTGATATGTAATGTATTTCCGGAAATTTGAGCAAAGTCCATATTTACCGGCAGAGGCTTCTTACATAAAGCCATAATGGCATAAGAAGTCATTAATACAGGAGATGACCTGACTTCACTAGTCCAGTTAAAAGAGCCGTCAGTATTTTGAAAGCTTAGCAAGTGGCTAAAAGGGCTGTTGCCCTCCCTCTGCCATTTTTCAGCTCCGGGATAGGCTCCTGCGGCCACAAGTCCCTGAATCACCCAGGAATCCGTCGCTGTGTTGCTTTTTTGTCCTGTCCATTTAAATCCGCCATCAACCCCCTGTTGCTTATGAAGATAGGCGAGGGCTTTTTGTATCGGGAGAGATATATGCGGATTTTCGCCTAACAAGACAAGCGCGGTGACAGCCACTCCCGTGTCGTCGGGGTCGCTTGACTCCCCTACCACCCAGCCAAATCCCCCATCCTCATTCTGGCAAGATATGAGCCAAGCTGCCGCTTTATCCTTTTGCGGAATTTCTATTCCGGCTGAACTCAAGGCCAGAATCGCCCATATATGGGCATTGATTAAGTCTTTCTCCCCCTTGTCCAACTGAGCAAACTCTCCATTGGCCTGTTGAAAGGAGAGGATTTTCTCCGCTAGATTTATACCCTGATAGTTAGGACTGCCTCCTCCTGCCATCAACGCCAGAAGCGTTCTGGCATAATCAGTGGTGGCATCCAATGAGCTATTTCCAGACTTAAGGTATTCCAGTGGACTATGTCCGTTCTTTACCCACTTTTCTGCAGTAATATCCTCGCCCGCTGCTCTTAAAGCCATAATTGCCCAAGCGGTTGAAACCTGACTGCTAGTCCTGCCTTTGTCACTGGCAAATCCACCGTCTCCATTTTGCATGCCGGAAAGGTATTGAATCCCGTTTGTGATCGCCTCTTCATAAACTTTCTCGCTTGCATAAGCTGAAACAGGACTGTAGATGAAAAAGAACAAACATAAGAAAACCGCTCCGCAGAGCCATAATAAGCCGCTTAGTGATCTCCGCATACATCATCCCTCCGGTTCCTTTGGTATTTTTGTAAGGCTTTTTCCCCTTCTTGAAAAGTCACAATCCTATCGTCAATATTATGGAATAATTTGCTGACCTGAGATGAATAAAATGTTGAACGGCTCAACATCTCGCTTTTACTTCCCCTGGATATTATCTGTCCCTGACTCATCAAGATGATCTCCGGGGCGTACTCCGCCGCAAATTCCATATCATGGGTTACAACTATTATGGCCTGACCTTCCTGTTGTAACTTCTGCAGCAATTTACCCAAGCACGCTTTCATCTCATAATCCAGCCCCCGTGTGGGTTCGTCCAGCAAGATCAATTTCGGTTCGGCCGCCAGGATAGAAGCTAAAGCCACCCGTTGTCTTTCACCGGTGCTCAAGTCACGGGGATTTGTTTCAGCATGGCTGGTTAAAGCCAGCTTCTCCAGGAGTTCATCGACCCTACTGCAGTTTTTTAGACCCAGATTATGCCTGGTAAAAACAATCTCATCCTGCACCGTTGGCTGAAAGAGATAATCATTGGGATTCTGAGCTAAGTAGCCGATGGTGCCCGCCAAAGCTTCCACCGGGAAATTGTTCATATCCTGATCAGCTAGTTTGATTTTACCCCGGGAAGGGCGGAGAAGCCCCTGGAGATTTTTTAATAAAGTAGTCTTTCCCGCAGCATTTTCGCCCATAATCGCCAGAAAGTCTGCCGGATGGATCGTGAGATTAATATTCTTTAAAACCTCCGTACCCCCGTTATAACTAAACCACAGCTTTTCCACATCCAACAGTATTTCTGAGCGCTTCGCCGGAGGGTCATCCCCTTCGGACGTTTCTTTTATTAGCCCTTGTTCCCGGCTGAGGGATGAAGTTTTAAGCAGCTTTCTTCCTTCCTTCACCGTCATAGGGATCTCCGCCGCCCCCGTCTTGGCAAACAGTCTGGCCACCGGGGGGATAAAGGGATTATTATGGACCGCTGCCCATCTCACCGCCTCCTGCCGATTTATGCTGTCGTGAACAATTCGACCCTGCTCCATAAACAGAATTCTGTCCGCCAGGTGAAAGCACCTTTCCAGTCTTTGCTCAATGAGGATCACCGTAAGCCCATTTTCTTCATTAAGGCGTCTTATTATGGTGAGAATCTCTTCACCGGCCACCGGATCCAATTGAGAAGTGGGCTCGTCCAAGATCAGGATATCCGGCTGCATGGCCAAAATAGAAGCAAGAACTACTTTTTGTTTAAGCCCTCCTGAAAGGCTCGAAATATCATTATGCAAAAACGGCTGGAGGGATAAGGCGCTGGATACCTCCATGATTCTTCTTTTCATCAATTCAGCCGACAAGCCCAGGTTTTCCATTCCAAAGGCCAGCTCCTGTTCAACATTGGTCATAACCAGCTGACTTTCCGGATCCTGGAACACCATGCCCACCTTCTGGATAACTCTGGCCTTACCCATTCCTGTTAATTCTTCACTGTCTAATTTAACGCTGCCCCTTATACGTCCTCCATAAAAATCAGGGATCAGTCCTGTCATAGCCCGAACCAAGGAGGATTTCCCACTGCCGGACCCTCCGACGATCAAAACAAATTCTCCTTCCTGGATGGAAAGATTAATTTGATCCAGAGCGGGTTTACTCTCATCAGGATAGCTGTAAGTTAAATTTTCAAGCGCAAGAACTGCCATTTTTCCCATCCCCAATTCAACAAAGCTGGAAAGATAAAAAATAAACCCAAAAATGCAGACATCATCATCTCAAGACCTTCAATCGGCTGCAGACTGGGATAATAGCGGTAGCCAGCCCACCCGTTCAATGCCAGTGCCACTCCCAAAGCAATCCCCGGTACTGTCGAAAGCAACACAAGGACATCCCGGGGCCGCCATAACTCTTCTCGATAAGAGGACCTCTTGGCTATCCCAAAACCCCTGGACTGCAAAGATTCAGCCAATTGAAAGGATCTCTCCAGACTTGATAAGAGCAGGGTATTCAGGATAGGGATATATTTTTCGAACCTTTGCCGTCGGTTCCTGGTCTGAAAGCTTACTCCCCTGCAACGCTGTGCCTCGGTAATCCGTGCAAAATCATCCACTAAAAGAGGAAACAAACGCAAGGATAAGCTTAACGCCAGCATGGTTTTACTACCCCTTCCGCCCAGAATTTTTAAGACCTTATCCGGAGAAACAGCATAGGTAAAGAGGCAAAAGGCTCCCAGGATCACCAAAAGCCTGATTCCCATTCCGGCGCTAAAGCACAGAGATTCCAGCGTCACGCGGATTGTCCCGATGATCGGAAGGTGAGGGCCTCGAAAAAGAATTGTGGCGCCGGCTCGGACAAATAAAGAATTCACGAGGGTGATCAAAAAAATGAGCAGCAGGCTGAATTTGAGATAGCTCAGCCACTCCAGCGCAATCCCTGCCGACAAGATAACCATGTTCAAGGCCATAAAAAGAGCCAGGAGAAAGAGGGGATGGGAAAAAAGCAGGGAAAGCAGGATCAGCGAAGCAATGTAACACAAAGCGACTTCACAGCGCAAGCTGTGGAAGAGTTTCTTTTGCTGTTTATAGGCTAACATTTCCTTACCTCATGACGGGTAACTTAATAATTTCTCCCGGAAGAACAGCGACGCCATAAGATGCCTGAACCTTTTCAGGGTGTCTGGTTAACAATTCCAGCGCTGCCTCCGTTCCGCTCCTGTCCGTACCGGTGATGATCCACAGGGGACTGTCATCCCCGTTTCCCTCCCCTGTGGCACAGATTACCCCGACATTGTCCTGTACAAGCCTGACTCCCTCTCCCCTATAGTTCATCAGTTCTAAGCCTTCCCCCGTAAAATGAAGGTAGACGCCGTTTCTCTGATAGGCTTCATTAAATTCCCTAAGCCACTGAAGTTTCTCCAACTCCTGCCACTGGCCGATGATCACAGTAGGTCCTTCTCTTTTTTTTAATATGTCTGCATTAATTTCTTTTACAACCACATCAGAAACCCCATAAGCCTGCAGGGCTTTTTGTAAGTCCAGCCCTTTTTCCGTCTCTTGGGCAACGGTCATGATGACCGTTGCCTTTACCTTTTGGCGATACCCGTGCAGAAACGGTTCCGGGAAGCAGCCAATGACAGCAGGAGTTCCCTGGGATGTTTTCCAAGGATGATAATCCCACCAGATCTTTTCGCCAGGTTGGGGAAAATAGTCCAGTGCTCCGCCGTCGGCAAAGATGCCATTGACAAAATAGAACCAATCCTTCCTGACCCCGCCAGCCATTCCTTTCTCAGACTTAAGACCATTGATATCGCTGATGAAACTGCCTCCGTACGAGGTTTCCACCTCTGCGCCGGTATCCATAAGTCCGTCGATAATACTGCTTTTCTTTTGATAATTAACCTGCTTGTTGAGAACCATTTTCGTGCCGTAATTTTTGGTGATCAAATAATGTATTTTCCCGGTATCGCTGATTTTATTATCATTTTTTTTGTTATCAGAAGCAGTAGTCTCATGCAATTCCAGAGGCTTGGTATCAGGTTCCTTTTTTTCAGCTGGCTTTTTATTTTCAATCTGATTAACCGTTCCAGCACTGATAGTGCCAGATACCTTTTCTCCATTTTCTTTCACGCAAGCTGGGAAAAGGAACAAGAGTCCCGCTAACACCAGCAAAATAAGACAAGCGGATTTCTTCATAGCGCCCTCCCTGATCTATTTAACAATTTCTACCTTTTGCGTACTGGCAAACCAGGTCACATTAGCCCCCAAAGATTCAGCTACATAGCGGATAGGTACCAGGGTACGCCCGTTTACAATTACAGCCGGTGTATCCAAACCGGGTCCTGTTTGATCCAATACCAGCTGCAGGTATTTTCCGTCCTGCCTGATCTCTACTGCCCTGGTCTTCTCCCGCCATTGGACATCAGCTCCCATACTCTCCGCTATAAACCGCAGGGGAACCATAGTACGATTATTAAGCAACATGGGCGGTACATCGGTATAATTCCTTACCCCATTAACCACAGTCGTCAGCATATTAATCCCCATACTCACTGTGACCAAACTTTCCGCCTTTACTACCCCATAATAACTAAACTGAGTTGTATAGAAGGTGAATGTTCTTGCAGCAGGATCATAGCTGCCTCCAAGTTTCACAGGAACTATATTACCAGAGGGATCCTTTTCATATCGTATAGCGGTAAGTTTGGCAATATCCGCCTCCGACAAAGTAACGTTCGCCAAATCGATGGTTACTTTAACAGGCTCGTTAAAGCCGGTGATTTTTTCTGTTTCCTGAGTTCCTGTGTCGCTATCTCTGACGATTTGAGCCGTTAGGTCAACCAATTTCCCGCCAATTTCAAAAAGCCCGCTGGACTGGCCTATTTTAGCCTTGTCCAGAATTTCCTGTTTTTCAGCAGCCGTTACTTCCTTGGCTCCGATTTGCAAAGCGGCTTTTTCTTCTCCCAAAGCCTTGGTCAACTGTTCGATATGGAGAGCATTTGGTGCGAAGGTTATGGCAACCCCCTTGTTCTCCAAGGTCATTTCTCTATTTTTTTCATATAGTTGTTTAACACCTTCGGGCGATATTTCCACAGCTTGATTTTCCCTCTTTTCCAAGCTGATTGTGACATCCTGAGTATTGCTTAAAGCTTCCGCAAGCAATTCATCGCCTGTTTTCTCTTGCTGGACAGGTATAATGACATCGCCGCCGCCTAAACCGGCTATATTATCCGGGTTTGTACTATAAAACCACAATACCTGATCATTGTCATTCAACGTATAGCTGATCGCAGAGCCCCCTATATTAGTTCCATTCACCTTACACATCCAGCCGTTCATACCCTGAGGTTGCTGTCCGGCAATGGTCTTAATATAGTCGATAGAATCATAGCTGTAGCTGAGTCCCGTTTTATCCAACGCGCCCACCGGGGTAATGCCGACCGTATCACCCTTGCTGTTTGTATCGGATGCTTGCAGGTACACAGTATTGGTGGCGTATAGAGTTTCGCCTGAGCTGCCGGTTACCTTCACAGTAACGGGAGTACCCTGCGGAGGCGGAGGGGTTCCGCCTCCTCCCCCTGCTACTGTCAAATTAGCTGTGCCAGTGACCCCCTGATAAGAGGCGGTAAGCACGGCATTCCCTGCCGCAACTCCCATAGCAAGCCCGCCGGCGCTTACCGTGGCAATATTCGTATCATCAGTCGTCCAGGTGGCTGCATCGCTTACATCCTCAGTTGTTCCGTCCATTTTAAAAGACTGCGCCGCAAACTGCCGGCTTGTCCCTGCCGTTATATCAGCCGCAGCCGGAGTAACACTTATCCCCAGCACAGTGGCCGGAGCGGCGCTCCCGCCCAGCACACGATAGCCGTCTATGGCCCAGGTGTTGTCGGCCAGGTTTCCTTGAGCTCCGTCGTTTCCAAAAGTACCGTCCGCATTTAAAGCATTGTCCTGCATATAGTCGACGGCGCTCTTACCGCCAACGTCCCAGGCATCCGGAGATATCCCCAGGCAATTTAAGGTCAGGACGGCTTCTGCTGTATCAATTAGCGGGTCATCCCAGCTTGGATTATAAAAACTGCCGTCTGTTTGCTGCCGCGCCTGCATCCAGGTTTTGCCGTTCTCTATTGCTGTCTGAACCGCTCCGGCAGCGCCTCCGGCCAACGGCCTCAAATATTCCAGCGTCCGGATTGCCTGGGCGGTTGCCTGAAAGTCATTACATGAGGAAGACCAAGCTCCTGTTGCGCCATCCTGATCTCCTAAAATAAAAGTGACCGCTGCTGCTGTATCTATTTCGTCTATATCCCCTGCCCGGCCTAAAGCTTCAAAAGCAGGCAGGTCGCTGAAGGCGCTGTTGTCAAAGGAACCGTTGCCGCTTGCTGTCTGCCGGTTCTGCAGAATCGTTAACAATTGGGTAGCTCTCGCCTCTCCCCATTCCCTGGCCGCCAAGTATTCCTGCGCCACCCGTTTGGCCGAGGATTGATTCGCTGTTCCCTCGTTGGCAATTGTCGCATCGGCTAAGCTCAGGACACTGGCTTTCATATCAGTGCTTTGATATACCCAGGTGCTTAGATCTGCTCCGGCCTGGGTCAAGATGTAGGCGTCGTAAGCTCCAAAGTTGCCATATCCCCCGTCTACCGCCTTACCTCCCTGGTGCAGCCCGTAGTTGTTCCGTACTGCTTTGATGGCTAAACTGTCAAAGGGCTCAGCCGCAAATACATTCCTCTGATTCCCACTAAATAATGAAGGTATAATGGGTAACATGACCAGACTCAACAGGACAAGCACCATTACTTTCGCCGTCAGGCCTATTCTCTTCCAGTTCGGATATTTATTCATACCAAATCCCTCCTCGTAAATAATAAAAGTTCCTTAGTTATAATACTAAGGAACTTTTCCCATCTGAAAGTCCTAAGACATAAACGAAGCTACCCCTTCATAATATGTCAGTCTTTAAGGCAGGTCTCCTGACTCACAGGTCATCCTCTTCCCCTCCTTCCCAGATATTATCCAGTGGATATGGGGGATTCGTCGCTGTACACAGTGGTGGGTCCGCGCCGGAATTTATACCGGTCTTCCCTATTCTCCCTTTCGTAAGGGCACCTTAAAAGAATATTAATTTTTCAATATCATAATAGGACATAAAAAAAATTTTGTCAACCTATTTAGATCAGTCCCGACCCCATCAGCCGCCATCTTTTTCATATTGTAACTCAATCGTCCGTATCGATGGCGGTTTTATCTGCGTCTAATTCGGCGATGACGACCTGTGATATCTCGGCGGCGGCATTCAGCATAACGCCGCAGATTTCTTCCTTTTTATTAAGGAGGGTTTCCGTATGGCAGTTGATGCTCATGGTGGCGATGATCTTACCTTGCGGGTCATAGATAGGTACTGCGTAGGCCCCCCAGCCGGGATCGATCTCGTCGATCTCCGTAGAATAGCCTTGCTCTTTCGCGTCCTTGATGATATCCAGCAGCGCGTCTACATCCCTCACCGTGTGGCGGGTGTAGCGAATCATGGGCTTATGGGCGAAATACTCCCGGATCTCTTTTTCCGTCCATTGCGTCATGACCATGCGGGCGGAAACAGAGGTATGAAAATCCATAATGGGATGAAATTCGCAAGGGTAGGGTGTCAGGTATTTCAGGTTGGTCAAAATGGTATTCTTATAGGAAAACAGCATCACAGCAGCAGCATGGCTCGTGCAGAGCTGATGCATATACCAGTTGGCCTCTTTGATGATGATATCTTCGATTTTACGCCTAGTTTCCAGCTTAGGGGTGAGCATGGCCTTACCCAAAATATATCTGCCGTTTAGGTTGTTCTTCCCTAAATAATTACGGCGATGCAAGGTATTTACCAGACCATAGGTGGTACTGACGTTTAGCTGCACGGCAGCGCTGATCTCGCTTAAGGTCAACTCCTCGTTCTGGTCATTGAACAGATCTAATATGGATAAAGCCCGATCTACAGACTGGATCAGACGGCCGCCTGTTTGATCTTTTTTCATAGCAGAGTCCTTTTCTATTGAGAAAATTTTAGGTGACGATATACTCTGATTATATTGAACAACACTTCTAATGTCAATATTATTTTTTGGTATTATCAAAAAACCGTTAAGTAATTATATAATTTTGACATGGTAAGAAAAAAAATTGTCAGTTTAGAAAAATTGTCGGTTTTTAATTGACTATGTAGATAATCTGTGATATTTATATAGTATAGTTATGTATTAAAGTAAAGTTATGTATTAAAAAGGAGGAATAACAAGAAGTATGAAAAGGTTTAAACTTTTACTGACAATTTTAGTTGCTATGGCAATGCTGCTGACCGGCTGCGGCGGTGATCGCTCCGGCGCGAACGGCGGCGTTCAGGAGGCGTCGATCGCTGTTTATTCTACGCCTTATGAACCGATTCTGGACTGGGATCCTTCTGTATGCTTCTCTACAGATAATTCTGTTTTCCACAATGTATATGAAACCCTGTTGTATTACGATCTGAACAAAGATACCTTTGAGCCTGTTTTAGCCACGGAGTATTCCAACAGTGATGACGGCCTGGTTTGGAATTTCAAGCTCAGAGAGGGCGTTAAGTTCCATGATGGCTCCGATTTCACCGCAGAAGATGTCAAGTTCTCTATTGAGAGAACCAGAGATTGCAAGATGGGTCCTTCCTACATGTGGGATGCTGTGAAAGAGATCAATATCATTAACGACTACGAAGTGGAACTTGTTCTGTCTTATCCGGATTCCATCGAGCTCGTAGCATCTTGCGCCTATGCCAGCTTTATCATGTCCTCGGAATCCGTTGATGCTGATTTCAAGACTTCAACAGCCTGGTTCAACGAAGGTAAGGAATGCGGCACCGGCCCTTATATGCTGAAGAGCCAGACCCCCGGCGACAAGGTCATCCTGACAAAATATGATAATTACTGGAAGGGCTGGGAAGGCAAGCATTTTACAGATGTCGTTTTCCAGTATACCTCTGAAACTGCTGTCAGACGCCAGATTATGGAAGGCGGCGAAGCGGATGTTACTTATGATCTGCCGGCCCTGGATGTTCTGGAACTACAGAAGAACGACGCCATTAAGGTTTCTGTTGATAACGGTTTGAGCGACATCATTATCTTTATGAATACCTCCCGCGCTCCCCTGAATGATGTTAATATCCGCAAGGCCTGTGCTTATGCCTTCCCCTATGAAGATAAGCTGAAGTATGTTGACCTTGGTTTCGCTACTCTCGCTACGGATGTTATCCCCAGTACCATGTGGGGCGCAAACCAGAAAAGCCCTTATTATTACGATCTGGACAAGGCCAAAGAATATCTGGCCGCAGCCGGTAAGCCTAATGGCGGCTTCACGCTGGAATTTGCCTATTCCGCCGGCAGCGAGTCCTGGAAGAAGATCGCTGAAATGTACAAGGCCGAGTTGGCCAAGATCGGAATCACCCTTGAGCTTGCTCCGGCATCCTGGGATACCAACTGGACCAGAGCCAAGAGCCAGAATAAGAAAGACCGTCCGGACTTCCTGATTACCATGCAGTGGGCTGATCTGATGTCCCCGGCTTATGCTTATAAGCCCATGTTCCATTCCGAAGATACTGTTAACTGGAACCTTTCCTACTATTATAATCCGAAACTGGATAAGCTTATCGATGAGGCTATTCGGATGACTGCTATCGATAAAGATAAGGCTGCCGAACTCTATAAGCAGTGCGGTCAGATCGTTGCTGAAGACTGTGTCGTCCTTACGGGCGGCGACAAAAAAGATATTATGATTTTTAACAGCGGTTTTGAAGGGTATTATCATAATGCCGCTTACAAGGGCATTGTCTTCTTCTACGATTGCTCCAGAGCAAAATAATGACTCAGTGATCGATCCTTGGCGATTGAGCTGATGTATTGATTGTTGATCCCACTAATTTGCTCCTGCAATTACTGGGATTAACAATCATAGCAGGCAAAGGAGGGGTACATTTGTATAAATACATCTTAAAAAGGGTTCTCCTTTCAATTATTGTCTTGTTTGGAATTATTTTAATCTCATTTTGTATCACACGCGTCATTCCTACCGATGTTGCGGCAAAATGGGCCGGCCCGAAAGCCACAGCGGAGCAGGTTGCCGCAGCCAGAGTGGAGCTTGGTCTGGATCTCCCGTATCATCAGCAGTTCTTCAATTATTGCGGAGATCTGCTCCACTTTGATTTGGGTAAATCCTATATTACACATCGCCCTGTTACGACGGAAATCATGAACGGGCTCATGGCCACGGTCGAACTGGTCATTCTTGCCGATTTGCTGGGATTGATCGCCGGTGTTTTTCTGGGTATGTACTCAGCAAAGCATAAAAATAAGTTTATAGATTATATATGCCGGTTTTCATCCATTACTTTTGTTTCCATGCCCAGTTTCTGGCTGGGGTTAGCGCTTCAACTTATCTTCTTCGGTATTCTTTCGCTTTTGCCCCTGGGCGGCCGAATCAGCACAGCGTTTGCTGTTTTACATCAATTGCCTGATATCACCGGTATGTTGTTGTTGGATTCCCTTTTGACCGGTAATTTTATGCTGTTTGCTGATGCACTGAAGCATCTTATTTTGCCTGTGATCGTTGTCAGCATTTATCCTACCGGTTTGGTTTTGCGTCAGACCAGATCCGCCTTGCTGGAAATTTTGAATGAAGATTATATGACTGCCGCAAAATCTTATGGCCTGAAAGATCGGGTGGTCTATTGGAGATATGCCTTGAAGAATTGTATCGGGCCAACGATTACTGCCATAACATATGCCTTTGCTTATACCTTGACGAATACCTGTCTTGTGGAAGCGATTTTCAGTTGGCCCGGTATCGGCAAATATATTGCAAATGCCGTAACCAATTACGATTTCCCTGCTATCATGGGTACTACACTCTTTACAGCTTTGGTATATGTGATCTTCAACCTGGTGGCCGATATTATTGCTGCATCGGATCCCCGGGTTCGTATGTAAGGGGGGCTGAAAATGGAATCGTTTTTTGAAAAAATGAAAAAGAGCTTTCTGCCGAAATATAAAGAGTTCAGACTATCGCTTCATCTGATGAACAGAAATAAGCTGTCGCAGCTTTCCATGATCATTCTGATCATTCTGGTTGTAGCAGCGATCCTTGCCCCCTATATCGCGCCTTATCCCGGAGATATTTATGGCGAAGTCCATATGGGAAGCGCCTTACAGCCTCCCTCAAAGGATCATATATTGGGAACAGATGAAGTCGGTCGTGATATTTTCAGCCGTCTTTTGCAGGGTACCAGAATATCATTGGCTTGTTCCATCATTATTGTCTTGATTTGCGCTGTTTTTGGCGCAATATTGGGTGCGGCCGCCGGAACGCTTGGTCGTTGGATCGATGATGTTCTGATGCGCATCACCGATATTTTCATGGCCTTCCCGCCGCTGCTTTTAACGATTGCTTTTTCCGCCTTGCTTGGAGCATCGTTAAAAAATGCAATCATTGCCATGATGCTGACCTGGTGGCCGCCGTATGCACGTTTGATGCGAAATTCTGCTCTGACTATCAGAGAGCGGCCATACGTCAAGGCTGCGGAGGCGATCGGTACCAAAAAGCTTCGTATTACTGTCAAACATATCATGCCCAACTGTATTGCGCCTTTGATCATCCAGGCATCAATGGATATGGGCGCTGTGATCTTATCTCTCGCCAGCCTTAGCTTCCTTGGGCTGGGCGCACAGTCCCCCCAGCCTGAATGGGGCTTGATGATCAGTACCAGCCGTGCCTATTTCCTGAATTGTCCCTGGTACAGTATATTCCCCGGTCTGGCGATCGTTATCACTGTTCTGGCCATGAACCTGATCGGTGATGGCCTCAGAGAGGTTCTCGATCCCAAGACCAAGAAGAATTAGGAGGTGACTGGAATGGACAATTATCTGGAAATACACAATTTGAAGCTGAATCACCACTCCTTTGAGGGAACCCGGCCGGTATTGGATATTGATCATCTGGCTGTGGAAAGGGGCAAAACGCTGGGTATCGTGGGAGAGTCCGGTTCCGGTAAGACTGTGCTGGCTCTGACCATTCAAGGATTGTTGCAAATGCCACCCGGCCAGATCGAAAGCGGCGAGATCATCCTGGATGGACAGGATATCCTGAAATTAAAGCCCAGAGAAGTTGAAAAAATTCGCGGTCAGAAGGTTTCCATGATTTTCCAGGATCCGATGTCTGCTCTGAATCCGGTCTATACCGTTGGGGATCAGATGACGAGAGTTGTCATGGAACGACAGGGCAAGAAAAAGAAAAAAGCCTGGCAAATCGCTCAGGATATGGTCAATACGGTAAAGCTGCCTGATGCAGAGCAGCTCATGAACAAGTATCCTCATGAGCTCAGCGGCGGTCAGCGGCAGAGAATCATTATCGGTCTGGCTTTGCTTTGCGGTGCGGAATTAATAATTGCGGACGAGCCGACCCGTAATCTTGATGTGACGATTCAGGCCGGTGTCCTGCAGCTGATCCACGAACTACAGCAGAAATTTCAGGTTGCCGTACTCTTCATTGCCAATAACCTGGCGCTGGTTTCCGCCATGTGCGATGATGTTGCTATCCTGAAAGAAGGAAAGATCGTGGAGCGGGGTTCCGCTCGTGAAATCATGGATAACCCTTCTGACGAATATACCAAGATCCTGATCAACTCCGTCACCCCTAAGCGGAAACAAAATGATCGCCGGCAGATTTCGGACGAACGGCTACTGGATGTCACCGGCTTGAAAAAATATTTCCCGGTGAAAAATCAATTCATGACGAAAAAGAATGTGTTCGTGAAAGCTGTTGACGATGTGGATTTCCATATGAACAAGGGCGAGATCATGGGTATCGTGGGCGAGTCCGGCTGCGGCAAGTCCACCCTTGTCAATACGATATTGCTGATTCACAGACCGACCGAGGGTAAAGTGCTCTTTGACGGCAAAGATATTTTTTCTCTGAACCCCCAAGAGCTGCGCAAGGCCAGAAAGGATGTACAGATCGTTTTCCAGGATCCTTATTGGTCGCTCAATCCTCGTTGGCTGGTAAAAGATATTATCGGTGAGCCGCTCTTGGTACATGAGAAACTCAGCAGCGACGAATATACCCACCGTGTACAGAATCTGATGGAAATTGTCGGCTTGAAGCGTGAGGATATCTATATGTATCCGCACGAGTTCAGCGGTGGCGAACGGCAGCGTCTCGCCATTGCGCGAGCTCTTTCTGTCCGGCCTAAGCTGGTTGTGCTTGACGAGCCGACATCCGCGATCGACGTTGTTTCTCAGTCTCAGATGCTGGCGCTTTTGGATAATCTGAAGGAGCAGATGCAGCTTTCTTATATTCTGATCTCCCATGATCTGGGCGTTGTGAATTATATGGCGGACAAGATCATGATCATGTATCTGGGTAAGGTTGTGGAATTCGGTGATTCAAAGACGATTTTCAACGACCCCAAACATCCTTACACCAAGGCTCTGTTCAATTCGATCCCGGATTTGAGAACCAAAAGCGTTGACGACCTGTTTACCATTAAAGGTGAAGTGCCAAGCGCCATCAATCCTCCGGCAGGCTGTCGTTTCCATCCCAGATGTGAGCACTGCATGGGAATCTGTAAGCAGGTTTCGCCTGAAACAAAGCTTGTTGAGGGCAGATATGTCGGCTGTCATTTGTATGATGAATAATTGTTTTCCTTATACCAGGAAGGGAGGGTAATGTACAATCATGAAATGTAATCTATTAATTAATGGTAATATTATTACAATGGATCCGCAAACGCCTCGTGTGCGCTGGGTCGCAGTCGATTCCGGAAAAATCGTTTATGCCGGTAATGCGGAACCGACAGGTTTTGAGCCGCAAAATGTGCTGAAACTGGATGAAAACAATGCGATGCTGCCCGGATTCATTGACAGTCACGTTCATGGCAGTGATACGGGGCTTTATCTGAGCTCGGTCAAATTGAAAGGTGCAAAATCAGTTGCCGATGTGCTTGATATCGTTGAGGAACGCTGCCGCAATACGGATGAAACACTGATCCTTGGCATGGATATCAGCGAAGAAAGGCTGAAAGAAGGCCGTCTACCTTATATGTGGGAGTTGGATACAATCAGCCACGGCAAGGATGTTTTGCTGAATCATGAAACTTTGCACGGCTCCTGCTGCAACAGCTCTTTTTGGAATAAGCTCCCGCTCGATCTGACCATGCCCGACATTGAGCGGCTGGATGATGGGAGATTTACCGGCCTACTGCTGGACGGGATTCCCTACGAACGCACATATAATTATATGTTTCAGTGTATTGATGCGGAAGCCTGGTTCCGGAACATTCTGGCAGTGTCCGAATACGCCTTTTCATGCGGCATTACGACCATACATACGCTGAACGGTAATGGGCTCAAAGATAAGCTGGATGTACGGGCCGTATTGGATCGTCAGGATGAAGTTCCCCTGCATATGGTGCAATTCATTGAGGATTTCGATATCTCCCTGGCCAAAGAGCATCATCTGAAACAGGTGGGCGGCTGCCTGTGTCTGGACGGCTCCCGCGTGATCCATACCGCAGCGGTAATGGAACCATATGCTGATCGTCCGGAGTTAAAAGGCTCGCTGTATTTCCCAGACGATATGGTTTACCAGTTTGTTCATGACGCTCATGTCAACCACATGCAGTCTTCCATGCACGCAGTAGGGGACAGAGCCATTAATCAGCTGATATACGCAATCCGTCGGGTCATCATGGAGGAAGGCGGCCATGACGATCTGCGTCACCGGATCGAGCACTTCGCACTCCCCACGCATGAGCAGATCGAGATGGCAGCGGAGCTGGGTATCGTCTGTTCCATGCAGCCGGCGTTCCCTCTGCTCTGGGATATCCCGGGCAAGAGCCAATATGAACGTGTGCTGGGCTTGGAACGCACAAAACGCTGCGATCCGATTGCTAATGTGGTGAAAGCAGGTGTCGTGGTCTGTGCAGGCTCGGACAGCCCGGTTACCGATATGAATCCGTTGAAGGCGATCGATTATTTGGTCAATACGGATCTTGAACACAGAAAGCTGTCGGTAAACGAGGCCTTGAAGCTTTACACCGTAAACGGCGCCTACGCCGGACATGAGGAGGATGAACGCGGCAGTGTCACCGTAGGAAAACATGCTGATTTCGTCGTTCTAAGCAAGGATCCGTTTGTTTTTTCGAAAGAGATCAAGGATATGGAGATCCGGATGACCATATCCGACGGGAAGATCGTATATCAGGCGGATCATACGGCGTAAAATTGAATGGTGTGGGATGGCTCATTTTCTAAAATAGAAAGGAGAATTGTATTTGGCTGCGATCAATACTGTTCTCGGCTCTATCTGTCCGGATGCACTGGGGCAGACACTGATACATGAGCATATCACTTGTGCCGACTGGTCTATGCGGATGGCCTTTGGAAAACGCTATTTTGAGTTTGACAAGGTAGTCGAAATGGCTGTATGTCAGCTGAAGCGCGCCAGGGATTATGGCATACGTACGCTTGTTGATGGAACCACTATCAATCTTGGTCGAGATATTCATCTGCTCCGCACCGTTTCGGAAATAAGCGGTATGAATATTATCGCGTCCTCCGGCTTTTATTATCAGGAGGAACCATGGCTGGCTATGCGAGATGAAGAGGAGATCGTATCTCTTCTGCTGGACGAATGCACAAACGGAATTGTAGGAATTGATTCCCGACCCGGTATCATGAAAAACGGTATTGCCGCAGAAGGCGTGACTCACTTGCAGGAAAAGCTGCTCCACGCTGTAGGTCGGGTTTCCGTTCTGACCGACCTACCCATTTTCTGCCATCATGACCCCTCAGTCAAAAGCGGCTTCCGCATATTGGAAGTTTACTGCTCCTGCGGTGTTGCTCCCAACAAGGTAATTCTCGGTCATGCCGGAGATATCAACGACCAAGCCTATCACGAAGAGTTGGCAAAAGCTGGATGCTACCTGGGTTTTGACCGTCTTGCTTACGATGACAGCGACACTCCGGTTGCAAACAGCATCCGGAACATTGTTTCCCTCTGTGAGAAGGGCTATCGGGATAAGCTTTTAATTTCCCATGACTGGGCATCTTATCTTGGATTATGGGAAAGCTGGGGAAAAACGGCTTCTGCCGACTATGCGCACCTTGATATTGACTATTCCTACTTAAGCCGCGAGATTATTCCTATGCTAAAAGCATCCGGCCTTACCGAGGCCGATATTTACGCCATCATGGTCGAAAACCCCAAACATTTCTTTGCAGGTTAAGCTTTATGAGCCATTTTTCGATGGCTCATTTTTTTAAAATAAATTGCAGGCCAGCGTCAACACAGACGCTGGCCTTGTCATAATGCTAAAGTTTTAAGAATATCTTTTAGAATTACAATAATTGCTAAAGCAATTTTTCCGAAATCTGGTGGAATTGATGAAAAATATTCTTGTCACTGGGGGCGCCGGGTATATTGGAAGCCATATCGTAAGAGAATTGGAAGAATCAGGTTTTCGGGCCATTGCGTACGATAACCTCTCCGCCGGCCATGAGTGGGCTGTTTTATCCGGTAGGCTCTTTGTGGGTAATATTCAGGATACCGGCCGTTTGCGGGCTGTATTCGATTATAACAGCATAGACGCCGTAATGCATATGGCCGCTCACATTGTTGTGCCCGAATCCTTGGAAAAACCCCTGCAATATTACTCGAATAATGTTCTGGGGACCCTGACCCTTCTGAACATAATGAAAGAGTTCGGCGTCAATAAATTCATTTTTTCTTCCACCGCGGCTGTTTACGGTATACCGGAGGTCATACCCGTCGCAGAAGATTCATCTCTGCGGCCCATTAATCCCTATGGTCAAAGCAAAGCCATGGCGGAACGGATCTTGCAGGATATCTGCCGGGCGGAAGACTTCAGGTACGTAACACTGCGGTATTTCAACGCGGCGGGCGCGGATCCCCTGACCAGAATCGGCGAAGGCAAAGAGCACGCTACTCATTTGATTACCCAATGCCTGCGTACCGCAGCCGGTACAAAACCCGCATTAAAGGTATACGGCACAGACTACCCTACCTTCGACGGGACATGCATCCGTGATTATATTCATGTAAATGATCTATCCAGTGCTCATACCGAAGCTCTTAAATACTTGTTAAACGGCGGTGCGAGCGATACTTTTAACTGCGGCTATAATCAGGGCTATTCCGTCCGGGAGGTTATCCACGCTGTCAAACAAGTCACCGGAGCCGACTTCCCTGTCCAGTATGTAAACCGCCGCCCCGGGGACCCTCCCATATTAATTGCCGATTCTACAAAGATCAAAAAAAAATTGGGCTGGGCGCCGCAATTTAACGATCTCCACACTATTATCAAAACAGCCTGGGATTGGGAGCAAAAACGCCTGGCAAAACATAAATTTTGCCGGTATGATGGAGGACTTTTTAATAAATCCTAGAAATATATCTAACATATCCCTTTTTTAGGAGGCACAATATATGTTTAGTCTTCAGGCAAAATGTCCCGGCTGCAACCATTCTATTAACTCAAGCGCCCTTCGTTGCCCCCATTGTAAAAAAACAATTCCGAAGAAACTAACAGATATTTACCGTAAAGGGGAAAATCTCTTTTGGATTGTCTTTTTTACAGGTTTTTGCCTCTGTTTAATCATTCCGGTGATTTTCTATGACTTTCTGGGGGGAAGACGGAGTCTTCTTACCGCAGTCGCAGGTATTCTGATATCCTTTGTAGCAGCCTATCTTGTTAAGTGGTTTACAATACGGTCTGTCAAGGGCAGGTAGTTATTTCCCCGATGGCCTGTTTCACTTGTTCAGGAGTTAAACCCTTTTCAATGGTCACTTGACCTAAACCTCTGGGTAAAACAAAAACAAGCTTTTTGCCAACCACTTTCTTGTCATAATAGATATTCTTCAACACCTCATCAAAATAACGGGCGGGAAAAGACACCGGCAACTCCCATTGCAACAGGAGATTTTCCACTCTTTTTTGTAAAGCCTCCCCGACCCACCCGAACCGCCGGGCGATGTGAAAAGCTCCGTTTATCCCGATCGCAACGGCCTCACCATGCTTATAGCTTGAGTAAGCGGAGGCGCTTTCTAAGGCATGCCCGATAGTGTGACCAAAATTCAGGATATTGCGCAAGCCCTCATCACGTTCATCCAAGCCGACAACTTCGGCCTTAATCATACAACACCGTTTAACTACCTCCGGGATCACCCGGGGGTCTTTTTGATAAACAGCCCGGGCATGCTCCTCTAAAAAGCAAAAAAACTGTTCATCGCGGATTATTCCATACTTAACAACCTCTGCCAGTCCTGCCCGCCACTCTTCCACCGGCAGGGAATTTAAGACGGAAAGATCCGCCCAGACAGCTTGGGGCTGATAAAAGGTTCCCAGCATGTTTTTCCCCAGAGGATGATTGACAGCCACTTTTCCGCCTACACTGCTGTCTACTTGAGCTAAAAGAGAAGTGGGTATCTGTACAAAAGGGACGCCCCGGCGGTAGACGGCCGCTGTGAACCCCGCCAGGTCCCCAATAACTCCCCCTCCCAAGGCCAGTAAAGGGGCCTTGCGTCCCAGGTTGTTTTCCAGCATCTTTTCCAGGATCACACCCGCCTCGGTCCAGTTCTTGGAACCCTCCCCCGGAGAAACCACGTGCCATAAACACCGGTAACCTTCCCGGGCCAGGAGTTCTTCCAAACTGCAGCCAAACAAATCGAAAACATGGCGGTCCGATACTAAGAAGACCTCTTTTTCAGGCGAAATTTCTTTTAACTGCGCAATACAGGCTTTCCAAATATCATACCCCAAGAAGATCGAATAGCTTCTCTCCCCGAGTTCGACCCGAACCCTTTGTAAATCGGACATGGTATAATCCTCCTTATTAGACCGGCTTATCTTGTTTTTAGATATCGCAGATAGTTCTGATAGTTATTGAGCGTTTCTTCTAAATGGTCGCCGCCGAATTTTTCCATTACAGCGGCAGCCAACACCCAGGCCACCATGGCTTCCCCGACGATAGCGGCAGCCGGAACAGCACAAACATCGGACCTTTCCACTGCGGCGAAAAAAGGTTCTTTGCTATGGATATCCACGCTCCACAACGGTTTGCACAGGGTTGGGATGGGTTTCATGGCAGCCCTGACGACCAGCATTTCCCCATTGGTCATCCCTCCTTCGAGGCCGCCGGACCGGTTTGTTTTACGGGAATAACCCTTTCCGTCAGTATAAATGATTTCATCATGCACCTGGGAACCGGGTAAAGAGGCGGCGGCAAATCCCAATCCTATCTCCACGCCCTTGATTGCGGGGATACTCATTACGGCTTGCGTCAAGATGCCGTCCAGTCTTTTATCCCACTGCACATGGGAACCTAAACCCGGCGGAAGGCCTTCGGCAAGCACCTGAAAGCTGCCGCCCAAAGAATCCCCTTGTGCGCGGGCCCGGTCAATGGCCTCCATCATTTGCTTCGAGGCCTCATGATCCGGACAATAGAGAGGATCTTGATATAGCTCCTCCCCGTGAATTATATCCCGCATTTTCCCGGTGATATTTCCAATACTGACTACCTGAGCCTGCAGCCTGATCCCGAAATATCCTAAGAATTCCTGAGCGACCGCCCCCACCGCCACACGGGCGGCCGTTTCACGCGCACTCGCCCGTTCCAGGATATTGCGCAGATCATCCTGACGGTATTTCAAAGAACCTGCTAAATCGGCATGCCCCGGCCGGGGCCGGGTCACGACCCTTTCCGGGGAGAGCACCGCTTTCTCTGCATCCATTATCGCACACCAGTTCTCCCAGTCACGGTTCTTGATTTGCATCGTTAAAGGACTGCCCAAAGTAACCAAACCACGCAAGCCGGCCAGAAATTCAACCCGGTCTTGTTCTATTTCCATCCGCTTCCCGCGTCCATATCCGCCCTGTCTTCTTTGCAAGAGCAGGTTGATTTTCGCCGGGTCGATTTTTATGCCTGCGGGCAAACCCTCAATAATAGCCGTTAAGGCCTGTCCATGCGATTCTCCCGCTGTCAAAAAACGTAACATCCTAATCACCGCTCCTTTTTCAATCCGTTCAGGATCTCCGTAAACCGGGGAAAAGAAATATTGATCGACTCCGCTTCCCCGACCCTTGTTTCCCCTTGAGCCCGCAGACCCGCAATAGCCAGGGACATGGCGATCCGATGATCGTTGCGGGAATGGCAAACCCCGCCATATAAGGGCTTCCCGCCATAAATACGCAGACCGTCCGTTAGCTCCTCAACATGACCTCCCAAGCAGGTCAACCCTTCACAGATAGCCTGGATGCGGTTACTTTCTTTGACTTTTAACTCGGCGGCGTCCCTGATTTCTGTAACCCCTTTGGCAAACAGCGCCGCCACCGCCAGAATAGGAATTTCATCGATCAGTCTTGGAATGATCGCTCCCCCTACCCGGATCCCCTGTAAATTACTGTTCTGCACTTCTATCGTCCCCATCAGTTCCCCGGCTACAACTTGCGTATCATAAATCGAAAGATGAGCGCCCATGGCGCGAAGCACTTCGATAATCCCGTCACGGGTGGGATTGAGCCCGACATTTTCAATTATGATCCGGGCGTCCGGCATAATTAAACCTGCCACGATAAAGAAAGCAGCTGAGGAAATATCCCCGGGCACGGTCACTTTCCGCCCGTTCAACATTGCCCCGCCTTTGATTCTGGTAGAGGTTCGCTCCCCTTCGATTTCAGCTCCAAAGGCTTTTAGCATCAGTTCGGTGTGATTGCGGGAAAGCGCCGGTTCCCTAACCTCCGTCCAGCCGGGTGCAAACAGCCCGGCCAGCAGTATAGCGGATTTCACCTGAGCGCTGGCTACCAAAGAATGATAAGTAAGCGGTTTCAGTTTCCCACCCTGGATGACTAAGGGCGCAAACCCCCCGCCTTGACGTCCCTGGATAAAAGCCCCCATCTCCCGTAAAGGCTTCACAACTCTGCCCATGGGCCGACGGCGGATAGAGGAATCGCCGGTCAACACGGACAAAAACGACTGTCCGGCCAAAATACCGGAAATCAAGCGGATGGTTGTGCCTGAGTTGCCCACATCCAGAATATTCGCGGGTTCCTGTAACCCCTGCAACCCTCGACCTTCGACGGTCACCAAATCATGTACTCTCCGAATAGGCACACCCAAGGCCCTCATACAGCGTATTGTACTTAAACAATCCTCTCCCGGTAAAAAACCTTCAATTTCCGTCTTGCCTGTAGCTAAAGACCCGATCATCACCGCCCTGTGGGATATTGATTTATCACCTGGTACCCGAAGTGTCCCCTGCAGCTTTTTGGCCGGTGAAATTACCAACGGCATCTTGGACGCCTCCTCTTTTCCCTGACTCTCTACTTAAGATTATACACTAATTTCCTTTACCTGGTAGCCCTTCTCTTCTAATACCCTTTTGGCCTGGTCGCGCTCTTCTCCCATGCTGAAACCAAGCCGCAAGGTGCCTTCGTCCTCTTCCCGCACACGCTGGATTTCGATATCAATGATGTTGATATGCCGTCCCCCCAACAAATTAGTGATACTGGCGATGCTTCCCGGCTGGTCGGGAATGTTCACCTGCAGTTCGAACAACTGCGGCAAGATGCCTTTTAGGCCAATCGGCACCTTTTCCCGCCAGAAGCGGGCTGTATTCAAAAGAGCGGTAAGATGCCCGGCATCCTTTGTCAACAGAACCTTTTCAAATTCCTGTAACGCTCCGAGGAATTCTTCCAACAGAGGAAGGAGAGCCTGTCTGTTTTCCAAGAGGATATCACACCACAAGCCGCTCTGACTTGCCGCAATACGTGTGGTATCCCGAAACCCCCCCGCAGCCAGGGTAAAATACCCCTGCTCCTCTTCTTCCAGGGAGCCCACGGTATTCACAAGCGCACTGGCGATCAAATGAGGCAAATGGCTGACTGCGGCTACTTTTCGATCATGTTCTGCCGGAGATAGGATAATAATTTGGGCTCCGAGGCTATCCAAAATATTCCTCAGACCGTCGATCGCCTGAAAATTGGTATGGGGTAATGGAGTAAGCACATAAGCGGCATTTTCAAAAAGCAGCTCGCTGGCTCCCGCTAATCCCCCTTTTTCCGATCCCGCCATAGGATGTCCGCCGATAAAATGAACCGCAGGCGGTAAAATCTCCGCCATTATTTCGACAATCTGCGCTTTAGTGCTGCCAACATCCGTCAAAATAGCGCCCTCCTTCAAATATGGCAGCAACTTATAAACAGTTGACAGCATAGCGCTCACAGGCGTCGCCAGAATCACCAGATCCGCTGTGCGCACACCCTCGCCGATCTGGACGGTCCCCCAGTCTATAGCCTTTCGGCAGACGGCCTCATCAATCGTATCCAAGGCTAGGTCGACGCCGACGACCCTGATCTCCGGCCGGCTTTTTTTAAAAGCCATCCCCAGGGAACCCCCGATCAAACCCAGTCCGATTATTGTAATTTCTCGAATTGACATCATATTGACCTGCCCATCGCCTGGGACATTTTTGCCAAGTCCTCCATGATCTTCCCAAATCTCCCGGGGGTAACAGATTGAGGACCGTCACAAACGGCCTCGCTGGGATTAGGATGAACTTCGATAATCAACCCATCCGCACCCGCCGCCACGGCAGCCCGGGCCATAGGCTGGACAAGACGCCATTTGCCCGTGGCGTGACTGGGGTCCACAATCACAGGCAAATGGGAGAGTTCTTTTGCCACCGGAACAGCTGATAAATCCAGAGTATTGCGGGTAGCCGTTTCAAAGGTCCGGATCCCTCTTTCGCATAAGATCACCTGATGATTTCCGCTTGCCATAATATACTCCGCAGCCATGATCCACTCTTCGACCGTAGCGTTGAGCCCTCTTTTGACGAGAACGGGCCTATGGTATTTAGCAACCTCTTTTAAGAGGGGAAAGTTTTGCATATTGCGAGCGCCCACCTGTAAGATGTCGGCATATTGGGCTACTAATTCCACCTGCCGGGTATCCATAACTTCCGTAACAATCAAAAGTCCGGTTTTTTCCCGCGCTTCGGCCAAATATTCCAGTCCTTTTTCTTCTAAGCCCTGGAAAGCGTAGGGTGAGGTCCGGGGTTTAAAAGCGCCTCCCCGCAAAATCCGTACCCCTTTTTCCCTGACCATCCGGGCTGTTTCCAGCAATTGTTCCCGGCTCTCCACAGCACAAGGGCCGGCCATTACCTCAATCCTATTGCCGCCGATCTTTACATCCCCTAGAGCGATCACTGTGTCCTCCGCTTTAAACTCGCGGCTGGCTAATTTATAGGGCGCGAGAATGGAGATCACTTTTTCAACACCCTCCATAGCATCCAAAGCCAAGTCCAGATGATGGCTTTTATCTCCCACCGCTCCAATTAGGATCCTTTCCACGCCCCTTGATTCATGGGTTTTGAAGCCATGGCCCTGCAGCCTGCCGATCACCTGTTGAATCGCTTGTTCCTGCACACCAACCTTCATGACAATAATCATTTTCTTCTTACCTCCTTACATTTTTCAGGGTATTTGGTAAGAAAAAAGCACCCTAAAAGAAGGGTGCAGAAATCCTCACATCTTCTTACCATTCTACCATCCTACATTAAATGTTTTTTATATATCCCTACTATCCTACATTACAACCACCGTTGTAATTTCCCTTTATTATATGTCAGACTATTGAAAAAAGCAAGTGGCGATAAGCATGGTCTTAGCATAGTCCCCTTTTATTCTTTATTCCCGATCAGAGCAAAAATATCGTCCCACACCAATTTGCTTGACGAAGGTGAACCAATCTGCCCGGCCATTTCTTTCATGTGCTTTATGCGCAAAGAGTTATTCCAAAGACTCATAAGTTCCGGCAGAAGCAATTCCATTTTTCGCACCTTTACCGCTACGCCTTTATTCAATAAATAATCGGCGTTCCGATCCTCTTGTCCCGGCAATGAGGAATAAATCACCAATGGTTTGCCTAAAGCCAGAATTTCAGCCGAGGAAACTCCCCCTGGCTTAGAAATAATTATATCGGCTGCCGCCATCACATGGGCTATATTGTCTACATAGCTATAGACTTTTAATCGGGGGTTGTTTAACCCTTGCAGATTGCCGTACAGCCGTTTATTCTTTCCCGCGATAACAATAACCTGAAAGGTTCCGTCGTTTAAAAGCTCCCTGGTAATTAGTTCGATCCGTCCCAGACCCAGGCCTCCCCCCATTACCAGGATGGCAGGGGATGCGTTTAGTCCCAGTTCTTCCTTGGCGCAGACCGCATCCGGTGCTTCCATAAACTGACTGCGGATCGGAATGCCTACCGCTTTGATCCTTTCCTCACGTATTCCGGTCTGACGAAGCCGGAAACCCAAATCATCAGCCGGTATAAAGTAGCGATCAACGCTCTCATGGATCCAGAAGGAGTGGACATGAAAATCGGTTACCGCAGTAACCAGGGGAACTTTAACCTGTCCCCTTTTTTTTCCCACAGCTAAAATACCTGTGGGAAAAGCATGAGTGGCTAAAACTACATCGGGATTGACCTCAGTCAGCAGCTGTTCCAGTTTGGGGGAAAGGAGCTTGGATAAGATCTGGCCCAAGTCAACCAAACGCTCTCCGTCCTCCGCCTGGTCATACAAATAGCCCCATACCTTGGGAGTAAAGCGGATCGTTTCCATATAACTGCCGAATACCACTTTGTTCAAAACACGATTGATATACTGGAAAGTGTCCACAATTTTCACCTCGGAGCCGGGCGCCTCCAACAAAAGCCTCTCAGCCAGCGCTTGCGCTACTGAATCATGTCCCGACCCAATGGAAACAGAAAAAATCAACGCTTTTACAGGTTTTGTTCGGATACTCATCTACTCCACCCTATCTTAAACATTTTTTAAAGACCCCTTGCTATAATCGGGACACTCGCCGCTTAGCGGGCAATTCCCGCAAAGCGGCTTTTTCGCCCGGCATATTTTTCTTCCATGCCAGATCAGCCAATGGTGAGCTTCGGCCCATTTTTCCTGCGGTATTAGCCTAGTCAACTCCTCCTCGACCGCTTCGGGGGTCTTCCCTGAGGCAAGCCCCAAGCGATGCGCAACGCGGAATACATGTGTGTCCACCGCTAAGGCGGGGATCGAGAAAGCGTTAGCCAAAACAACATTCGCTGTTTTTCTTCCTACGCCGGGAAGATCCATCAGCATTTCCCGGTTTGGGGGCACCTTGCCCTGATGCTCAAACAGAAGGATACGTACTGCCGCCAGAATATTTTTAGCTTTCGTACGGTAGAGTCCGCAACCTCTTATTTCCTCAGCCAATTCCTCTATGGTCAAAGCGGCGATTTTATCAGGGGTGGGGTAGCGGGCAAATAATTTTTTAGTGATTTTATTTACCTGAACATCGGTTGATTGGGCCGAAAGAATTGTAGCGATCAGCAGCTCAAAAGGATTATGGAAGACCAGGGAACTGGTACTGCCCCGATAATAGTTTTCCAGTTGCTCTATAATTTTAACCTGCTGTGGGTCCATGACCAATCCTCTCCCCTCAATTATCGCTCTTATTATAACGAATTAACAACACAAATGAAAGAAGCCCTCCTTTCTCCACGGTGTGATAGGGACATTTTCTAAACCGTGGTGAAGTGGGCGGGTATGTATCGGCAGGCAGTGAGTTTTCGCTGTCTGCCGATTGCCTTTTATGCGACCTCTGTCGATGTAGTCTGTGAAGATTCTTCTGTCTGCGGTTCAATCACATTATCCAGCAATCCAATATCCCGGTAGTAGATATTGATTTCCTGCATGGCGGTGCGAGACCATTTTTCAGTGCGTTCACCGACTTCTACTCGCTCAATAAATAGATGTAAGATCTCAGCGGTGAGTTCATTGATTTCTGTGTACTGCTTCGCTTTGTCAATAAAGGCACTCGCATTGCTGACCGAAGCTTTTAACCGTTCCAGATCGTTTTCCTTTTTTGGGATGGTCGTCTGTATTTCTTTTTGCTCGGTAAGATAGTCATCACTGAGCTTTCGGAACACCTCATTTGGAATTTTGCCCAGCACATTGTCCTCATAGAGCCGTTTGAATAAAGCGGTCAACTCAGTATCCCTGCGTTTTAGGTTTTCTAAATCTCGCTCGGTTTGAGCAATCTCTCTGCGAATTTCAGCACCGTTTTTCTGTGTGATATGCTTGGCGAACAGGAATTCATGCTGCCTTGCGTAGTGGGTCACCCTGCGCAGATCGTCCAGAATAATCTCCGCAAGTTGCGTTTCTCGGATGTAATGCGCCGAACAGTTTTCCTTGCCCTTCTTCTTGTAGGTGGAGCACATGAAATTGTTTTTTACCGCATCCATGGTATGCGCCCGATGTAACACCATCGTGCCACCGCAGTCCTTACAGTAGATAAGTCCGGAGAAAATATTTTGTTCCTCCATGTTGGCTCTGCGGCGTTTGTGCTTGCGAATATCCTGCACGATATCCCAAGTGGTTTTGTCAATTAAGGGCTGATGGGTGTTCTCGATTCGCACCTGTTCATTTTCGGGGCGCTCTATGCGTTTCTTGTTTTTGAAGGACAGAGTTGTGTGCTTGAGATTAATCGTATGACCGAGATAAACCTCGTTTTCAAGGATTTTGGCTATGGTCGTCTGCTGCCAGTTGTACGGCTCAGCAGAATTAAAGCCGGTGATTTTAACGCCATTTTTCTTGTAATAGAAATAGGCAGGGATATGAACCTGTTCCTCTTTAAGCTGATTGGCAATCTGGCTGGGGCCTTTTCCGACCATACACAGAGAGAAGATATGCTGCACAATCGGCGAGGTTTCCTCGTCGGGAATGATTTTACGCTTGGGGTCATCAGGGTCTTTTTGATACCCAAATGGCGGCCTTGAGGCTACCCTTGCACCGCTTTCCGCTTTGATTCTTGCCGAGGCCTTTCCCTTTTTGCTACAGTCCTTGGCGTACCATTCATTGATGATATTTTTGAACGGGGTAAATTCATTGTCACCATATAAGCTGTCTACACCGTCATTCATGGCGATAAACCGCACACCATAGCTTGGGAACACAATTTCCGTCAGTCTGCCGACCTCTAAATATTCTCGGCCTAATCGGCTCATGTCCTTGACGATTAGCGTTGCAACCTCGCCGCTTTCTATCAGTGCCATTACCTCTTGGAATGCCGGTCTGTTGAAATTCGTGCCTGTAGCTCCATCGTCATATAGGAATTTAACATTCTCGAATCCATTGTCTTTGGCGTACTTTTCAAGCATCATCCTCTGGTTTTGAATACTGTTGGAGTCTCCCTGACTGCCATCATCCTGACTTAATCTTGCATATAAAATCGTATATTGTTCGTTTGCCTGTTTCATCTATAAGCTCCTTTCCGGCAAACCGAATACGGTAATACACATCATACCGGAACGGTTTGCACAAGTCTATTAGAAGATTGAAATCTATCGTTTTTTAGCAGCGGTATCAATCAACTTGATCAATTGGTCTGTTGGAGTTGCCTTTGAGATTGACGGAAAGAAAGATTTCACATAAAAGCTTTTACCATCGATCTTCATTACTCGCTCAGTGTGAAAACTGTGTTCATCTTTATAGACACCCCTATCTCGAAAAACTGTGATTGCTTTATTATCCTGATAGAGAACCCTCGGCTCCGTTTCCATATAAAATCCTGTGTTTTTATCCATGATATTTCCTCCCTCGTAACAATGAATGTGTAAATTCCTGTTCTTGCTCACTTTGAAGTTTGTGCCCCTGTGCCAACTTTTTCAGAGCTTCCCGTTGGCGCTGCTTGCTCTCCGTCCAAGTTTGTGGGGTAATAGGTGGGGGAACATTAACCGCGCTCTCCAGATTCTTGCCAAGCGATATGATGTCGTTTGCCAGGCCGCCAGTTTGTTTTATCTGTCCAAGCCAGCCTTCCGGCGGCTCAGGTGTCAGTGGAGTAAAGCCATGCTCGGCTCGGTAGGCAAACAGTTTTTCGAGATTCTCTTTGAGATAGGTTTCATCATGGAGGCTGCGGTCACGGCAGCTTTTGCCCTCTGGAGTGGTGAACAGGATGTATTTGTGATGATCCCAGCGAACGGAATAGCCTTCGTATTCCATGTTCTGAATAAAGTTTTCTTTATCTGCTGAGTAGAGAAGGGCTTCTTCGATGGCCTTGATAAGTGCAAACTTCCAACTCTCTCCACGCTCTGCGGCACGGTATTCACCGGGTGTCAGTCTGCGTTTTTTCTTTCTGCCATCATAAGGTTCCAGTACAGATAAGCCATGCACCATGCAGATTTCATCATTGAACTGCCGCATTTCTTGGATGGAGGTGGGCGGCAGATGCAGCTTCTTACCATCCTTAAAGCTGACCGAATTGACGATAATGTGAGAGTGAAGGTTGTCAGTATCGTTATGGGTAGCCACGACACACTCGTAATTAGGGAACAATTTTTCAGCAAGTTCTCTTGCTACCCCATTAGCTTGCCATGGTGTGATTTCTTCTTCCTCCGAGAAGGACTGGACGAAATGATAGAAGCACACATCACTGGTTTTCTTAAATTTTTCCTTAGTAGTCATCATTTCAAGATAGCTGGTATAGGGCAAACAGTTAATACCACTCTCAACCCTACCGCCATTGAAGCCAACCTTATGGCCTTGAAGCACATAAGAAAGTGCTCCCAGCATTCGTCCGCAGGATTGCTTTTTCACTTTAATCCTTGTGAAAGTCGCCATCAGACCACCTCCAGTACTTTTTTGAGCTCGGCGCAAATATCTCCGTAGGCATCGGTGAGTTTTTCAATCTGGCTGGGATAACTTCTCCCTTGGTGGGAGAGAATGGTCAGCTGATTGAGGTTTCTGCCTTGTGCCTTAAGTTCAGAGAGTACGCTGTCCAGCCCATCGATTATGGTGATTTCTTTATTTAAGGCACAGGCAGTGAGATAGTCTGTTACGGTCAACTTTGCTCGTTTAGCTTGGGATTTTATCTTTTTCAGGTCAGCCGAACTGACTCTGAATGCGTAGGTTTTATCCTTCTGTTTTTTCATGTAACGCTCCTTTCGTAGCTCGGGGTGTGGGGCAGCGCCCCGCCTAATGAGACCGGCGTATAGCCGGACGCTTTGCTTGCCCCTCCCAAAGGAGGGCTTCCGTAGCTTCAACCCCTGAAATTCCATCTAAAAATCAATGTTTTTTGAACTTGGGCAACCGCTCGCCACATTTCGCATTCTATTGCTACTGGTGTACTTATCCCGTCTGCCCATCCAAAGGCTCACACAGGGGCGAACAGAGGGCAATGGAGGGCGAATTATCCATCCCTGACAGTGCTGACGGCAAAGACGGCAAGTTTTGGGGGCTGTTTTCTGCCGTCATGCTGTCATTACTGTCATAGCAGAGAGTGAATTCCCGCCTCTCAAAGGTGCGGTTTTCACAGTAGCTGATGTGGTTTCGATTTAGAAAGTCCATGTGTTTGATGATTTTCTTTTTCAGTACCGCAGGTGGAATTTCTACTTTGTTAAAGGGTTTCAAGCGCTCTGACAGCTCTGTAGCCGTACCTGTGAATGTGCTAATAGATTTTATAAAATCACAGAGAAGAAAAACAATCTCGTCCACCGCTTGTTCGGCCACCTCCGCTGGGGAAAGAAAATCCCATACAAGGCTTTCTTTATTAAATTCCAAAAACAATTCCCGATCTTCAATATCCCTACCTGTGCAAATGAGCGTTGCAGTAGTTTCAGTTCGCTTGTCCTTCTGAAGAACAAAGTTTGTGTCTGCTCCACCTGCAATTCCTGTGGTGCCAGAAATCATATTCAGGGGATCATTGTCAATGGTTTTGCGTAGGTGATGGACCAGAACAATGGCGAGCTTGTTTCGATCTGCAATCTGCTTGAGTGCAGTGATGTCATCGTAGTCTGCTGCATAAGGATTTACGTTTGAGGAAACGGTTTTGCGAACCTTTTGCAGAGTATCAATGACAATCAGTCCTGTGCTTGGGTGCTCCTTTAGAAAATCCTCAATCTGAATCTCAAGACCGTTTCCGATGGCACTGCTCATAACAGCGAAGTGCAATGTGGCTGGTGCCTCATCTGTAATTTCAAACAGTCTGTTTTGGATTCGAGCGAAGCTATCCTCAAGGCAGAGATAAAGTACTTCACATTTGCGGGTTTCAAAGCTCCATACAGGTTCTTCCTTTGCCACCTGCAAACAAATCCAGAGCACCAGCCAGCTCTTGCCGATTTTCGGTGAACCTGCAAGGATATGCAGTCCCTGCGGTATCAATCCGCTGACAATAAATTTCAGCGGTTCCATGGGTGTGGTCATCAAAGTCTCCGCATCCATGGTTTCTAATTTCTTTGTCATTTCATAAACACCTCACTTTCCTTTTTGGTACTTTCATTGTAGAAAAGATTGTGGTATTCTTATATCGTGAATTAAAAGAATTTTATTTTAGCAGAATCTATTCTTTGCAAGGAGGCATTGTATGGAAATTACCTATCCTTTTGCCAAAGTTTTTGTCGATAGCACAAACAAGTTGAATCTATTTTTCCTACACGATGTCGAGCATTCCACATTTCAGCAGCTTGGCGATATTGGAACAGGCATTGTGGATTTCTGTGAGCTTGATTTTTCGAAACTTCAGGAAAAAATAAAGGCACTGGAGACTGTAGAAGTCACCAATGCCAATTTTGACGATATGAAAAAGGTATACTGGAACGCTGCGGATCTACTGAAAGAAAAACACAGTTATATCCATTTCTTTTTAAAGAGTGATTTATTTCGCAATTTCTATAACGCTGACAGGTCAGAAGGCGAAAAGGTCAGCTATGCAAATTTTCTATTTCAATACTACATTAATCTGCAAGCTGTCTATGCTGAGGCGCTTGAGTTTTGTTTAAGCAACGAGATATTGCCTGAATACACCTTACCCGAACGATATGTTATGTTCTGCAATCTGCATCCCAATTTCACGCAGCATATGCTCCGATCCATGTATGGAATAGCGCCGATTGCCAACGGTAGGTTCGACACAAGTAAACTGATTGCCTTTAACGACCCCGCTGAAGTAGACACGCGAAAGGTATTGCAGAACATTCATCGGGACAGCGAGCACCCGGTGAGCATGTGGCAGTATTTTGCCATTCAGAGTTTGGAGGAAATGTTCTATCTGGAATTTATGGAGATGATCAAAAGAGGTATTCGCATTAAACGGTGTGGACTGTGTGACCGGTACTTTGTTCTGGCAGATAAACGTAAGCGAGATTACTGTGACAGAATTTACAAAGGCAAACGTACCTGCAAGCAGATTGGGGCAAAACAAAAATTTAACCAATCTGTAGAGCAAGACAGCTTTTTACAGGAAATTCAGCGAACCTACAACCGAATGTATTCTCGCTATTACCGCATGGATGCCTGGGATGGCGACCGCCAGACCAATAAGATGACAGAGGAACAGTTTAAGGCTTGGACTGATATGGCTTCTAAAGCAAGGCAGGAGTACAAGTCTGGTAAGATTAGCGGTGAAGAGCTTCTTAGGCGGATTTCGGAAAATCCAGAATGCTCAAGGAGTTCGTAGAGTAAGTTCTTATTCACGAGTGCGACTGCAAAGGCAACCAGGATACCACGCAGGAGGTTGAGATTTTCTTCAACTTTGCCGGTAAATATGTGCTTTCCATTTTGGCGAAATTGCTCTTTCTCCAGAGGAGCAGAAGGCCCTGCGCCAAAAGAGAAACGTAAGGACAAGTTGCACCAGAGTTATTTCCGCCGCAAGGCTAACGAAAAACAAAAACCACATGTTGTTTTCTAACCTAAGATAATATGATCGGCTTGATTTATTCGAGATAACGAAATATAATAGTTCATATAAAAATATCTGAGGTGTGCGATGGACTATATGACCTTGAAAGAAGCAAGCGAACAATGGGGCATCGGTGCCCGCATGATCAACTACTACTGCACCAAAGGCCGTATTCCCGGTGCGGTGAAAATGGCCGGTGTCTGGCTTGTTCCCAAGGATGCCCGAAAGCCGACAGACAGGCGGAAGGGCTGTCGCTCAGGTAATGATGTTGGAGGAAACGATGAGTCAGGATGATAAAATATTAGTCGTTGACGACGAGCGTGAAATCGCCGATCTTGTGGAAGTTTATCTGAAAAGTGAAAACTATTCGGTATTTAAGTTCTATAATGCTGCAGATGCTCTGGCCTGCGTGGAGCGTGAGGACATAAGTCTTGCGATTCTGGATGTCATGCTGCCGGATATGAGCGGTTTTACGCTCTGTCAAAGAATTCGAGAAAATCATCTATTTCCTATCATCATGCTGACCGCCAAGGTGGAGGACATGGACAAGATTACAGGTTTGACATTGGGCGCGGACGATTATATCACAAAGCCGTTTAATCCGTTGGAACTGATTGCCCGCGTGAAAACACAGCTCCGGCGCTATAAACGGTACAATGCTTCCAATGCTGAGCCGGAAAATCATGAATACGATTTCGGGGGGCTTTACATCTGTCAGGATAATCACAAATGTGCGCTTTACGAAGAAGAGCTTCCGCTTACTCCGATTGAATTCAATATTCTTTGGTACCTCTGTGAGCGCCGTGGAAAGGTTGTTTCGTCAGAGGAGCTGTACGAGGCCGTGTGGGGTGAAAAGTATCTGGATAACAACAACACGGTTATGGCGCATATCGCACGGCTCCGAGAAAAAATGCATGAGCCGAGCCGAAAACCGAAATTTGTGAAAACCGTTTGGGGGGTGGGTTATACCATTGAGCAATGATTTATTGAAACGTTCGAGGCGCAGCAAGCTTTCGAGAAGAATTTTGATTCAATATATCGCTGCGCTGGCTGGCTTTGCGGCAGCTCTTGTTCTCCTGTTTGCCGTTGCCTACAATATTTATCTCAATTTCTCGTTTCAGGAGACGGATTTGGTTTATATACTCGCGCACCTTTATGCGAATTACATGCTTTCCTTCAATGCCGTCATCGTACTTGTTGGTTGGGCTATCATCACCTACTTCTTTTTTCAAAAACCTCTCCGCTATTTGGATGAGGTCGTTGAAGCATCCGAACAGCTGGCGCAACCGAGCAATACGCCGATTGTGCTTTCCGCAGCCATGAAAAATGTGCAGGATGAGTTAAATCTGGTGCGGGAGCAGGCATTGCGCAGTGCAGCGGCAGCAAAAGAGGCTGAACAGCGCAAAAACGATCTGGTGGTTTATCTGGCACACGATCTAAAAACGCCGCTGACCAGCGTAATCGGTTATCTCACCCTGCTTCGGGACGAACCTCAGATTTCGCAGGAATTGAGAACAAAATACACCGGTATCTCCCTTGATAAGGCTGAGAGGCTGGAAACGCTGATCAACGAATTTTTTGACATCACACGTTTTAATCTAACTCAGTTGACATTGGAGCCGGAATCGGTTAATTTGACTCGTATACTGGAACAAATCGCGTTTGAGTTTAATCCCGTTCTGGCGGAAAAATCTATGAGTTGGAATCTGAACTTGATATCGGACATCCGGATTGTCTGCGACCCGGATAAGCTGGAGCGCGTTTTTGACAACCTAATCCGCAACGCCGTCAACTATAGCTACCCGGATGCGGCTATTCTCATGACTATGGAGCAATCCGGCGACCATGTGACGGTACGCATAGAGAACCATGGCAAGACGATCCCCCCCGAAAAGCTGGATCGGATCTTTGAACAATTCTTCCGGCTGGATACCTCACGCTCCAGTTCCACCGGCGGAGCCGGGCTGGGTCTTGCAATCGCGAAGGAAATCGTCGAGCTGCATGGAGGCACTATTGCCGCCGAAAGTGCCGATGAGCATATTATCTTCACCGTGACGCTTCCCATGGATTGTCAGAAAATCGTATGATTTTCACAGTTCATTTTTCAGGTTTTCCTCATTAAAATCGAAAACATGCATGTCCCCGTTTTGGTACCCTAAAAGTACCGAACGGGGATTTTCTTTTGCTCAAATGATGAAGAAAGGATTCTATTATGCCGAGAAAACGACTCACGCAAATTTTCCCACGGTTGCTGCCGTTGAGAACATGGCAGCGCCGGTTTTGTTTCTATACAAGAATGCGTCTGGACGAAAATCGATATGCTGAAGTCAAGTCCGAAACCACGTTGCCCTATCAGCTTTATGAAACGAGCTACCCTCTATATAACCGGGAAACCGGCTTTGACATGGTGTATCAGGAGAACAAGGTTTTTAATTTGAAGTTGGCCGCAGCCACTTTAGACCGAGTGGTTATCAGGCCACATGAAACGTTCTCTTTCTGGAAACTGGTCCGGTATGCCGACCGGGACATTCCGTATAAGGATGGTTTGACCGTAATTGACGGAAAGCTCACGACAGCCCCGGGCGGCGGAATGTGCCAAATGAGCAATCTGCTTTTTTGGATGTTTCTCCATTCACCGCTTGCGGTTGCGGAACGGCATGGCCATGCTGTAAAGGATTTCCCGGAACCGCCCAGCGACGCACCGATGGGCGTAGATGCCACCGTATCGGAGGGTTGGCTGGATCTGAAGGTCAAAAACGAGACGAAGATGTCCTTTCAGATTAGCATTGCATTTGATGAGGATCGCATTATCGGACGTCTGCTGACCGATCAGGACAACGGGCAACTTTATGAGGTGGTAAATGGTGAGACATTGTATTACCGCAAGAACGGTAAGGTTTATGAAGAAGTTGATGTGAAGCAAAAAATGATTCTGACAGAGACTGGGGCATGCTCCTCTGAAAAACTTCTCTATCGAAATAAATGCGAAATCGGTTATCCGCTTCCCGACGGAACGGATATTGTTGAGAAAGGATCAAAAGAAAAATGAAAAGATTAAATATTGCGATCTTATTCGGAGGATGTTCTCCCGAATACAGTGTGTCGCTTCAATCCGCCTACTCTGTAATTAAGCACCTGGACACCAATAAATTCATGCCCATACTGATCGGGATTTCATCAAAGGGAAATTGGTATCGGTTTGACGGGGATCTTGAAAAGATTGCGTCAGATACCTGGTGCAATCCCTCCGACTGTCTGCCGGCAGCAATTTCGCCGGATCGTGAAACGCATACCTTGTTGGTATTTCATCCTGACAAAGTAATAAAACTCCCGATTGACGCGGCGTTTCCTGTTCTCCATGGAAAAAATGGCGAGGATGGTACAGTCCAGGGTTTATTTGAAATGGCGGGAATCCCGCTTGTCGGCTGCGGCGTGCAGGCCTCTGCGCTCTGCATGGACAAAGACCGTGCGCACAAGCTGGCACATGCCGCTGGTGTGCAGATTCCAGCCTCTTTTATTTTGCAAAAAAATATGGACGCCGGAATCGCTCTGGCACAGGCTGAGAGTCTCGGATATCCCCTGTTTGTAAAGCCAGTCAGGGCCGGTTCCTCCTATGGCATTACCAAAGTAATTGATCGGCACGATCTTCCTGCCGCTATCAAGTTGGCTTTTGAATATGATGATGAAATTATCATAGAAGAAAGCATAAGCGGATTTGAAGTTGGCTGCGCCGTGATGGGCAATAATGAGCTAACAGTCGGGGAGGTTGATGAGATCGAATTATCGGACGGTTATTTTGATTTTACGGAAAAGTACACCTTGAAAACCTCAGCCATTCATGTCCCGGCACGAATCTCAAAAGAGAAAGCGGAGGAAATCAAACAGACCGCAAAAAAGATTTATCAGGCGCTGGGCTGCCGTGGCTTTGCGCGTGTGGACATGTTCCTGAACGCTGACGGAAAGGTCATTTTCAACGAAGTCAATACGATCCCCGGCTTCACCTCACACAGCCGATATCCCAATATGATGAAAGCCGTCGGCATTTCTTTTGAACAGCTCATTTCCCGTGTAATTGAATTGGCGGTGGGCGTATGAAAATGCTCGTGATACCGAAAAAAGCTGTCCATACAGGCAACCTGATTTTGGTCAACGATCAGTATCCCTACTGTTCAGAAAATGTGGAAAGCTCCCTTGTTCCAGTTCGTTCAGATAGCAAGGTTCTGCTGGAACGCAGAGCCGCCGTTTTGCTTTCCAAACTCATGGGCAGTATGGAGGGCCGGGAGCAAATCAGTGCGGTAAGCGGCTGGCGATCCAGAACAGAACAGCAGGACATTTATAACCAGTCCCTGCGAGACAACGGGGCTGCTTTTACAGAGCAGTTTGTAGCGAGGTCGGATCACAGCGAACATCAGACCGGACTTGCCCTTGACATGGGACTTCGCAAGCCAGAGATTGACTTCATCCGTCCGGATTTTCCCTATTCCGGCATCTGTCAGACATTTCGGGAAAAAGCCGTGGCGTACGGCTTCATTGAACGCTATCCAAAGGGGAAAGAGGCTATCACAGGAATTGCGCACGAACCATGGCATTTCCGCTACGTTGGAGCGCCTCATGCCGCAATTATGACAGAGCTCGGGCTGACACTGGAAGAATATCATGCTTTTCTAAAACAGTATCCCAACGGAGAAAAGCGCTTTTTGTATCGGACGAGGAATCAAAATATTGAGGTTGCCTATGTAAGAGCTGCGGCTGGAGCGGATACTGAATTTGAAATCAAGGACGACTTTCCATACTCGGTATCCGGTAATAACACAGACGGATTTGTTCTAACCGAGTGGAGGAATGATAATGACAAAGGATAAGCAATACGGAGGGCTGGATGCATTCAAACTTATCGCTGCCTTACTGGTCATTTGCATCCACACCTCGCCTCTGACTACATTCAGTGCAAATGCGGATTTTTTCCTAACCCGAATCGTCGCCCGGATCGCCGTTCCGTTTTTTCTGATGGTATCGGGTTTTTTCGTCCTGCCGCAATACCTGTTTGAGAAAAGCCGTGACATTAGTCCGCTCGTCCGGTTTCTCAAGAAGACCGCACTTCTGTACGCTGTGGCAATCATCATTTATCTGCCGGTTAATCTTTACGCAGGTCAGTTCAAGGGGCTTGACGTAGCGGACGTTATTCGCATGGTCCTGTTTGATGGCACATTCTACCACCTGTGGTATCTGCCAGCGGTTATCTTGAGCTTTCTGATTGTATTCCTGTTGAGCCGTAAGTTGCCATTCCAGGCGGTTATGGTTGTCAGCCTGTTTCTGTATGGCATTGGCTTGATGGGAGACAGCTATTTTGGTGCAATTTCTGGTGTGCCGGTTCTGTCCACAGCCTATGACGCTATGTTTCATGTATTTTCCTATACCCGTAACGGACTCTTTTACGCGCCTGTCTTTCTGACAATGGGCGCATGGCTTGGTCATCCCACACGAACTTGCAGCATGAAAATGAGCATGGTTGGGTTTGCGCTTTCCATGATACTGATGACTATCGAAGGATTTGTCCTGCACTATCTTGGCTGGCAGCGCCACGATAGCATGTACCTTGCTCTGTTGCCGTGTATGTATTTTCTCTATCAGCTTGTCTTGGCATGGGATCGAAAACCGGGATTATTACTGCGGGTTATTTCCACTTGGATTTATCTTATTCATCCCCTTTTTATTGTGGTTGTGCGGGGAGCGGCAAAAGTAACTGGCCTTGAGGATATGCTGGTACAGAACAGTCTGATCCATTATCTTGCTGTATCGGCGCTGTCCGTTCTGTTTGCTGTGCTGATAGCTAAATTACCTGTATTCAAAAAGAAAAAAACATTTCAGAAGGGGCGGGCATGGATTGAGCTTGACCGCGCCGCGTTATGCCATAATGTAGAGGTCCTTCGCGCCTTGCTTCCTAATGGCTGTGAACTGATGCCCGCCGTCAAGGCAAATGCCTACGGGCATGGTGCGGTTTTGATCTCGCGGGAGCTGAACCGGCTGGGTATAAATGCTTTCTGTGTTGCAACAGTTCAGGAAGGGGTCGAACTGCGCAGAAACGGCATTACTGGAACGATCTTGGTATTGGGCTACACCCATTCAAAGGATTTCTCGCTTCTGCGCCGATATCACCTGACGCAGACCGTGCTCGATTTTTCTTATGCGAAGATTCTTGACCGCTATGGGGAAAAGATTTCTGTGCATGTCAAGATTGATACAGGTATGCACCGCTTGGGAGAACGCAGCGAAAAGATAGAAGAAATCAGCGAAATTTTTCAGTGTCGAAACCTGAACATCGAGGGTGTTTTCACGCATCTGTGCGTAGTTGATGAAAATTTCCCTGAAAGCGTAGCGTTTACCCATGCACAGGCAAAAGCCTTCTACGACGTCGTTGCCGAGCTTCGTCAGCACGGATTCACATGCCCTAAAAAGCACATCATTAGCAGTGACGGTCTTTTGCACTATCCGGAGCTGGCTGAAAACTATGCAAGGGTTGGAATCGCACTTTATGGAATACTTAGCACCCGCGCTGATACGGAACGCTGTGGAATTTCACTGGAGCCGGTTTTGTCTATAAAGGCGCGAATCGCCTTAGTCAAAGATTTATTTTCAGGAGAAGCAGCCGGTTACGGACTGCAATTTGTCGCTCCACAAGATACCAGAATAGCGGTTGTGGCAATCGGATACGGCGATGGTATCCCGCGTTCCCTGTCCTGTGGAGTAGGGAGTGTTTTGGTTCACGGCATTAAAGCTCCTATTATTGGCCGTATCTGTATGGATCAGATGCTGGTGGATATCTCCAACATTCCGAATGTCAAGTCTGGAGATATTGCCGTGATTATTGGGCAGTCTGGAAATGAGAGAATAACCGCCTGTGATCTTGCGGAGCAGGATGGGACAATCTCCAATGAAATCCTTAGCCGTTTGGGTGAACGATTAGAACGGCAAATCATTTAGCGTTATAAATCAAGTATATTGGTGTGAAAATAGCGTATCCCGCCCAACAAAAAACTACGGGCGGGTCTGTTACCATGCCAGAATAAGCGGTAGCGTTACCCTCCAGACTTGTAGGTTTAGAGGGTTTTGATACGCTCAATTTTGCCAGTCACCGGAAGAAAACTTCCTCCGCAAAGTATAGTTCACCCATCGCATACAATATTTATCGATGCCAAACAGTTAAGGCATGTGAAGCAACAAGAGAGGCGGTATCCCTTGCAGGAACAACGCCTCTCTTGCTTTTCCGTATTCAGTTTGCTTTTCGTAAATTGTCCCTATGATACCGTGGACTTGCGGAGGGCTCTTTTTAAGCCAAGTTTTCTTTAAGAATACAACCTTATCAAACTAGCCAAGTTTATAACAGCTTCACGGGGCACCATCAGTGAACCATACTCCATTAAAAAAACCTCGTCAAAGGCTATCCAATCGCCATATTCTCCAACCACCGCTTCAACATAGGCTTGGTTATCCGGCAAAATCTCCAACACCAGATAGTAAGCATCCTGATACTTATACAATTTACTCCCGTCCACATAATCGGGAGTCAGCCTGGAACAAGCCTGGATACATGTTTCCAGATCAGGGAAACTCCATACCTGATTGCCCCCGCGGTCCAGGCGGGAACTATCTTCTTCATCCTCTTCATTTTCCTGTTGGTGGGGTAACACAAAACCGATATGCTCACCAAGTTGATGTTGACGGACCTTGGTCATTACAACAACGAAACTGTCGATGGAGAGGGGATAGGCTTCCACCATTAGCTGAGAATCATCCTCAATTTCAAAGCCGCACTCCTGATAGGCCATATCCAGTAAATCCTGAAAGAGTTCTTGGGCTTTAGGACTCAGAGGCATGATCTCCCACTTTTTGAAATCCCTTTCCTCAAGATCCTGGTTGGTAATAATAATTTGAACCTTATCCTCGTTGATTTTCTTGATTTTCATATTCCCACCTCCTCTTTATCCTCTATGCGGGAGGTACCAATGTATCATTATTATATTGTATCGGTATGCAATGTCAAGTCAGTGCTCCGAATAAATCCAGTTATTTATTGCCATCAGTCCAAGGTACGGCTAAGATCAAGTCTGCTGAAACAAAAAGCCTTTTTCCTTTAACGCCTTTTCTATGGTACCTAGCAGGCTAACATTTTCCGCTTCAATAGTGTGCAGGTGAACACCTTCAGTTAATACCGACAGGGGCTTTGCCTGACTGGCGCGATAATTTTTAAGATAATCCTGAACATCGGCAGGAGTAGCCAGCATCAATAACCCTCTTAAATCCCCATAAAGCGGGTGTTCTACGATCACATCAAGCACTTTTCCCCCAGAATTCACGATGGTCAAAAGCTCTTCTCCAATCCCATCAGCCCCGTGAATGCAGGCAAAAACCCTTTTGACCACATCTTTGCCCGACAAGGTCAACAGATAGCCTTGAGGAGTTGCAAAAATATTTTCCCCGCCTGCGCGGAGCAAGGCAATATCCTGGACAATTACCTGGCGGCTGACGCCTAATTCTTCCGCCAGACGACTCCCCGAAACCGCTTTCGACCGCTCATGTAGGATTTTTAACAGCTTCTCCCGTCTATCTCCAGCCTCCATTTAACATCCCCCGGTTTTTATCTTGATTATACCCTAACTTCTGTAATATTAACATACCACGTTTCCATTATATTTGCACACCCAAAAGCAGCTTTGGAAATAAAAAATAGCTCCCTTAAATAACTCTCGTTATAAGCGGCTACTTTTTAATCCTTTTATTCTTTTTTATTTTTCTTTTATTCTTCTTTTATTGCTTCCGTAGGACAGCTTTCGAGGGCTTCTTTAGCGGCGTTCTCCTGATCCTTCGCTACTTCCCGGTTGATCGCCTTCGCTTTTTCACCGTCATCCCAGCCATACACCTCGGGCGCTAAACTAATGCAGGCCCCGCAGGCAATGCAAAGTTCCGGTTCCACGTATACCTTCATATTTAGATACCCTCCTTTTTGGTATTCTTTGTAATATTGCCCATGCAAAAATAAATATACCCGTTTTCCGTTTGTATTTATTATTCATTGATTATCCGTTGACAAAAATGCTATACTTATACTAAACTAATAATGGATCAGGAGGGGTTACATGAAGAACATGATTATTTCTGCCTTATTGGACAAGCGCTCCGAACACGCGCCGGAATTTCAGGAGATATTAACCCGCCATGGCTGTATCATTAATGTCCGTTTAGGTGTACATGAGGTCCAGGGATGTGTAAACCAAGGCTTAATCCTATTGCTTGTCAATGGAGAAAATAATGAAATAGAAGCTCTGCTTAAGGATCTGAAGAATTATCCCAACGTCAGAGTAAATGCGATGGATGTAAGGTAAAACAACTGGGTTAGCACTTTTGCTGTTAGAATTAGGACCTGTATCCCTGCTTGGGATAAAGGTCCTTTTTTTTAGACATAATATAGCATATTCAAGAGAGAGGAGAAAAAGATGAGTCAAAAGGACCTCTGGTATCAAAAAAGCATCGAAGCTACAGAAAAAGAACTACTGACCGATTTAAACACCGGACTGACGGCAAACGAAGTCAGATCCCGTTTAGAAAAGTATGGTAACAATGAACTTCAGCAAAAAGGGGGAGCCACGCTACTGGAAATGTTCATTGGACAGTTTAAAGACTTCCTTATCTTAATCTTGATAGGGGCCAGTATCGTTTCCATGTTGGTGGGAGAAGTGACGGATTCCCTGGTCATTATCAGCATTGTCATCGTCAACGCAGCTCTCGGGGTATTCCAGGAATACCGGGCTAGTAAAGCGATGGAAGCCTTGAAGAAACTGGCCTCGCCCAATGCGAAGATCATCCGCGACGGTTCCCGGCAGACCGTTTTGTCCACAGAACTCGTACCCGGCGATGTGGTTTTGCTGGAAACCGGCGATTACATCCCCGCTGATGTAAGACTCGTTGAAACGGTGAACTTGAAGGTGGAAGAAGCAGCCCTTACCGGAGAATCAGTACCCGTGGAAAAACACGCCGACGTGCTTTTCCAAGACGAGGTTGGCTTGGGCGATCAAGTCAATCTGGGCTTTATGAGCACCCTGGTAACATATGGCAGGGGTAAAGCGCTCGTCACCTCCACCGGAATGAACACCGTCATCGGCAAGGTCGCTGAAATGATCCAATCAGTAGAAGCTGAAGATACGCCCCTGCAGCGCAAGCTGGCGGAGCTTGGAAAACTATTGGGAATACTCTGTCTGGCTGTCTGCGTCATTGTTTTTCTAATGGGTCTTTTACGGGGCGAACCCCTCATCGGAATGTTCATGACAGCAGTCAGTCTGGCTGTAGCCGCCATACCTGAGGGACTGCCGGCAGTCGTAACCATCGTGCTGGCGCTAGGTATGCAGAGAATGGTTAAACAAAATGCGATTATTAAGAAGCTTCACGCTGTAGAGTCCCTGGGCAGTACCACTGTCATTTGCTCCGACAAGACGGGTACGCTTACCCAAAACCAGATGACCGCTGTCAAGATTTATACCGGGGGCAATGTGTATGCCGTTTCCGGGGAAGGGTACGCGCCGAAAGGGGAGATCAGCCTTCAGGGCGCTCCTGTTAATCTTCAGCAGGACCTAGCGGTTTCTCAGATGCTGCATATCGCCGCTTTGTGCAATGATGCGCACTTGGAAGCGGACAATACTAATGGAGAAGATATCTGGCGGATATTGGGCGACCCCACCGAAGGGGCTTTGGTCGTTGCGGCGGCTAAAACAGGCTTGACTGCGGATAAATTGAATAAACAATACCCCCGGATCCAGGAAATCCCCTTCGATTCTAAAAGAAAGCTCATGACCACCTTCCATACCGGAAACGATGGCAACAATTACGCTTTTACCAAAGGAGCGCCGGATATCCTGGTTTCCCTGTGCCATCAAATCCTGCGGTCCTCCGGTCAAGTAGAACCAATGACCCCGAAAGATGTCGAGGCCATTTTAGAGAACAATCATCTCATGGCCGGAGAAGCCTTAAGGGTGCTGGCTTTAGCCTATAAACCGGTAGACAGCGTTCCCCAAAACCCAACCCCTGAGGGAACAGAAAACAACCTCATTTTTAGCGGCCTTATCGGAATGATCGATCCTCCCAGACCTGAGGCTGTCCAGGCTATAAAAATATGTAAAACAGCCGGGATCCGGGTCGTCATGATTACCGGGGATTATAAAGATACCGCAGCAGCCATTGCCGCTGAATTGGGAATAATCAATAAAGGTGATCCGGTCACCGCCGGACCTGAACTCAATAAATTAAGCGGTGAAGAACTGCGTAAAACCGTCAGCCATAATAATGTCTTTGCCCGTGTTTCTCCGGAACATAAAGTCGCCATTGTCCAGTCCCTCAAAGATAACGGCGCCGTCGTGGCTATGACGGGGGACGGGGTTAACGATGCTCCGGCCTTGAAAAAAGCCGATATCGGAGTCGCGATGGGGATCACCGGTACCGACGTAACCAAGGAAACCGCCGATATGGTTGTTACAGATGATAATTTCGCCAGTATCGTTGCCGCCGTTGAAGAAGGACGCGTTATTTTTGCCAATATCCGCAAGTTTGTCTTCTTCCTGCTCTCCTGCAACATCGCGGAAATCTTGATTATTTTCCTGGCTATGCTGATGGGGTGGCCGATTCCCTTGCTACCCATACATTTGCTCTGGGTCAACCTGATAACCGACGCTTTCCCGGCCCTGGCGCTGGGTATGGAGAATAAGGAACCCGGCATTATGGATTTGCCGCCGCGGGACCCTGATGAGTCGATCGTCAATAAGGACATGCGCTTATCCATTGCCGTCCAAAGTATTGTGCTTACTTTCGCAGTACTGGCATCCTTCTATTTTGCTTATAGCCAATACAACGACCTGGCCCTGGCCCGCACCTATGCTTTTGTGACCCTGATTCTATCCGAGTTGCTGCGGGCTTATACGGCCCGTTCAGAGCGTTTTAACCTCTGGCGTATCGGGGTCTTCTCCAACCGCAGTATGAACCTCGCTACACTGGTGTCAATGACCATGCTTTTAGCGGTTATGCTGATACCCGCTTTGGAAGAGCTGTTCAAATTGGAACCCTTCAACCTGACGGATTGGGAGATTATTATAGGCTTTGCCATCCTTCCTTTCCTCTCCGGTGAACTAAGCAAGATTATTAAAAACAGAACATGATTGCTATTCAGCCCGCAAGCCGCTACTAGGCGGCTTTTTTACTACGGGCAACCAAGAACTCCCGATCTGTTTAGAATTATTCTCTGTCGGACCGGATGAATAATCATACAGGCCTTTTCGATAAATATTTTATATCACACACTGCAAAGAAGGATATCGTTGTTTTATATTGAAATATTTATTGTCTTTACCCCTTTAGGAGGTGTTATTGGATGGTTGACTATCTTACATCTTCTCAAAATTCAGGGTTAAGTCATACGCAAATACCCAGGAAGCCTGATATGAAGCGCGATGTGATCATCTCTGAATCCTGGAACCGCAGCTATGCCGCCAAGGTAAACCAGAGTGACGGTTGTGGCTATAATGTGCTTGAAAATTATGCGATAAAAAATATCCTCACCGAAAACCATAACCTGCTCGAAATAACCAAACCCCTCATGCATAACATCTATGAACTTGTCAAGAACTCCGGCTGCATCCTAGTCCTTACAGACGCTAAAGGGCATGTGCTTGACAGCTTTGGGGACCGGGAAGTTGTGGACGAGGCACAGCAAATTAATTTTATCCCAGGGGCCAGGTGGCTGGAGGGCGATGTCGGCACCAATGCTATCGGTACAGCTTTTGCGGTAGGCATACCTATCCAGATCATAGGCTCAGAGCATTATTGTCAGAAGCAGAAGGACTGGTCCTGCTCGGCATCCCCTGTCTTTGATCAGGACGATCAGATGATTGGTATAGTGGATATCTCGGGACATTCCAACACTTTACACCCCCATTCCTTAGGGATGGCTGCCGTCCTGGCCAACATGATCAATATGAAACTCAGAGTAATAAAAATGAACCAAAAAATAAATTCCTTTAACCATAAATTATCCAAATTGTTTGATAAAATGTCCGATGGTCTTATTGAACTGGATCGAAACGACTGCATTATCCATTTGAACCCTGTCGTCAAAACGATTTTAGGTAAGCCCGAGCGAGACATTATTGGTAAACCTATCGACAAAATAATGAATATTGACCTGCCCACTCTCGTCCATACCCAGTATGCGGACTCCCTTATTGTGAAAAACAAAGATCACCAGCAATACCAGGTTTTTATTGAACCATTTATGGATAAGGATAGCTATAAAAATGGCCGAATCATTCTTTTTAAGAAGATACCTGACACGAAAAAACTGTTCAAGAGGGGTCTTGCTGTTGAAACACTCTATAATTTTGAGGATATAATCGGCCAAAGCCAGATAATCCTGGATACCAAGCACAAAGCTGCCCTGGCGGCGCGCAGCACAGCAAACATCATCCTGGAGGGAGAAAGCGGCACTGGCAAAGAACTGTTCGCCCAATCCATTCATAGAAACAGTGCACGGAAGGAAGGGCCCTTCGTCGCAGTAAACTGCGGCGCTATTCCACAGCAGTTGATCGCCAGCGAATTGTTTGGCTATGACGAAGGTGCGTTTACCAGTGCGAAAAAAGGAGGCAGTGCAGGAAAGTTCGAACAGGCCAACGGCGGAACACTTTTCCTCGATGAAGTTGGCGAAATGCCGCTGGATCAACAGGTAGCTCTTTTAAGGGTTCTGCAAGAAAAAAAGCTCAGCCGTCTGGGAAGCAACCGGGAGATCCCAATTGATATAAGGATTATCTGCGCTTCGAATAAGAGCCTTCATGATGCGATGATGCGGGGAAACTTCCGGCAAGATTTATATTTTCGGCTGAACGTGTTGACCATTCAGATACCTCCCTTGAGAAACCGCCGTGACGATATACAACTGCTCTTCAAACATTTTCTGCACAATCATGAAATCCAACTGGGCAGAAAGCTGCAGATAGATCCAAAAATTTCCCCGTTTCTGGAAAATTACCAGTGGCCGGGAAACGTACGGGAGCTTCAAAACATTGTAGAGAGGATTGTCTGCCTGGCGGAGGATTCTCAGATTTCCTTTTCCAGCCTCCCGGAAGAAATATATTCCCCAACAACGTCCCCCTTCCTGGATTTGCCACCCGGGGGCTACTGTGACAGCAAGGAAGAACGACAACGAAAAGCATCAGAAAATGAACGGAAAAAAATTCTCCTGCTGCTCGATAAAAACGGCGGCAATGTCAGCCTTACAGCTAGGGAAATGGGGATATCCCGTAATACCCTCTACCGCAAATTGCGCACCTATCAAATATCCAACTGAATCTGCCGTCCCTATATCTTATTCAACAAAAACCGCTCGATTTTTGAGGAAATCGGGCGGTTTTTCACGCTTTCTGTCACAGAAGTGTAATAGGGATTTACAAAACAAGGACAGTTTTGTGACATCTGCTCAGCTTAACAAGGACAGTCTGCCAATGGTCTTGGGCCTGCGAAGAGGAATGGCCCATTATAAAAATATTGTTAATTTTGGCACGTATTATGCATATACGTATATTAGTGGGATAAACTCTAAAGAATGCTTACAGTTTATAAAACGGTCCAAGCGGAAAGGAGGTGATGAAATGGGTCGAAGGCGACTGATCGTTGAATTGGGCAGCGGCGCCGACCTGCATGGTGAAGATGTAACTAAAGCGGCGCAAAGAGCCGTGAAGGACGCTGTTTCACGGAGCTGCCTCTGCGGTTTATCGGACATTTTCGGAATTACCGATCCGAACAAAATGTATATTGTCGCAAAAATTGCCTGCCCGTACCCGGAAAAACTGAAAAGGGACGAGGTTATCAAAATGATTCCCTTTGGCGAAGTAAAACTGGATGTCGTTTCCGGCGGCCTTACCGTAGAAGGACTAAATCTGCCGGCCCTCGGGGAGGGCGGCAATATTGTGGTAGCCATAGCGGCCCTTACGGTCTATATTGACGTTGCGTGAGGCTGTATTACCACCCAAACCTTTACTTTCTGATTGGTATTAAAAAGGAGGCGTCAAGATGGAAATAACAAAAGAAAAACTGTTGGATTTCTATAATACGATGGTAACCATCAGATCTTTTGAGGAAAAAGCAGTCGAATTATTCGCTGCCGGCTTTTTACCCGGTTTTGTTCACCTCTATCTTGGGGAAGAAGCAGTAGCTACGGGAGTATGCGCAAATCTAACGGATAAAGATTTTATCACCAGTACTCACCGCGGCCACGGCCACATGATTGCCAAGGGCGGTAAGATCGACCTGATGATGGCTGAATTATTCGGGAAGGCTACCGGCTATTGCAAAGGAAAAGGCGGCTCCATGCACATTGCCGACGTCGGCCTGGGCATCCTCGGGGCCAATGGGATCGTGGGCGCCGGACAGCCTATTGCCACCGGCGCTGCTTTCGCCTGCAAGTATAAGCAAACGGGCGCCGTAGTGGTCTGCTTTTTCGGTGATGGCGCGTCAAACCGCGGAACTTTCCATGAATCATTGAATATGGCTTCTATCTTCAAACTGCCGGTGGTTTTTGTCTGTGAAAACAACATGTACGGCATTTCCAATAACCAGAAAGACCATATGAACATCGGCGATATTTCCGACCGGGCCGCCGCCTACGGAATCCCGGGGGTAACAGTAGACGGCAACGATGTTATAGCAGTACACGAAGCAGCAAGCGAAGCCATCAAACGGGCCAGAAACGGCGACGGGCCAAGTATTATCGAGTGTAAAACCTGGAGGCACAGAGGCCACTTCGAAGGCGACCCGAGCGTATATAAAGACCCCCGGGAGCAGGAAAGCTGGCTGAAAAAAGACCCCATCCTTAACCTGGAGAAAAGATTAGGCGAACTTAAGTTCGCTTCGGCTAGTGATCTGGATCAAATTAAAGCCGCCGCCAGGGAAAAAATCGACTCGGCGGTAGAATTTGCCAAAAAAAGCCCTGAACCCAGTCCCGATGACCTGTTGACCGACATTTATGCAAGTTGATTTTATATAGGAAAGGGTGATAGAAATGAAAAAAATGACTTACGCTGAAGCTGAAAGGGACGGAATACGCTTGGAAATGCTTAGAGATCCGAACGTTTATTTGGCTGGCGAGGATGTGGGGATTTTCGGCGGCTGCTTTGGTCAGACTACCGGCCTTTTCCAGGAGTTCGGACCCCAACGCGTTGTAGATACTCCCATCAGTGAAACCGCCATTGTCGGCCATGCTGTCGGCGCGGCAGCCGCCGGCCTTCGTCCCGTGGTAGAGATCATGTTTATTGATTTTATGGGTGTTTGTATGGACGAAGTGCTGAACCAAGCCGCTAAAATGCGTTATATGTTCGGCGGTAAAGCCGCCCTGCCCATGGTCATCCGAACCCCCTGCGGCGCCGGAGTAGGAGCGGCAGCGCAGCATTCGCAAAGCTTGGAAGCTTTGTTTACCCATATCCCGGGCATCAAAGTCGTCATGCCCTCAACTCCTGCCGATGCCAAAGGGCTCATGGCCGGGGCCATTCGTGACAACAATCCTGTCATTTATATCGAGCATAAAGTACTGCTGGGCGTGCAGGGAGATGTTCCGGAAGGCGAATACATAGTCCCGCTGGGGAAAGCAGATATCAAGCGCGTCGGCTCAGACGCTACCATCGTGGCCTGGTCGGGCATGGTTCCTAAAGCCCTGGCCGCCGCGGATATACTGGCAAAAGAAGGAATCAGCGCGGAGGTCGTTGATCCACGCACCTTGAATCCCCTGGACAAAGATACGCTTATGAACTCCGTTGCCAAAACCGGCAGGTTGGTCATCGTTCATGAAGCCACCAAGACCGGCGGCTTTGCCGGTGAAATCGCAGCCATAGTTGCCGATGAAGGCTTTGATCTGCTGAATGCCCCCATTAAACGGATCACTGCGCCGGACTGCCCCGTCCCATTCAGTCCCATCCTCGAAAAGGCCTTTCTGCCCAGCGAGGAGAAAATCGTTCGCGCTGTAAAAGAATTATTCTGATAATGCAGGTGTATTAAATGAGTACAGTCGGTATTATTGCTAATCCCGCCTCCGGTAAAGATATCAGGCGGCTGGTTTCCTACGGCACGGTCTTCGATAACCACGAAAAAGTCAACATCGTCCGGCGTATTATCCTGGGACTGGCGGCAACGAAAGTCGACAGGATCGTATATATGCCTGATTACTTCAATATCATACCCAGAGCGGTAGATGGACTTAACAGGCAAGAGAAGCTGTCTTTAGAAATTTGCAAAGCGGATATTGAACCTACCTTCACACAAGCTGATTCCCTGGAAGCCGCAAAATTCATGAGGAACGACGGGGCCGGTTGTATCATCACTTTGGGTGGCGACGGCACAAACCGCATGGTAGCCAGGGAGTGCGGCGAAGTCCCCCTGGTGCCTGTTTCGACAGGCACCAATAACGTCTTTCCTACGATGGTGGAAGGGACAGTGGCCGGGCTGGCGGCCGGCGTCGTTGCCAAGGGCCTCGTTCAAGACGCGCCTTCCGTGATACAAACAAAAAAATTGGTGATTTATAAAAACGGGGTCCCTGTCGATATTGCCCTCATTGATGCCGTTGCCCTGCGTGACAGCTTTATCGGCGCGCGGGCCATCTGGGAGGCAAACCGTCTTCTCCAGACGGTCACAACCCGTGGTGAACCGCACAATATCGGGATCTCTTCCATTGCCGGCTATCTGGTTCCGCTTGGAATAACCGACCCGGCAGGACTGGCAATAGAGTTCGGCGACGGTCCGAATACGCTTCTGGCTCCTATCGCCCCCGGACTGATCGTCCCGGTGAGTATTGCCAAGCACCGCAGGATGACCATCGGGGAACAGGTACGAATAAATAAAGTACCCTGTATTTTGGCGCTGGACGGAGAAAGGGAAATTGAAGTGAAAGAAAATGATGAAGTTTGCATAAAATTAACGTTTGACGGGCCCAGGGTGGTCGATGTAAAGGCCGCTCTGCGGGAGAGTGTACTAAAAACAGTTGGATCAAGGGGGTGAAAAAGTATGGCTGCAGAAATTAAAATGCCTAAAATGGGATTGACCATGTCTTTAGGCACAGTTGGAAAATGGCTGAAAAAAGAAAATGAGCAAGTCAAAAAGGGTGAGGAAATACTGGAAGTGACCACTGAAAAATTAACCAATACTGTGGAAGCTTCAGCCGATGGCATACTACTAAAAATACTGATTCCCGAAGGAGAAGAAGTACCCATCGGCACGGTGCTGGGTCTAATCGGCGAGCCGGGAGAAAAAGTCGAAAGCCAGGAAACCGGCGGGGGACACCCTGCTAAATGCGCTGAAGAAGAAAAAATAAAAATAACCCCCTCCGCCCGCAAATTTGCCCAGGAACAGAAATTTAATTACGCGCAGATAGCCGGGACAGGACCGGGCGGCAGGATAACCAGGGAAGATGTTGAAAAGGCTATCGCTAAAATAACGTCCGCTCCTGAAGAAGAAACAGTCTTCCCAGAAAAGGACGTACTGGAACTCATCCCTTATGTGGGCATGAGAAAGGCCATCGGTGACAATATGAGCCGCAGTTGGAATACCGCCCCTCAAGTAACCCATCATGTCAGCGCCGATGTTTCCAAAATCCTCGCATTGCGCAAAACGGTCAATGAAGACCGTGATGAGAAGGAAAAAATCTCCCTCACCGATCTCCTGGTCAAAATCATAGCTAAAGCTTTGGAGCTGAAGCCCAACATCAATGTTACCTTAGACGGCAGCCAAATCAAGGTGTTAAAAAACATCAATATTGGTGTGGCTGTAGCCTTGGATAAAGGATTGGTTGTACCGGTGATCAACGATGCCAATCAAAAGACCCTCGCCCAGATCAGTCGGGAAATAAAAGACCTGGCTGGAAAAGCCAGAGAAAACCGCCTCAGTATGGAAAATATGAGCGGCGGAACTTTCACCATTAGTAATCTGGGGGCTTATGGTTCAGTTGACTGGTTCACGCCCATTATCAACCAGCCCGAATCGGCGATCCTCGGGGTTGGCCGGATCGCAGACCGCCCGGTGATCTGTGACGGGCAAGTCGTAAGCCGGCCTTTCATGGGGTTATCCCTGTCTTTCGATCACAGAGTTATTGATGGAGCTCCAGCAGCCGAATTCCTGACTGTGTTACTCCAGTTGCTCGAAAAACCCTCTAAGGTTTTAATCTGACGGCCTGAATATAAATATCCCGTTAATACAAGGAGGAAACTACAATGTCATTAAAAGCTGCTTTTATCTTTATCGCCCCGGAAGCGGATGCTTACAAACACCGGACGGTTGTCGAAACCCCAGTGGTGGAACTCACTGTTGTCGGGGTTGACAGCTACAAGACGGCGGCAAAGGTTGCCAGGGAACTTGTCGAGGATGGTATTGGCGCCATTGAACTCTGTGCCGGGTTTGGTATTGAAGGCACTGCCGCAGTGAACAAGGTTGTAAAAGGGAGTGCCGTTGTCGGAGTAGTCCGTTTTGATAACCATCCCGGACTGGATTTCAAAAGCGGCGACGATATCTTCAAGGAGTAATCTCACATGCAAAAACGAATTGTTATCATCGGAGTCGGGTCGGCTGGCTACGTAACCGCCATCCATGCTCACCCCATGGTCGGCGAGGCTGTGGCAGCAGCGGCCCACGCCCTAACAGGCGGTGCTTTGCACGGGCTGCCGGGTGTGAAGATACCCTGAGATAAACCCATGCGCCGGGAAAGAAAACAAGAGAGGCATTATCACTATGATAGTGCCCTTCTTGTTTTAATAGCACAACCCTAAGGCAAAAATCTGTATATTAGTGGTGCAAGTTCATGTTCAGCAGGTCAAAAATAATTGTATGCGTTGGTAATACTATTATAATCAGATAAAATGAAACGGGGATGAGCGTTTGTATCCAGACAAGATATTTTACGAGCCTTCGGCGCTCGGTTATGAGCTCGGCAGACAAATGCGGCAAAAATTCGGGCAAGTTCCATGGATTCCTATTGTAAATCATAACAATATTGAACAACTGCGCAAAAAAGAAAATCAGGAATTTGCCAGCATGAAGAAGCACCTGATCATCGGCGTCAGAAAGTCGCTTAAATATACGCCCAATCACAAGGTATCTGATTTTCTGGCGCCGTATACCTCGTCCGGCTGCAGCGCCATGTGCCTTTACTGCTATTTGGTGTGTAATTACAATAAATGCTCTTATCTCCGGCTGTTCGTCAACCGGGAGCAGATGATGGATAAACTGATAAAAACGGCAAACGGTTCGGACAAAAACCCCGTTTTTGAAATTGGCAGCAACAGCGACCTGATATTGGAAAATACCATTACGCAAAACCTGGAGTGGACCATTGAAACATTCGGAAAAAATAAAAAAGGCTTCCTCACATTCCCGACTAAGTTTAATATGGTGGAACCGCTGCTTCCGTTGAACCACCGCGGACGGATCATTATGCGCATGAGTGTCAATCCGCAGGAAATCATCCGTAATCTTGAATTGGGGACATCGTCTTTAACATCAAGAATAGCTGCGCTTAACCGAATGAGCGACGCTGGATACACAGTGGGTTTGCTGATTGCGCCAGTCGTTCTTGTGGAGAATTGGAAAAAAATGTACAAGCGGTTAATTGAACAATTGTCGGATCAGATCACTGAAAAAGCCAAAAAGCAGTTGTTTATTGAGATTATTTTTATGACATACAGTTACGTGCACCGCGCTATAAACAAAGAAGCGTTCCCCAATGCGATAGAGTTGTTTGACAATGCGCTGATGACAGGGAGAGGACGGGGGAAATATTGTTATCGGGCAGATGTTCGGGCCATGGGTGAACAATTTTTGCGAGAGCAGCTTTCTCAGAAACTAAACAATGTGCCAATCATCTATGTGGTTTGAACACCAGCTCTCTACGGCAAAGGCAGACGGCAAAGGCAGACAGCCAAATCTGCTGCCTGCCTTCCCTAAACACCCGCGGTTTAATTTGTGTCCCTATGAGAAGGAGCCTAAAATCCATGTTTTTTCTTCATAATATCTTTTTATTACTCCCCGACTTACTCCCCGACGGTCAATGCTTTTTTCTCCTGCAGATCCTGCAGCCCATTGGCCTTGATCATTCTATCCGACAGGGTGTATAGGACGTCGTCAATATAGATGATCCGCTTTACAGATAAGGCGGAATCAGCGTTATAAATCCCGGCCTTTAAGAGGTCGCTTTCGCTCAAGTGGGTAATACGTCCTTTCAAGACAAAGCCGTTTGCCAGATCGAGGTTATAAACGTACGCCCCCTGAAAGGCGAACTGCCCGTACTGCGGGATCCCTGTCCGCTCGTCGATCGCGTTGCCGGAAACTTCCCGCACTGTTACCGGAAAGGCCAACAGCCCTTTTTCTTTACTGAAAAGAAGCGCTTTATGATCGTACAGCAGCTCCGAATCCGTGCCCCGGTCGCCGATCTTGACGTTATACTTTTCTTTAGGATTACTCACATCACTTACATCAAAAAGAGCCATTTTCACGCCCAGATAATAGGCTGTTGTCCCCACGGCTTTCCCCTTGTGGTCTTTCTGCGGCAGTTCGACAGTATCCTTGCCGAAGCCGATAATATGGTTTTCATCGTAAGGATGAAGATAGTCGCTGTAGCCCGGTATTTTCAGCGCACCCAGAATCCTGGGGTTCGCCGCGTCTTGTAGATCTATTACAAAGAGAGGATCAACGGACTTAAAAGTTACCATATACGCCCGCTCGCCCATAAAGCGCGTAGAATAGATTTGCTCTCCAGGGGCGATCCCTTCCAGTTTGCCGGTGATATTCATGCTTTCATCGAGAATATAGACATTGTTCCAGGGCGACGGCTTGACACTGCTCCAGGGTTGATTCACCGTAGTGGCGATCCGGAAGGTATGCTTATTTTCATCCATGGAAAACTGATTTAAGATCCTGCCCGGCACTTCTCCTTTGCACAGGTAAGTCGCCTTGCCCTGCTGCAGAGAAAACTTGTAGACCGCGGTGTTTTCCTGAGCGGGTAAAAGAGATATGTTCTGTCTGGTCAGGGCGATGTACATGTTGTTATTAGATACATAAACATCCTCGCCGACTCCCAGGTAAGTGGAAATCTGCGCAGCCTCCGCGGGTTTCGCCAGGTCCAGGCCGGCTATGACCAAATAACCTGATTCTCTGACCGGGGGGATGTAGCGGATCTTGTCATAGGGAATGGTCATCGGGTCTTCCTGAACCGCCGTATCCCGGTAAGACGGAGTAATGTTCTCTCCTTTTTGCTGGAGCCAATAGTAGTCCAGATAATGGTTGGCGATAACGTACAGGGAAGCGCCGATTTTGCGGGAGGTAACATAACGTCCGTCCAACTCGATTTCCCGGACTTTGGTAATGTTCGCCGGGTCTTGGACATCATATTGCAAAGCTTTCGTCCGGTTTACCATTCTGGCGGGCGGATAAATATCCAGATTGACCATTGATTTGGTAAGGTAAGGCTGGATAGTATCCGTATCGCCGAGCACCACCAGCGCCGCGCCATCTAAAAATAATTCCCGGGGTGTGAAGTTTTCATCACTGAACCTGATCCGGGAAACAACCTTCATCTCTTCCGCGGGATAGGCTTTGGTTACAACTATCTGCCCCTGACTCACTTGGTAGATATAGCGTCCATCGGTTTTGACCAGGTCGGCTTCATCGACTCCCTGCACCTGGATATTCGTGCTGGAATAAACAGGACCGGCTGATTCCTCTTTGGCTTTATTCTGCTGGCCTGCCTCAGAAGCGGCTTTCGCCATGCCGGCATCAGCCAAAGCCAGGCTCTGGCGCATTAAGCGCGACTCCTCCGGCGCCAGTTTAAGCAGATTTTCATAAGAACCTACCACCGGAAGATTATTCACCCGCGCGATGAGTTGATCCAGTAAGTCTTTTTCCGTGTCCTTGTTAAAGAGTTCCTCCTGGTTGCTCAAAATAATCAGGCCCCGGTCATAAAAGACCTCTTTTCCTAAGGCCCCGCCTATCATCCGCAGGGGGACAAAGACCCTGCCGTTGATGATTTCCGCCGGCGCGTCCAAAGTTACTATCTCTTCATTGATTTGGGCCGTAGAGCTTCCGGTCACAAGTTTTATCACTTTATTTCCTGTTTGGATCGTCGCTGTTTTCGACAGTTCATCCCAAGACACCGCAGCCTGCAAATTCTCAGCGATAAAACGTGCCGGGACCAAAACCCGCTGGGCTTTGACGACCGGAGTAACTTCCCCGTTGCCGCTGTCTACCTGAATATCATTATTGTTTACAACGGCTAAGGGGCTCCCGGTGTAGCAAACCAAAGCCCCGCCCAACCGCGAAGCCATCTTTTGGCTTATCGCGCCAGTATCGGCGGTAGCCCCGCTGACCGCCGGCTGCGCTATTTGCAGCATCCCGGCTGTCAATAAGAGGGTCACGGCCAAAACAACCCCTTTTTTCCAGAACTTCATGAAACCATTCACTCCTTTAAATTCCAGGTTTTATACATAGACGTCTGCGGCAAAGAATAGTTCCCAAAATTCTAAACGGCTACTTGTCCCTTATTTTGGCCGGCTCTTTTTTTCTGGATAATAATAACGGCCGCTACAAGGACCGCGCCGATAAGATCCGTCATATGTCCCGGCGTTACCAGACAAACGCCTCCTACAAATATCAAGACCCGCTCTATTTTAGTCATGTTTGTCAGGAAATAGCCGCTGACCCCCGCACCCACTCCAATCATGCCGATCATGGCGGTGATACAGATTCCTATGATACCCCAAAATGTCACGTCAACCATCAGCATCTCCGGACTGTACACAAAGATATAGGGCACCAGAAAAGCGGCAATAGCCAGCTTAGTCGCCTCAATACCCGTCTTAAAAGGGTTGGCCTTGGCTATCCCGGCGCCGACGAAAGCGGCCAAAGCTACCGGCGGGGTAATATCAGCAATAATTCCGAAATAGAAGGTAAACATATGGGCGGATATTACCGGAACTCCCAAGAGAATCAAAGCAGGAGCCGCAATCGTGGAAGTAATGACATAATTCGCAGTGGTAGGTACTCCCATCCCCAGAATCAAAGAAGTGATCATGGTAAAGATCAGGGTAAAGAAAAGCTGTCCATGGGCTAAGTCCACCAGCACAGACCCGAGTTTTAGACCCAAACCTGTTTGAGTGACGACCCCTACAATAACCCCGGCGCAGGCTGTAGCCGCGACAACCCCCAAAGCGCTCCTGGCCCCGGTTTCCAGACAATTCACGATATCCATAAAGCTAATCCGGGTATTTTTGCGGAGCATACAGGAAAAAATAGCCAGGATAATGGCATACAGGGCGGCTTTCATCGGTGTGAAGCCTTCTACCAACAGATAGATGATCGCCACAAGGGGGACCAAAAGATGTCCCTTTTCCTTCATAACCCGTCCGAGTTTGGGCAGTTCATCCCGGCTCATACCCCGTAACCCCTGCTTCTTGGCTTCAAAATGCACCTGCGTCCAAACACCGAAATAATAGAGGATCGCCGGTATCACGCCGGCCTGGACAATTCGGATATAAGGAACACCAATGAACTCCGCCATTAAGAAAGCCGCCGCACCCATAATGGGCGGCATGATTTGTCCGCCGGTAGAGGCAGTCGCCTCCACTGCTCCGGCAAACTCCGGGCGGTAGCCAAGTTTTTTCATCATGGGAATGGTAAAGCTTCCCGATCCCGCTGTATTCGCTACAGAACTGCCCGACACCGTACCCTCCAGAGCGGAAGAAATGACCGCGACTTTGGCCGGTCCGCCGGCCGCCCAGCCGGCCAGGGCATTGGAAAGGTCTATAAAGAGCCCGCCCAACCCTGTTTTCTCAAGAAAAGCGCCGAAGAGTATAAACAAAAAGATAAATGACGCCGACACGCCAATCGGTATGCCAAAGATCCCCTCAGTGGTGAAAAACTGGTGCTGTACCAAGGTCGGTAAATCTACGCCGCGATGAGCCAAGCTGCCAGGGATGTAACGGCCTACTAACGCATAAATAAGAAAACAGAAGGCTATAGTGACCATCGGCAGACCAACGACTCTTCTGGCCGCCTCCAAAATCAGCACAATCCCCAGCAAACCGACAATAAAGTCAACAGTTGTGACCTGCCCGGCCCGCAGCACCAGCGACTGGTAAAAGGCAACCACATACATGGGGACAGCGGCCCCCATAACCGCCAGTAATAAATCCAGCGGGTGGATCCGCGCCCGGGACCAGCTTTTCCTGGCCGGGTAAAGCAGAAACACTAAGCACAAGGCAAACCCCAGGTGGATGGCCCTCTGAATAGATGCGTCAAGGAGCCCGAACCCCGCTGTATATAGTTGAAACAGGGAGAAAGTTATGGCAAGGGCGGCCACGATTTTCCCAACCAACCCCGTTAGCTTGCGATAGTTGGACTCCAAGTCCACTTTTCGGAGTATCTCTTCACTGTCCTTGGCCGCTTGTTCAAATTCCTTATCGAGCATGCGCGAACTTCCTTTCATCTTTTGATGACGGCCCATTTCTTGACCGCATGGATGATCACCAGGCCGTCCGGTTTTGTAAAATCCACCAGGGGATAGGCCTGGCGCCGGATGATAACGGTATGACCGGGTATGGACGAAATCCGTAAGGGAAGTTGGTTGTATTTTCTGGATAAACCCGTAATACGAAACTCCCCGTCCTCATTGCTGAACGTTCCTTCCTCGGGGGTATAGGGCATTCCCACTCCCAAAGAGGAAAATCTTGTTTCAGTTAGTATAAGCTGACCCCTGTCATTTACACTGTACATCTCATAGACGGGGGTTTTATGAACCGAATGAAGATATTGTAACGTAAAAGTCCCCTCCGGCAATGGAAGAGTGGTTGTTATGCTGCTTTCCATGTCCTTAAAGACTAAGTACTTCTTAAGCTCAATATAATAATTAAACTGAAAAACACCTAATAATACCAAGACTATTAGGATTACCCAGACCATAATTCTCTTCATAATATCTGAGCATTGGATTACTCCAATGCTCAGCCTCCTCAATTACCTTAATTACCGCTGAAAAATTTTTCTGCGCCCGGATGGAGTGTAATGGGCATACCTGCCGTACCGTTATCTTTAGTGATCTGTTCCCCTACCTTATGAGCGGCTTTGATCCTGTCCAGATTGCCATACATATATTTCACTAGATCATAGGCCATTTTGTCATCCATTTTGGAACTCACTACCAGCATAGCCTGAACGGCTAACGTTTTACTTTCCGCAGTCATCCCTTTATAAGTATCGGCGCCCACGACTACTTTGGTATAAAACGGGTATTTAGCGATTATTTTATCAGCTAAGTCATCTTTAATAGGAAGTATTTGGATTTTATGCTGGGCGGCGATATCCTGTACTGCGGCTGTGGGATGACCTGCAGTTAAAAAAGCTGCGTCAACATTCCCATCCTTCAGATTACTTGCGGCCTCCGCGAATGAAAGGTACTGAACCGTAATATCCTTATAGGTAATTCCCGCAGCCTCCAGAATTTGGCGGGCGTTGGCCTCCGTACCGCTTCCTGCGGCGCCTACGGCTACTTTCTTGCCTTTTAAGTCGGCAATGCTTTTAATCTTTTGGTCCTCTTTCGCAACAATCTGAATAGTTTCGGGATACAATGAGGCAAGCCCCACCATTCCATCAACTTTTTTGTTATTAAACATTTCGGTCCCATTTACAGCATAGTAGGCGATATCGTTCTGTACCATAATCACATCCGCTTTACCGTCATTGAGCAGGTTAACATTAGCTACTGAAGCCCCTGTGCTTTGGGCGGTGGCATTCATACCGGGGATATTTTTATTCCAGATCTCTCCCAGAGCCCCGCCCAGGGGGAAATAAGTACCGGATGTCCCGCCGGTCGCAATATTGATAAAAACTTTAGCGGGAGCAGAAGTGTTACCAGTTTCGCCAGAACTTCCGCAGCCCGCCGCCAACATAGATACTGCAAGCAAAACACAAACCAATACACTGATGACTTTTCGATTCATTAATCATCCCTCCTAATAATTAATATGTCTAGTTATTTCTCTATATTATGTTATTTCCCTCTAAACTGAATTGTTTTTATTATATAAAATATATAAAAATTTAATAACCATAAGGTTAGGTTTTTATCCTCCCCTTATGGTTACTCGATGGTCTTGCCGAATATTCCTTCTAAATAAGAAAATACATCGTTCCTGATAGGCATAAAATAAATATTCTGATGGGTATCGCGGCAGAATTTCAGCGCGGCCCTGGCGAATTCCACATTCCACCGCAGGGTAGGTGAAAATTTTTTCGGAAAAACCATATTATTTTTAGTTTCCCAATATAAAAGGGATTTTTCCGACGTAACGGGGGAAATACCCCAAAAAACAACTTGTCCCTGTAGGAATTCCGAATATATTTCCATGAACCGCATATCAAAAAAAGGCTGGGTGAAAAAACCGTCGGCCCCGGCGTCGATCTTCCTTTTTATTGTTTCCATTTCCCCCCGCAGGCTGCTCCTGTAGGGGTCCACCCCCGCGTAAACCTTAAGCCCCGGCATTTCCGCCTTGCACTTTTTAATCAGCTCCAGGCTGGTTGTAGGATATACCCTTTTGGACATATCCTGCGGAGGATCCCCTGCAACCACCAGAACCTCGCGAACCTGGTTCTCCCGCAAAACAGCAAATAAAGGCTGCGGATCAGCCAGGTTCACATCAATAGCCCGCAAATGGGGGATCAAATGATCGTAATAGGGCTTAGAAAAGCTGCAGCATTCCCAGCTGCGCATCTCATAACGCAATAGATCCGGAAAATTCACCGAGTCCACCGCCGGGAAATGCTGTTTAATATAAGTCAATTGGGACACAATGGTTTGGGCATCCCGCGGCACCAATTCAATTGAAATTCTCATCGGAAGCTCCCTGCCGGCTTAAATTTTAGTTATATTTTATCATATTTTCAATAATGCCGCTATGGGGTTACCGCACTGGGTGTTACCGCACTGTGACGGTCCGGGTGTCCTCATGCCAATTGACGATAGTCCCCAGGTATTCGCCCACATAACGAAGCGGCACCATAGTGCGGTTGTTTTTGATAACAGGGGAGGTATCCATGGTTTTTGGCTGCCCGTTTACCTGCGCCTGGGTACTGCCGACCTGAAAATGAGCCATCCTTCCGCCGCCGCTGATAATTACCGTTTGCTCCGCCGGGTCCCATGCTACATTAGCGCCTAAGGCTTCGGAGATGGAACGCAAGGGGACCATCAGACGGTTGTTTTCATCAATATAGGGAGCAGAATCAAAAGAAACCTGCCGTTCTTCCACCAAAACGATGATCTCATCCTGGTAAGGCTGATCTCCATAAATCAGATATTTCTCACGTTCCTTTTTAAAACGGTCCAGACCCGCTGCGTATTTAGTGGTAATCGCCCACGGAGAAAGCCCCGCCTCCAGGTACTGCCCTATTTTGTCCGTACCCATGATCTTGTCGAACATCACAATACTCTTACCGCTTTTGGGGACTTTAAAATGATTGAGGGAATACGCATAGGTTAGGGCATAAATTCCGGTCCTGGCCGGATTAAACAAATGAGGATCGAGGATGTTGAGCCGGATCCCTCCTGCCTTTCCGATATATTCCGGCGAGAAACTAACCCCCGGCAGTCCCGCTTTGTTCATCAGCGCGGCAAACTTCGCGGCGTCGATCCCGCTTCCTCCGATCCATTTAAATTTATCGGCCTGATAAATACCCGTCCCTTCCCCCAACCCTGTTGCCATATAACCAAACACCGAAGCCAGATCCGGGATATTGGGAGAGGTGGGGACCCAGGTCAAACCCGTATCCTGGTAAACCATGTTCCGGGTATACCCTTCCAGCGGGATAACTTTCACCAAAGCCCCAATCTGACGGTTGAAATACTGCGCCAGCTCGCCAATAGTCATCCCGTGAGCCATAGGTAAATTATCAATCCCTACAAACGATTTATAAGCGTCCTCGAGCACCGGCCCCTCCACGATCCTGCCGCCCACGGGATTAGGCCTGTCCAGAACGATTACCGTCTTATTGGATTGTTTCGCTGCCGCCAGGCAATTATATAACGTCGATATATAAGTATAGGACCGCGCTCCTATATCCTGGATATCAAAGAGAAGCACATCAATATTATCCAGCATCTCGGCTGTCGGCATCCGGTTCGGCCCATATAAACTGTATACGGGAATACCCAGGGCCGGATGGGTATAGGAAGCGACATAGGCTCCGGCCTCCGCTTGGCCGTCAATGCCATGTTCAGGGCCATATAAGGCCGTCAGCCGGATGGTCCGGTCATTGGCTAAGACGTCGATCATACTCTGTCCACGGCTATTTACTCCGCTTTGGTTGGTCACAAGCCCCACCCTTTTTCCCTGGATCAAATGATGGTATTTACTCATTAATAAGTCATCGCCCAGTTTAATTGCCGGTGTTTGAGCCTGCACTGCCGGTCCTGTCTGGGCTGCCGGCAGAAAAACCGCCAAAAAAACCGCCAAAAAAGCCGCTATGATTTTTCTCATTCTTCTCCTCCTGTTTTACTGTATTTTGTGCCGCTAATTGTACGAATTGTTAATTTATTGTTGTATTGATATCCTATTCCAGATATGGTATCATCTTATCAAAGGCACCTTGCTTTCGGGCAATGTGCCACTACTGTTTCTATGGGGAAATACCTTTAAATGTAAAGATTAAAGGGGGGGGCCAATTGCATAACCAAAACAAAATAACGTTGTCATCCGCGGCATATCAACAATTAATATCCCATTTAGTAAATATTGAGGATCATCTGGACGGGCTGATTGATGAATATTTTCCCAGCCTGACCATAGAACGCGAAGAGTTTTCTGAGCTTATTGCAAAATATATCAACGAACTTAATGCGGTAATGGGAAAAATATCTGTTTCCGCAGATTCCGGTAATATATTTCCTTTTGTCATAATCGGCAGCGAAGTGACCATCAAAGATTTGGACGACCAGGAAACATACCAATATTGTATAAGCCTTCCCTATCAAAAAGATACAAGAAAGCGCTATATATCTTATATGTCCCCGGTCGGAAGGGCTCTGCTGTTAAAAAGAACAGGGGAGCAGGTTTCCGTACAAATCCCGAATGGAATAAGCCGCTACCAAATTGAATCCATACGGCTTTACGCTTAAACGGCCGGATACCAGAAAACAAGCCCTTTGCAGTCCCTTCAAGGAGCCGCAAAGGGCTTATTTTTACCGTAAATTTAGCCTTACCGGAAAACCCGCTTAGGGAACCGTCTTAGATATTTCCCTGAGCATACATGGCTTCGGCAACCTTTAAGAATCCGGCGATATTGGCCCCTACGACCAGATTGCCTTCGTAACCGTATTCACTGGCTGCTTTCATGGAATTTTTGTAAATGTTGGTCATAATGCTCTTAAGTTTAGCGTCCAGCTCTTCAGCGGTCCAACTGTACCGCATGGAGTTCTGGCACATTTCCAGAGCGGACATAGACACACCGCCGGCATTGGCCGCTTTAGCCGGGCCGACAGTAACACCATGCTCCTGCATGTAAGCCACTGCTTCGTTGCTGCAAGGCATATTGGCGCCTTCTGTGAAGAACTTCACGCCGTTGTCAACGACCATTTTCGCATCTTCCAGGTCGACTTCGTTTTGAGTGGCACAGGGAATGCAAACATCCACTTTAGTACCCCAAGGCCTTTTGCCGGCGAAGAAATCACAGCCAAACTTTTCGGCATAGGGCTGGACAATATCCCGGCCACTGGCCCGGAGTTCCACCATGTAGTCGATCTTTTCACCGGAGATACCGGCGGGATCATAAATATATCCATCGGGTCCGGAGATCGTAACGACTTTGCCGCCCAGTTCGGTGACCTTCCGTACAGTTCCCCAAGCCACGTTGCCAAACCCAGATACGGCAACTGTTTTGCCTGCGAAACTTTCGCCTTTCCCTTTCAGGATCTCATTTGTATAATAAGTAATACCAAAACCGGTCGCCTCCGGACGGATCAAAGAACCGCCGTAAGACAGACCCTTGCCTGTGATAACTCCATTTTCGAAAGCGCCGCGGATCCGCCGGTATTGACCATACAAATAGCCTATTTCACGAGCGCCTACACCGATATCTCCGGCAGGAACATCCACATCCGGACCGATATAACGGTATAGTTCCGTCATGAAGCTTTGACAAAAGCGCATAACTTCGTCGTCAGATTTCCCTTTGGGCGCAAAATCACTTCCGCCTTTGGCTCCGCCGATGGGCAATCCGCTCAAAGAGTTCTTTAATGTCTGTTCAAACCCCAGGAATTTCATGATACCAATATTTACAGAAGGATGAAACCGCAGTCCTCCCTTGAAAGGACCAATGGCGCCATTAAACTGGACCCTAAACCCTCTGTTTACCTGATGTACTCCGTTGTCATCGACCCAGGGGACCCGGAAAATAATTTGTCTTTCCGGCTCAACTAATCTGTCAAACAAACCTGATTTCATCCACTCCGGATGCTTTTCGGCAACGGGCTCCAGGGACTCTAATACTTCCAACACAGCCTGGTGGAATTCAGGCTCGTTGGGATTCCTTTTAATAACTTGTTCCATAACTTTACCTAAGTACTTCATAAAGCGCCTCCTTAAAAGTATTAATTGAAATTTGAACTACATACCTAATTCCGTCTATGCGAATATATTATATCATTAATAGCGAATTATGTATATTGTATACTTTTTAATTTGCGCCCTGTTTTATTATTCCTGTTTTATTATGAAACCTTGGGAACTCCTTCCATCAATTTTGACCAAATAGGGCTTACGGCTCCTGATCAGTTTTACATGGTTTGTCCGGGCGAAGACCAGTTCCCGCAGAAGAACGTTCCAATCAATGTGCTCTTGGAAGCCGGCGTTTGATTTGATATGGAAATACCCCATATTTAAGGAGGTCAGGTTGTGGTAAAAGTGGCTGCCCAAAGAGGGCTCCGCCTGAAGATCCGTCCGGTCAGCTTCAACGACCACCCGGGCCTGGGACATTTGTGACCAGACCAGCGGGATACCGAGCCAGCGGTCCGAGGTGCCCAACCGGCCAAAACCAATGAGGATGCATTTCCGTTGTTCTTTAAATAATATTTTATTAAGCTCGCCGATTTCCGCGGCTATTTGGACAGTATCTTTCAGGTCAAAAAGCTCAGGATCCACAAAAATCAGATCATAGATATCTTCGAAGACTCCATTTCCAATGGTATGCCGGCTCGTGCAGATGATATCCCCCTGGTGATAATTTTCAATTTTTACCTGCACCTGTTCTTTTCCCACCACCATAGGCCGGATCTGTAAAAAATAGAATTCCTTAGGCTTAGTTTTATCTTGCGGAATTTTAATGGCGAATTCTATTTCAACTTCCGAACCAAAAGACTGTTTCCCCACTCTGGTCAAATCTGTAATGATTTCCGTTAAGGGCAGCATATCATACTTAAGAATTGGAGCGAAAGTGATTATCCTGGAGCCCTTTATGGTTAAATTGTGAAAGATACAATCATTTTCAAGGGAATAGGTGCTCCCAATATAATCCAGCGTATGGTCTTGTTCAGCCCTGGCTAGATCATGCTTTTCATAATTGCAGCTATCATCCAAATCGAGCTTGTTACCGGAGGACTTTTGCAGATTTAAAACATAAAAGGCGGATTGGGATCCTCTCAAAAACTCTCCAGGGCTTTCATAAGGCGGATTCATCTTCGGGTAAGCCGGCGAAAAGCGGTAGACCCGCTCACCTTCGACGATGGCTTTGCCAAACCCCAGGGCCAGACTAACTATGCCATCTTCAGGCTGCATATGGGAATAAGGATAAAAATTATAAGACTGGGCTACGCCGGATATTACAGGATAGAACAAATCCCCGTACCGTTCTCCCACCAATTCCTGAATAATGACAGCCATTTTTTCTTCCCCGATCCGAATATCGGCATTTTTAGCGTATTGTTTAGGCGACTCGTAAAAAACAGAAGCGTAAATCAGCTTGATGGCGTCACATATTTGTTTAAAGCGGACCGCGGGCTCCGGATGGTTATTTGGCAGGACATACGTCTTATAGATCCCGGCGAACGGCAGCACCTGGGAATCTTCTAAAATACTGGAAGACCGGACGGCTAAGGGATAGGGAGCATATTGAATCAAGCGCTGCAAATTGTTTTTTGTACTGTCGGGAAGTGCGCTGTCCAGGAATCTCTGCGCGATTTCATCCTCGCTGCTTATATTTGCGACCACATCATACAACTTGTTTTTATCCATGAATTCCTCAAAAACATCACTGCAGAGTACAAAAGAGCGGGGGATTTTCAGCTCGATACCTTCGTATTTATCGCCTAAGTGCGATTCGGCCAGAAGAGAATTAAAAAAGGCGATCCCCCTGGCCTTCCCTCCCATTGAACCCGTACCCAGCTTTATAAAAGAATTTTCCATATCCATTTTAGAAAGTCCAAATTCCAGGATAACTCCCGACTGGTATCGCTTAAAAAAGGTTTTTAGCAGTTCCAGCATGAATTCCCGGTAATCCGAAATACTGGGGAAGTCGGTGATCTTATGACGCCTCAGCTTTTCGGCAACTTCAAATTCCGTGCGGGCCCTAAACCATGTGGAGAAATGATTATTAACGGCATGATAGTAAAGACTTTGTTCGGGAAGATTGGAAATGATTTTTTCCAACTCCGTAATATCAGCCGCTTCAGCCAGTACCCTGCCATCGGGATATTTAAAAACAAAAGCGCCAAAACCATAGTTTTCAAATATATATGCCCGCAAGTCCTGCAGCAAATTGAGGGAATTTTTGTCCAGATAACTAACGGAAATTCTTTTAGCATCTTCTTCATTTTCTTTTTCTTCCGATTGCACCAGAACCGGCAGATCGGGAATCATTTCCCTGACCTTGCGGGCCAATTCCAATCCGGCGGACGAATCGACCGCGCCGTCTTTGGGGAAGCGCACATCTGAGATGACGCCGAGTAAATTAAAGCGGTGTTTCTCAATAATGGACATAGCCTCTTCATACGTTTCAGCCAGCAAAATCTTGGGTCTGGCCCGGACTCTAAGATGCCGGTGGCTGCTGTTGACTGCGTGCGAAACTAAATAGCGGGTCTGCATCATGATTTCTGTATAAATTATTGGAAGGAATTGGGAATAATAGCCGGGAGAATCCTCCACCATCATGATTACTTGTATACCCTGCCCGCAATCCTTTTCCGCATTTTTTAAGTCTTCCACATATTTAATAATAGCCAGCAGGATCTTGCTGTCGCCGGACCAGTAGAATACCCTGTCGATGGATTTGTCTTCCCGTACCTGATTGATCTTTTCAGCCGTCAGTCTTTCATAGGAGAGCATCACAATCAAGAGCTCCGGATATGACTCCCTGACAGTTTTACTAAATTCAAAAGGACTCATGTCACTGACGCGGGACATGGTAATGACCAGATGATACGTTCTTTGTTTAAGGGCGGCAAAGGCCTCCTGAGCGGAAGATACCCGGTGGATCCTGGGTACATAATAAATGCTTAGGTCAACATATTCGTTATATATACGGTCGGCTAAACGGCCGTCTTCTTCCAGGACAAATCCGTCATAGACTGTGGAAACAAGTAATATTTCAGTAACCCTGAATTTCATCAGATCATGGAAACTTGAAAGATATGTTTTGTAATCACTGCCATTATCCATAAGATTCATCCCCCTTTAATAGTTTTGTTATTTTATTGTACCGTACAATCAACGCTTCTTAAAGGAGAATTGCGGCATTCCCGCGAAGTTATATAAAATATCTCTTGAAAGGGGCCGGCATATGATAAATAGCAACCGTATGGTCGAGGAGTTTTTAGAACTTGTGAAAATAGACAGCCCAAGCGGTAAGGAACGTCAACTCGCCGGGGCCATAAAAAAGAAGCTTCTTTTAATGGGCTTGACCGTTTTTGAAGACGAAGCCAACAAAGCTGTTAACGGGAATTGCGGAAATCTGTTCGCCTACTTAAAAGGGAATCGCCCTGCCGCCCCGACTTTGCTTTTTTCCGCCCATCTGGACCGGGTCAAGCCCGGTGAAGGGATCCGTCCCCTCCTGCAAGACGGGATCCTGTGCAGCGATGGATCCACGATCCTGGCGGCAGACGATGTGGCTGGGATCGTTCAGATCCTGGAAGGCGTCCGGCACCTTCAGGAAACCTCTGCACCCTGTGGAAATATCGAAATCCTGCTCACCGTCGGCGAGGAGGCAAGCCTAATGGGGTCAAGGTACGTTGACCCGGCTTTACTGCAGGCAAAAATAGGCTATGTTTTAGACGGCGAAGGAGATGTAGGTACAATCATCAACCGGGCTCCCGCTCAGGAAAACCTGACGGTGACCATCACCGGCAAAGCCGCCCACGCCGGGATTTGCCCGGAAAAGGGCATTAATGCGGTGCAAGTAGCCGCCAGGGCCATTTCCGGTATGAAGCTGGGGCGCATTGACGAAGAAACAACGGCCAACATCGGCCTCATCAGCGGCGGAAAGGCTACCAACATCGTCTGCGAGGAGGTAGTCATCGCCTGTGAAGCCCGCAGCCTTAGCCCTCATAAACTGGAGAAGCAGCTCAAACATATGAGCCAAAGGTTCCACAACGCAGCCCGTCAATCCGGCGCTGCGGTATCCCTGGAAAAGGGCCTTTGCTACCCCGCTATTTACATCGGGGAAAGCGAAGCCCCGGTGACTCTGGCGATTAAGGCCGTCCAGCGCCTGGGCTTACAGCCTAAAGTGATCGGCACAGGCGGCGGCAGCGACGCCAATATTTTAAACGGCAAAGGCATTCCTACCGTCGTTTTAGGGGTAGGGTACGAAAACGTTCACAGCACAACGGAAAATATGCCGGTGGAACAACTGCTGGCAGGGGCCGGATTGGTTGCTTCGCTGATTGAATGCGCCGGAAATTAAAAGGCCGCCGGCACCCGAACTTCACCTAATTAGGGTCGGTTCAAACTGCCGGCGGTCTTTTCCTGTCCGCTCGTTTTAGTTTCTATACCGCTTAGTTTCTATACCGCCAAAAAGCCGGTATCAGCAAGACGATAACCGTATAGAGCTCCAGCCTCCCTAACATCATCAGAAAGGAAAGCAAATACTTTCCGGCGTCAGGAAGAAAACTGTAGTTAGCCATAGGCCCCACCTTTTCCAAGCCCGGCCCCACATTTCCCAAGGCCGCCACCACGGAAGTAAAGGCGCTGACCAAATCCAGTCCCAGGAAGGCCATAAAAAGGGTGCCAAATACCGCGATGCTTATATAAATGAAAAAAAATTGCAGAATACTCATGACCATATCGGCAGGCACCGCTTTTCCATCAATTTTCAAGTGAAAAATAGCCTTGGGATGAATAACTTTACGGAATTCCAGCATCATTTGTTTTATGATGACCATTAAACGTCCCACTTTGATAGCGCCGCTGGTAGACCCGGAACAACTGCCTATAAACGTCAATACCACTAAAATACCCTGGGCGAAAGGCGTCCAAAAAGCATAATCCGTAATAGCATATCCCGTGGTGGTTATGATGGATACCACGTGAAAAAAGGCGTCTTGAACAGCGACTCCCCAACTGCCGTATCCCATTTTCAAAATTAGATCGACGGTAATACAAGCGCCGAAGAAAAAAACAATCAGTGAGTAGAACTTGAATTCCTCATCTTTCCAGAAAATCAGCGGGCTTTTACCCCGAATCACCTGATAATAAAGGGCAAAGTTTGCTCCCGACATAAACATAAAGATGGTGATGACCCAATAGATCGCCGAATTCTCATAAAAACCCAGACTGGCATTTTTAGTGGAAAAACCCCCTGTCGCCACAGAACTAAAGGTATGGCAAAGGGCGTCAAACAGGGGCATACCCAGCAGCCAGAGCAGTACCGTTTCAATAAATGTCATGATTAAATAGGTGTACCAGAGGATTTTCGCCGATTCGCTGATCCGGGGTCTGATTTTATCTTTAGCGGCGCCGGGCGCTTCGGCCCAAAACATCTGGATCCCGCTATTTCCGATCGTGGATAAGATGGCTACTAATAATACGACAATCCCCATGCCTCCCAGCCACTGGGTCAAACTGCGCCAGAACAATATGCCATGGGGAAGCGCCTCGACATCTTGGAAGACGCTGGCCCCCGTTGTCGTAAATCCCGACATGGTTTCAAAAAAACCGTCGGCAAAAGAGGTAAGAACACCCGAGAGAAGATAGGGAAGAGCGCCAAAAACCGCCGCCAGGACCCAGCTAAAGGTCACCACGATCAACGCTTCCCGGTGGTGAAATTCCTCATCTTCGATTTTAGTTTTAAAAGCCAGATACCCTAGCAGGCAAGTAATCAAACTGCTGAGTAAAAAAACGCTCCAATCCGCATCGCCATAATACAGGGACCAAAAAATGGGCAGGAGCATGCTAACGCCAATAATCATCATAATAACGCCCAAAAAGGACACGATTTTACGGTAGTTCATGATCGACCCTCACCCTATTTTAATCAGCGATTAAAATATTCCTCAATTTTATTGACATAGGCCGCCAAACAAAAGACTGTTAAAATATCGCCCGGATAGATATAATCCGCGCCGGTTGGAATAATAACCTGTTTGTTCCTGTTGATAGAGCCAATGATAGCCTGCTGTGGAAGGTTGATATCCTTCAGCATTTTATTGGCTATTTTTGCTTTGCCGGGAACCACCAGTTCCAGCATCTCGGCCCGGGCCTCGCTTAACAAAGTAGCGGAAATAATATTCCTTCCTTTTTTGACAAACCGCAAAATGGCATTCGCCGTTAACAACCGGGGGCTGACCCCTACATCTATCCCCACGCTTTCCATCAGACGAATGTAATCGGAGCGTCGGACCTGGGCAATGGTTCTTTTGGTCCCCAGGTGTTTAGCCAAGAGGCTGACTAACAGATTGAGTTTGTCGTCGTCTGTCAAACAGACGAATACATCCGTATCCCCGGCGCCTTCCTCCTTCAGCAGATCAATATCTGTGCCATCGCCATGTAAAACAAGGACATTCTCCAGTTTGTCGGCTATCTCTGTGCAGCGGTCATAGTTTTTCTCAATGATCTTGACCGCGATCCTTCTTTTTTCCAAAAACTTCGCTAGATAATAGCTTATTTGGTCCCCTCCAAGGATCATCACTTTCTGAGGCTTCCGCTTTTCGCTCCCCAGAAGCTGTTCGACCCGAAAATCCCTGGTCCTGGACATGATAAAAATAATGTCATTCGGTTGGATTATATCATTGCCATGGGGTATCATCATCTTTTCCTTACGCAGGATGGCCGCGATGATACAAGGAAAACCAAGTCCCAATTCCTTGAGCTGTTTTTGGGCGATCGGCGCTTCGGGAGGAATTCTTATTTCGGCCAACTGGACTTGGCCGGAAGCAAAATATTCTACATCGAGAGCCTCCGGAAAATGGATCACTTTGACGATCTCTCTCGCTGTGACGAGTTCAGGATTAATCAGTAAGTCAATTTTGGCGAACAGCCCCTCTTTGTTTTTTTCATCCGCAATATACTCCGGGTTGCGAACCCGGGCCACTGTTTTTCTGACCCCATATTGTTTCGCCAGGATACAGGAAATCATATTGACTTCATCACTTTCCGTAACCGCTACCAATAAGCCGGCTTCATCAACTCCCGCCTCTTGCAAAGAACTCACGCTGGATCCGCTGCCGTAAATCACCTGAATATCCAATTCTTCTTCCAGCGCTTTCGCCCTTTCCTCATCGTTTTCGATTACCACGACATCATGGTTTTCCTGTACCAGAACTTCAGCCACATGGTAACCGATTTTGCCCGCCCCTATGATAATTACTCGCATGGGAACATTAATCCTCCTTACCAGTTATGATAACTAAACCGATCAATCCGATTGCGGCGCCCATAGCCATCACTACAGGAGCGCCCCATAAATCTGTTGCCGTTCCGCTGATAAAACCGCCGATGGGCGTGATCCCGCCAAAAATAAGTACATAAACGCTCATGACCCTCCCGCGTAGATAATCGGGTGTATTCATCTGAATAGTACTGTTCACCGACGCTGTAAAGATCAGCATGAAAAAGCCGGTCAAACCCAGCAATAACATGGAAAGAACCAGCGACCTGCTAATAGAAACGGCTATTTGAAAAATACACAAACCGGCCGCTCCCGCTAATAATACCCTGCGCCGCGGCCCCTCTTTGCTGGCTGCGGCCATAAACAAAGAACCGCAAAAGGCTCCGACGCCCAACCCGGACATCAGATAGCCAAAGCCCTCCGCGCCAAGTTGCATTGTATCCCTCGCCAGCACAGGAATGACGACATTAAAATTCATCGTCATCACATTAAGCAACGCCAACAACATCATGCTGAATAAGACAACCGCATTTCCCCGGATATATTGCAAACCTTCCTTAACTTCTTCCTTAAGATGTATATCCATAGAGAATCCCCATTTTTTCTCCGGTAAATTCATCATGAGAAGCCCTGCGATCACAGGGATAAAACTGACGGCATTAAGCATAAAGCAGGCCGCTATACCCACGCGTCCGATCACCAGCCCGGCCAGAGTAGGGCCAATCACTCTGCCGACATTGAAGACGGAAGAGTTTAAGGCAATGGCATTGGTCAGGTCTTCCTGCCCAACCATTTCAACGACAAACGACTGCCGCGTCGGCATATCAAAGGTATTGGCAAGGCCCAAGACGGCGGCCAGGACCAGGACATGCCAATAACGAACCGCCTGGAAATAAACCAACGTTCCTAAAACGGCCGCCAGCGTCAGCATCACGGATTGGGTTATAATCAAGACCTTCCTTTTCGGGACATGGTCCGCCACCACTCCGGCGAACAAAGTCAACAGCGTCACCGGCAAAAACTGGACGGTGACCAAAACCCCCAGCAAAAAAGCTGAATTGGTCAACTCTAACACCAACCAGCCTTGGGCCATGTTTTGCATCCATGTCCCCATCATGGATATTAGCTGACCACACCAGAACAAACGGTAATTTCTGTGACGAAAGGCGCTTCCCACTTGCGCCCATTTATCGAGCACTGTTATTACTCCTCACTTCGTATACGTATTATATTGACCCGGCCTATATTGACCCAATGACATTTGGGATAAAGCATATATCACTAGGGCTGACCAGATCAGGCCAAAACTGATTGCATGAACAAAAGTAAATGGTTCATTATAAATAAATACGCCGATCAACAGACTGAGGGTAGGAGAAAGGTACTGGGTAAACCCCAGGGTTGTCAGGGATATTCGTTCAGCCCCTTTGGCAAACAATAAAAGAGGCACGGCGGTGATAACTCCTGAAAACACCAGCAAGATAGTGATTTGCGGCGTTAAGCCAAAAGAACCCGCCCCTTGTACGTGTTTATAGATAAGATACGACAGCGCAAAAGGGACGATAACTACCGTTTCCAGGGAAAGGGAGAGCATCGAATCTATTTTTGCCATTTTTTTAATTAAGCCGTAAAAACCAAAAGTCAGCGCCAGGGAAATGGCGATCCAGGGTATACCGCCGTATGTAAACGTTAAAACGGCCACGCCGACGGCAGCCAAAGCTAAAGAGATCCACTGCCATAGGCCCATCTGCTCCCGCAGGAACAACAATCCCATGACTACACTAATCAAAGGATTAATATAATAACCCAGGCTCGCTTCAACAATATGGCCGCTATTCACCGCGTAGATATAGATAAACCAGTTGGCGCTGATAAACAAGGCATTGCTAACGATAAACGTCCTCTTCCTCCGGTCTTTCATAATATTCCATAAATTGACCCACTGTCCATTAAAAGCCAATATAGCCACGACAAAGAGAAACGCCCAGACAAAACGGTGGGCTAATATCTCCCGGGCCGGCACCTCCTGGAGCAATTTCCAGTACCCCGGCAGGATTCCCCAGAGCCCATACGCCGCAATGGCATACCACACTCCGATGGCTTGGCCCCGGCGTTTTTGGCGTTTTTTACTCACCTGCTATTCCTCATTTCTGAATATATCAAAGCTTACGCATCACCTGGCAGCCCCGGTTGGCTATCGGATAAAATAAACAAGAAAAATAAGCGCCGCGGCAAGAAAACGGTAACGGGCAAAGATCTTGAAATTGTTGTTTTTTAAATAGGTAAGCAGGAAATGTATCGCAATAAACCCAACCACGGCCGACGCGGCAAAGCCCACAGAAAAAGTGAGCAGCTGGGCTTGGACATCGTGATAATTTTTCAGCAGCGAATAAAAGCCGGCGCCAAAGATAATGGGCGCCGACAGCAAGAACGAAAATCTTGCCGCCGCCTCCCGGGTAAAACCCAGCAGCAGTCCCATCGTCATGGTGATACCGGACCGGGAGATCCCCGGAAAAATTGCGAAAGCTTGGGATAAACCAATCAGGGCGGCATGAAGAATACTTATATCAGGCAGGCCGATTTTTTTTCTTCCCCTCTGATCCACATAATACAGAACGACTCCAAACAATGCAAGCACAATAGCAATCAGCAGGATCTGCTGCCGGAAAACGTTTTCTACTATATCATCCAATAAAAATCCAAAGACAGCTCCCGGTATGGTGGCAAGAACCAGATACCATAAGTATTTCCCTTCCCTGGTCCGGGGTCTGGTAAGACCGTTTATCAAAATAGCGAGAAAATCATGCCAAAAATAAACGATAACGGCCAAAAGCGTACCAAGATGTAAGGCTACATCAAAAACCAGGGTGTGTTCCGGCCAGCCAAAAAGCCAGGGAACTATTACTAAATGGGCTGAACTGGAGATAGGAAGAAACTCGCCCAACCCCTGAAAAATTCCGAGAATAATAGATTGTATGATGCTCAAAAAAAAACCTCCTTAGGTCATTACTCAGGATATTATATCACAAACAAAATAAGTATTCTTTACTTTAAGACAGGATCCTTGAAATAGTTACTGAAACAGCATCCGCATCATTCTTTAAATCTATGTACACGCGGTCCGCTTCGCAGTTGTTGTCATTGATCGCCATAATCCTTGGCCGCATACAGCAGTCCTTATAATTTTCAGTCACAATACCGATGACGCCATTACTCAATTCAACCAGGGTCCCTATAGGATAGGGGGCTACCATCCGCAAAAATAATTGGACGAATTCCGGGTCAAACAGGGCGCCGCTGCCGCCCATGATATACTCCATGGCCTCGCTGGGCGCCTTGGCCTTTGCGTATGGTTTTTCCGAAGTTAAGGAATCATACGCTGAAACTATAGTGATTATCCTTCCAGGTAACGTTATATCTTTATTCCGCTTCTTATTAGGATACCCCCTGCCATCAAATCTTTCATGATGGTCCAAAACACCGACGCAGCATTTTGACGTAAAAAGATTCGATTCCCTTAAGATTTTATAGCTTTTATAGGAATGGGATCTTAATTCTTCCTCTTCAACAGCCGTTAGCCTCTCTTTTTTATTAAGAATCTTCTCTTGCACAAACATTTTTCCAATATCATGAAATAACCCCGCTTGGCCCAAATCAAAGAGGTCAAGCCGGTTTAATTTCAATTCAAAGCCCATCATAATGGACAAAAGCGAGGTGAAAACAGCATGATAAAACGGATAATCTCCGAATATCTTGATGTCGCTGACATTAAGCATACGGTTTTTATTATAAATCACCATATTGATGATTTCATCAACGTCATCTTTCAACTTGCGGATCAACCGGTCCGGCAAGGCCCCCGTCCTGATTTTATTACTTGTTTCTTTTAAGTTGGCAGCCATTTTGTATTTAAAGGAATCATCCAAAATTTTATTCGCTATCAGGCCTTGCGACTGGTAATCATCTATAAATATCCCGTTAAATCCTATTTCCTTGATGCGCTGAATGATGCCCTCATTGATCCGGTTGCCATCTTTTAATAGGATCTCACCCTGTGAGTTATATATTGGCATCGCCAGTTTCATTCCTTGCAAGATATTTTCTGTACTGATGAATCTCATGAAGAATCGCTCCTTTGTTATTTTTAAATGATGGATCAATAATTTAGGACTATACTATCATATTATAATCCAATTATTATTATATTTGTATATATAATAAAAAGTCAGGCTAACCAGCCTGACAGACAAATAACCCTTATATCAATTTGTGTTTTACATTAACACTGCAGCGCGCCTATGGCGGGCCGGGAAAGATTGCCCGCAAAATCCAAAGCCGACACACTATAGCTGATTCCTTTAGACCGGAACATAGAAGGCCTGTCGATATACTCTAACAACAATCCTCCGGGGTTTCCGCCGTATTTTCTTTGCTGCGCCGTGGTAAAAATAATCATCCCGTTGCGATAGACCTGATAGCCGTAAATACCTATGTTATCAGTACCAGGCGACCAGGAAATTTTATATTCGTTTCCGCCCAGCTTGCGAATCCTTACTTCCCTGGGGGGAGTGGGTTTTTCGCATTCCAAAAGACCTGTTTTCAAGTAATTGAGATATGTTTCATGAAACCCGCCGGCAATATTATTAGGGCTATAGTAATGACTATAGGAAAAGGTGATAATATTTTCCACATAGGGCCGGACTTGCTCCATCTGCGCGATGAACCGTTGCAATGTAGCGCTGGACCAGTCTTTATGAACAAAGTTCTCAATATTTGCCCAGTATAACATCCCCGGTTTCGTGCTTACCGCTTTACCCAGCGCGGAAAACCAGGCCGGAAGATCCGCCAAGGCCAATCCCCCCGCACCCACGCAATCCTGGGGACAGAAGATATCTCCCGCCCCCAGTTCTGTATTGGCTAGGAGGTATCGCCAAACAGCGGCATATGTTTCCGGGGTTGAACACTTTTTATTCATAAAAGGGGACAACAGCATGGGAAGAGGCGTCCTCTTTTTCTTTAGATAAAAAAGGCTGATATTGAGAGCCCTGGCTAACACGTCTAGCCGTCGTTTTGTACAAAACCGCCGATTGTCGATTTCATATTCCCAATACCATCCGTGTAAAGCAGCCGGATACTTGGCAAAATACGTCCGGTGCAATTCGTCCCCCAAGACGTTGCCAATACCCATCTGCTCATACAGCCACTCCGGATCCTTGGCTCCTTGCTTCCACCAGTCTTTATTAAACTGAAGACCCAGGAAGACCTTAAACCCGGCTTTGTGCGCACATTGAAGGCAACGGTCCACCACATCCACTCCCGGATTTACCCATTGAAAGCCGGGCAAACGGGTCGGATAAAGGGTATATGTTGTTTTACCGGAAGTTGCGGCAAGCCCTGTCAGAACAAGATAACACATACCCGCTTCCTGTAAGTAAGAAAATTCCCTGCTCCATTGAGCGGTATCCCATGACTGGGCCATACCGGCCTGTAAAAACGTTCCCCGGATCAATAACGACCACCCCTCATCACAGTATATGTATAAAGGGCGGTCTATATTTCACCGGCCGGGGGCTATTTCCAGCGCGTTTTATTATTTTCGGGATCGTATTTGAATTCCAGGTGTCCTTCTTTACCCGCCGTAAAACAGCGGGATAATTCCCGGGGGCCGTTCATAATAACTACTTCCTTTATCATTTTGACTAAGGTTTTCTTAAAAACTATAATCAAAGATTTATCAGGTGAAATATCCTGGGCAACATCAATGATAATTTGGTCTTGAGGTTTTAGATATAACCTTTTATGTTCTTTTTTCCCCACAAAAAAGCAAACGTTTTTTCGACGTATAAAATAAAGCCAGCCTCCGCCAACAGCTATAAAAACAAGTCCCATAACGGTTTTCATAAGGATCTCGCCATAATCGCCACTATTTTGTAAACCCGGATCATCCAGGGCCAAAACAGGAACCGCCGACATAATCAGAACCAGCGGCAACGAACAGGCCTTCAAAATTCTTTTCATATATTTCCCCCATTTTAATCTGATTGTCCTCATTATAACCGATTAGCCGCTCCCTTTGTCATAAACCGGCTTGTTTTGGTATAATGGAAATATAACCATAATTATATGGGGGGTAATGGTAATATGAAGGATTTATTATTTTATGAACCTTTAAAAGAATTCATGGAGCAAATCCCGGGCGGCGCATTCTTAACGGCCGGGTACAACGGCAAAGCGAATACCATGACTATCGGCTGGGCCAATGCGGGAATCATCTGGGGCAAACCCATCTTGATGGTAATGGTGCGCTATTCCCGCTATACTTATGAATTGCTGGAAAAAAGCAAGGAATTCACAGTAAGTATTCCGCTTTCCGGGGATCTGAAAAAACAACTGGCGCTCTGCGGCAGCAAATCCGGTAAGGATATCGACAAATTTAAGGAAGCCGGCCTGAGCCCTGTTCAGGGAAAAACCGTCGCCGCTCCTATCATCAAGGAATGCGACTTGTTCTACGAATGTAAGGTAGTCTACCAACAAGCTATGGAACCGGCTCTCCTGAAAACCGATATCAAAGAAAATTTCTACCCCGGCGGTAACTACCACGTCCTGTATTACGGGGAGATAGCGGCCTGTTACAAAAGAGAGTAGATGCAAAAAGGAACCCGCCGGTTCCTTTTTATGTTAATATAGCCTTTACAAATAGCCCGGATTAAGAAAGAATAATGGTTAAGATATCCCTTAGAAATGGGTGATATATAATGAATTATAAAATAACCCCCAGTATGGAGGACTATTTAGAAGCCATCTTTAGCCTGGGAGAATCTAATGAAACGATCCACGTTAAAGATATCGCGGATAAATTGCACGTGAGGATGGCCAGCGTTACCGAAGCCCTGCAGAATCTTGCCAAACATGACCTGGTGATTTATACCCCTTATAAAAATGTCGTGCTGACAAAAAAAGGAGTAACGGTTGGACGCCAGGTGTATGAAAAACACCTGCTTCTCGTACTGTTTTTAGAGAAAACGCTGGAAATCCCCCATGATATAGCCGAATTAGACGCATGTAAAATGGAACATATTTTAAGTGCGGAAACCCTTGATAGTATCATCAGGCTGATGAAACGAAATTAATTTTTTTTACTTTTAGGAAACAGCTATGTAAATCAGCTTAAATTGATATATAATTTATCAGAAGAAGTTTTTACGAATCTAAACAATGAGGTGGATATATGCCCAAACGTCCCGACATTCATAAAATCATGATAATCGGCTCCGGCCCAATCGTCATAGGACAGGCCTGTGAATTTGACTATTCCGGCACCCAAGCTTGTAAAGCCCTGCGGAAACTAGGCTACCAGATTGTTCTGGTAAACTCCAACCCGGCGACAATTATGACGGATCCCGGGATAGCAGACATAACATATATTGAACCGCTCAATGTCCAAAGGCTTGCGGAGATTATTGCCCAAGAACTTCCCGATGCTTTGCTGCCTAACCTGGGCGGCCAGTCGGCCCTTAACCTCAGTTCCGAACTGGCAAAAGCCGGTATTTTGGAAAAATACGGAGTTGAAGTCATCGGGGTACAACTGGATGCCATCGAACGCGGCGAGGACCGCATTGCTTTTAAAGAAACGATGAACCGTCTGGGTATTGAAATCCCGCGCAGCAAACCTGCCTACACTATCCAGGAAGCGGAAAATATCGCCCTGGAACTGGGGTTCCCCGTAGTTGTCCGCCCCGCGTATACAATGGGGGGCACGGGCGGAGGCCTTGTTTACAATATCGAAGAACTAAGGACAACCGCCACCCGCGGGATCGCGGCCAGCTTAGTCGGTCAAATCCTCGTGGAAGAATCAGTACTGGGCTGGGAAGAACTGGAACTTGAGGTTGTCCGGGATGCCAAAAATCAAATGATCACCGTCTGCTTTATTGAGAATATCGACGCCATGGGCGTCCATACGGGCGACTCTTTCTGCGCTGCGCCGATGCTGACTGTCAGCCCCGCATTGCAAAAAAGGCTGCAGAAGTATGCTTATGATATAGTTGAGGCCATTCAAGTCATTGGCGGTACAAATGTTCAATTTGCCCATGACCCCAAAACGGACCGGGTGGTGGTAATTGAGATCAATCCCCGCACGTCCCGCTCTTCCGCCCTTGCTTCCAAGGCGACCGGTTTTCCGATCGCGCTGATTTCTTCCATGCTGGCCGCCGGTTTGACCCTGGACGAAATTCCGTACTGGAGAGAGGGAACCTTGGATAAATACACCCCCTCCGGGGATTACGTGGTCATCAAATTTGCCCGCTGGGCTTTTGAAAAGTTTAAAGGCGCCCAGGACAAGCTGGGGACACAGATGAGGGCTGTCGGCGAAGTCATGAGTATCGGCAAAAACTATAAAGAGGCTTTACAGAAGGCTATCCGTTCCCTGGAAATCGGCCGTTTCGGGTTGGGCTTTGCTAAAGACTTTCACGACCGTTCTTTGGCTGAACTGACGAATATGCTCGTCGAAGCAACCAGCGAACGCCAATTTATTATGTATGAAGCCCTCCGTAAAGGGGCTGATGTAGACGAACTCTACCGGCTGACCCATATCAAGCCCTGGTTTATCCAACAAATGAAAGAACTTGTTTTATTGGAACAGAAGATCCTGGCATATAAACACGGCGTTTTGCCGGATGCCTTACTGACCCGCGCCAAAAAGGACGGCTTTGCCGACCGTTACCTGGCTATGCTTTTAGATATGCCGGAAACAGAAATCCGCAGCCGCAGAATCGCTCTGGGTGTTGTGGAAGGCTGGGAGGCTGTTCCGGTAAGCGGGGTAGCAAACGCCGCTTATTATTTCTCCAGTTATAATATCAGGGAGGCCGGCAGTCCCGCCGGCAGCCCCGCCAACCGGAAGGTGATGATCTTAGGCGGCGGTCCTAACCGGATCGGCCAGGGCATAGAGTTTGACTATTGCTGCGTCCATGCCGCTTTTGCGCTGCGTGACTTAGGCTATGAAACGATCATTGTCAACTGCAATCCGGAAACGGTTTCCACCGACTATGACACCTCGGATAAGCTCTATTTCGAGCCTCTCACCGTAGAAGATGTACTCAGCATATATGAAAAAGAAAAGCCGCTGGGGGTCATCGTGCAATTCGGCGGCCAGACCCCGCTGAATATCGCTCAGGATTTAGCTAAAGCGGGAGTGAAAATCCTCGGTACTACCCCGGAAACCATCGACCTGGCTGAAGACCGCGACCGTTTTCGCCAAGTGATGGACAAACTCGCCATACCAATGCCGGAATCAGGGATGGCTACTAACTTCGCAGAAGCGCACAGCATAGCCTCCCGGATCGGTTATCCCTTGATGGTAAGACCCTCTTATGTGCTGGGTGGACGCGGTATGGAAGTCGTTCATGATGAAGAAATGCTGTTTCAATATATGGAAGCCGCGGTCGGGGTCACTCCGGAAAGGCCTATTCTTATAGATAAGTTTTTGGATAACGCCATTGAAGCGGAAGCCGACGCTCTCGCCGACGGTACAGACGCTTTTGTACCGGCTGTGATGGAGCATATCGAATTAGCCGGGATCCATTCCGGCGACTCGGCCTGTGTGATCCCTTCGATCAGCATCCCCGAAAAACACCTAGCCACCATCTGCGAATACACCAAAAAGATCGCCAAGGAACTTAATGTAAGCGGTCTGATGAATATGCAGTATGCCATTGCCCATGACAAAGTTTATGTTTTGGAAGCCAACCCGCGGGCTTCCCGTACGGTGCCGCTGGTTTCCAAGGTCTGTAACATTTCGATGGCCCGTATTGCCACAGAAATCATGATGTCGGCTGTTTCCGCGGAAAAATCCATTGTCAGCCGCCTTACCCCCAGGAAAATCCCTTATTATGGAGTCAAAGAAGCGGTCTTCCCCTTTAATATGTTCCAGGAAGTGGATCCGCTGCTGGGCCCCGAAATGCGCTCCACCGGCGAGGTGCTTGGTATAGCTTCTTCTTTTGGCCTGGCCTTTTTCAAAGCTCAGGAGGCTACACAGGTTCCCTTGCCGACATCAGGAACAGTCTTGATTTCCGTCGTCGATCAGGATAAGCCCGCTGTGCTGGAAATAGCCAGGGGATTCATCAATTTAGGGTTCACCATCAAAGCCACGGAAGGCACCAAGCTCTTTTTACAAGAAAACGGTATCCCGTCCGAAGGCGTTAAAAAACTTCAGGAAGGTCGTCCCAACATTGCCGACAGCATCATGAACAAGGAGATCCAACTGGTTATCAACACTCCCTCCGGCAAGCACAGCCAGCATGATGATGATTACCTGCGCAAAGCGGCGATCAATTACCAGACCCCTTATATCACAACCATCGCCGCCGCCAGCGCCAGTGTCAAAGGTATTGCCGCTTACCGAAAATCTTCTTCCGATAAGGGCGGAGTAAAATCCTTGCAAAGCCATCATCAGGATATCCGATAATAAAGCGAAACGGCGGGAGAGGGTTACAGCCCCTTATCCCGCCGTTTTTTTGTTATATTCCATAATTGCGTATCAGCATACCAAAACTTTTCCATTCCGGATAACAATTACCGGCAAATACTCATAATCCCCTGCGACCGCTTCCCCGTATGAATCTAAAAATTCCGTTTTTCCTTCTTTTTTCTTTAACACGACCAGATTTTCTGCGTAGTCTAAGTCTATTTTTAAATATTGCCGGGGTTTGGTGATAACAGCCCTGAAAACATCTTCCAGCGGCATTCCCAGACCTGCCGCGAACGCGGAAAGGATATGCGGTAAGTCCCGAAACGATTGACCATGCCAGGAGAGGCGTATTTGATCTGTAGATATGGTATCGGGTCGGAACCCTTGGCTAAAGGCCGCTTTGGCCACCCTCCAGGAAAAATGACTCTTGCCCGCCGAAACATCCATCGTGATTCCCGCATCTTTCATGGTAAACATGGCGTTTGAGTATGTTCCGTCTTCCCTAAGCGCGGAACCCCTTTCGCCATGGAAAGGATGTATGAGAACATCTTTTGGTTTAAGATAAGAGGCTATTTCTTCCAGGGAATGATATGTTTTTGTGATATGCACCGCCAAAATGCCGCCTGTTTTGTCTGCCGCATTCCTTCCCAGCTCCAACAGCTTTTCATCATCATCTTTGCTCAAGGCGGATCCAAGCGCTAATTTTATGCCCAGGATCCTTCCCCCGGATCTTTTCACCGTTTCAACAATGCGGTCAAGAGAGATGTCCTCCGCCCTCGAAGGGTTCGGATTAGGAATGACGGTAAAGCCTTCCGGTCTTACATTCAGCAAAGACCTTACCCCGGCAACCGATGTCGCCCGCCAAAACCGATCGCCCGCCTCCCAGCCATTGTAGCCAAAGGATCCCCCGTCAATATACGCGGCGGTACCTACGGACGCCAAAAACTGGTCGGCAATGCTGAAATCAGCCAGCGCACCCGGCGCCCACGGATGGCAATGAAAGTCGATTAAGCCGGGGACCAATAAGTCATCCTGAGAAAGCTCGATTACCTTGTCTTCTTCGCCGGGAATATCTATCTGGTGATGCGATACCGGAACAAAACGATCATCTTCCCATTTTTGCCCGCCGGTGAACTCCCACTTCCCCATTTTTTTAAAAAATCTCCTTTCTGCTTTGGAAGGTTGCGTACTTGCGCCATAGTCATGTTACTGAAGCAGATTGGGCAAGAACATTATGATCGGCGGGTATAATGCAATGACAAACATAGCGATCGCCATTGCGATCAAGAATGGCCAGGCGCCGTTGACCACTTTGCCATAAGGCACATGAGAAGCAGAGGAAACAGTAAAGAGGGCCATGCCGAACGGCGGCGTTGCATAGCCGACACACAAACACACGCAAAACGCTACGCCCAAAAACAGCGAATTCAGGCCCATCGCTTCACCGATAGGGATCAGAATCGGCCCCAGGATAAGAATGGAGGCCGTTGTTTCTATCAAAGCGCCTGCAATAAACAGTATTATCATCAGCGCGACCATATAGAGGATCCAATTGCCTCCCAAAAGCGGAATGGCCAATTTGACTAGGTAGCCAGGGATTTTCGTGAAGGATAGAATCCATGTAAACCCATTAGCCATTCCAACAATAAGCATGATCGCCGCTGTTGTTTTGACTGTGTTCCTGGCCGCACGGATAAACTTTTCCCAAGTAAGCTGACGATAGGCCAGGGTCAACAAAACGCAGTATACGCTGGCGATGCATCCCGCTTCCGCCGCTGTAAACACGCCGCCATAGATCCCTCCGAGAATAATCACCGGGAGTAAGAGCGCACCCAGCGAGCGCAAAGTGTAAATTGCAATCTCCTTCCATGACGACGTAGATACGTCAACTTTTAGTCTTGCTTTTTTTACATACATAATATTAACAGCAACCATAGAAGTAAGCAGGATTAAACCGGGGATAATGGAGGCGATGAACATCTGGGGGATCGAAACGTTCATGCTCGCTCCATAGATAATCATGGCTATGCTGGGCGGAATAACAGGACCCAGCGTTCCGCCGCATGCGATAAGCCCGGAGGCTTTGGCAGGCGTATAGCCGTCCTCCAAAAGCGTATTGAAGGCAAGCGAGGTCATCGCCACACATGTGGCAATAACAGAACCTGTCAGAGCGGCAAACACGGCACAGCAAAGCAATGTAATGGTGCCGCTTCCTCCCGGTATCCACCAGAAAACTGATTTCACCCAATCAAACAGCCGTTTGGATATCCCTCCTGTTTCCATCATATACCCTGCAAAAATAAAGAGGGGAATGGCGATATAGACGAAGCTGTCTATGGCGGCATATATCCTTTGGGGCATAATCATCAAGGAGCCGTGGCCGCTGAGCATAATATACAAAACAGTGGCGGCGCCGATCGAATAGGAAACAGGCACAGCTAAAAAGAAACAAACCATCATCGGCACGAATACCAAAAAAAAGTCAAATACCGTTATTGTGCTCATAAGGCTCCCTCCTCCGCTTCCTGTGATGTTCCCGTATCGTCCTTACCCCAATTCTTTAGTAAGGTCAGTACATTGTTGATAATATTTAAAACAACAATAGATAATCCAATTGGGATACTCAGATAAAGATATTTTAAATTGATGCCAAGCTGGGCGGACGTCTGGATGGAAACGTTGCCCATGAATTTTATTCCGATGGGAATAAGCAATACGGTAATGAAAAGCATAACGGCATAAGCAAATAAGCGCTGGGCCAGCAGGCCTTTTTTATTGCCTTTATTCGTCAGGTGGTCCGTCAACATGGACATGACAGGATTTGAGGATTCCGCAATACAAACCCCGGCGCCTAACATACAGGAATAATTGAAGGCCATTCTTGCCAATTCCTCAGTCCATGCCGCCGCGATATGGAGGAAATATCTGCATAAAACCTGGGTAAAAGATGCAAGTATTACAACCACTAACAGTACGACACCGATATCCACGCACCCTTTATTTATTTTTCTGACGATTTTATCAAAAATATCCAAGGTGGTGCCCCTCCTATAAATCGGGTAGGAGGCTGACC
>DHRG01000058.1 GCA_002408285.1 Peptococcaceae bacterium UBA5318 | reverse complement strand
GGTCAGCCTCCTACCCGATTAACGAAAACCCCGCTACTCGGAGGGCCCTAAAAATAAAAAAATTGGAGGAGATCGAAGATGACTACCAAAACGACGACAAAAAACCAAGGGCTGGAGGCTATTTTAGAAAAGCTGATAAGCGGAATTGAAGAACTTGACCGGGAGTCCATTGAAGGCATGCAAAAACGGTTGGATGCTAAGATCAAGCCACTTAGGAGTTTAGGCGTCCTGGAGGATATCGCCCGGCAATTTGCCGGGATCGTCCGCACTTCACAACCGAAAATTAAAGGGAAAGCCGTTCTTCTCATGGCCGGGGATCATGGAGTCGTGGCCGAAGGAGTAAGCGCCGCTCCCCAGGAAATCACCGCCCAAATGTTTTATAGCTTCCTAAGAGGCGGGGCGGGCATCAATGTCCTGGCCCGCCATTGCGGAGCAGAAGTTATCTGCACCGACGTTGGTATTGCGGCGCCCTTAGATCCTCCTGAGCTTATGGTTAACCGTGTCAAGAACGGAACAGCTAATATCATCCATGGACCGGCCATGACCAGGGAGGAGGCCGTCCGTGCTATTCTTACCGGTTCGCAGGTTGCCGCTAAAGCGATCGGCTCCGGAATAAATCTTTTGGCAACAGGGGAAGTTGGTATCGGCAACACAACTCCAAGCGCCGCTTTAGTGTCAGTATTTACCGGCCATACGGTGGAAGAAGTTACCGGGCGGGGCACCGGGGTAAAGGACGAAGCCCTCAGGCACAAACAAGATGTTATCAAACGCGCCATAGAGGTCAATCAGCCCGACCCGTCCGCACCCCTTGACACCCTCGCCAAAATCGGCGGTTTGGAAATCGCCGCGCTAACGGGGGCGATCCTCGAAGCGGCTTACCAACACGTACCGATTGTGCTTGACGGTATTATCGCATCAGCCGCAGCGCTCACTGCAGCTAAAATTGCGCCGCTGGCCGCTTCTTATATGATATCTTCCCATAGCTCGGAAGAACTGGGTCACCGGTTGGCCCTCGATAAACTCAACTTAAAATCCAGGCTTGATTTTCACATGAGACTGGGAGAAGGTACAGGCGCGGTCCTAATGTTTCCGATGATCGAAGCGGCCCTCAAAATCGCCGATGAAATGGCGACCTTCGAAGCGGCCGGCGTTACCACAGGGGATTTCTGATCTTAAACCTGTGCGGAAATTAAACTTGCTAGTTACCTTTTCAATCATTTTTGACAAAAAGGTTGATAAACTATCTCCAGCATTTTATAATTGACAAGGAGCTGTTATGCCATTTTTAAGGATGGTAGTAAGGAGGAACGGATAAAAATGCCCATAACGGAAATACTTTCCCGTAATGCCGGTATGTATGGACAAGATATCAGCCTTGTAGAAATTAATCCCGAAGAACAAGAAAAACGGGAGATTACATGGCGCGAGTTCGAACTGGTTGAAACCAGTGCGGCGGCTAAATTCCGGCGGGAGATCACCTGGCGTGAATTTGATGACCAAGCCAATCGGTTTGCCAATCTTTTGCTCGCCAGGGGTATCGAAAAAGGGGATAAAGTCGCAATACTACTGATGAATTGCCTGGAATGGCTGCCCATTTATTTCGGAATTTTGAAAACCGGGGCGATAGTCGTACCTTTAAATTTCCGCTATACTGCAGAAGAAATTAAATATTGCCTGGAATTATCGGAAGCCGACGCCTTGGTCTTTGGGCCTGAATTTACCGACCGCGTAGAAACGGTTTTTAAATTGGTTCCCAATGTGAAAAGGATCTTTTTTCTGGGGGATGATTGCCCTTCCTTTGCCGAAAGCTATGACCGCCTTATCCCGAACTATTCCGCCCAAGCCCCGCCAATCAAACTGACGGATGAAGACGATGCGGCGCTGTATTTCTCTTCAGGTACGACAGGTTTTCCAAAAGCCATTCTGCATACTCACCAAAGTCTAATGTCGGCATGTTACACGGAAAATAACCATCACAGGCAAACGCGGGAGGATAATTTCCTGTGCATTCCGCCTCTCTATCATACAGGCGCCAAGATGCATTGGTTCGGCAGCTTTTTAGTGGGCGGCAAAGCTGTTTTACTGCGCGGAGTTAAGCCTGCATGGATACTGAAAGCGGTTTCCCAGGAAAAAATTACCATCGTATGGTTGTTGGTTCCCTGGGCGCAAGATATTCTTGACGCCATTGAAAGAGAAGAAGTAAAGCTGGAAAATTATGATCTCGCCCAGTGGAGGCTTATGCATATTGGCGCTCAGCCGGTTCCGCCCAGCCTTATCCACCGTTGGAAAACTTATTTTCCGAATCATCTTTATGATACCAATTATGGCCTGAGTGAATCAATCGGCCCTGGATGTGTCCATTTAGGTACGGAAAACATTCATAAAGTGGGAGCTATCGGAAAAGCCGGTTTTAACTGGCAAATCATGATCGCTGACGAAACGGGATGCCCGGTGGTACAGGGGCAGGTAGGAGAGCTGGTTGTAAAAGGGCCGGGCTTGATGAAATGCTATTATAACGACCCGGAAGCGACGGCGGCTGTGCTCAAAGACGGCTGGCTTTTTACAGGCGATATGGCCCGTATGGATGAAGAGGGCTTTGTTTATTTGGTTGACCGGAAAAAAGATGTGATTATCAGCGGCGGCGAAAACCTGTACCCGGTGCAGATTGAAGATTTCCTGCACGGACATGAGGCGATCAAAGACGTAGCTGTGATCGGGCTGCCGGATCAGCGTCTGGGTGAAATAGCGGCGGCTATTATAGAGTTAAAGCCGGATCACGAATGCACTGAAGATGAAATTATGGCCTTTTGCTCCGCTCTGCCCCGTTATAAACGCCCGCGCAGGATTATTTTTGATGTAGTTTTGCGCAACCCGACCGGAAAAATTGAAAAGCCGAAGCTGCGGGAAAAGTATTGCGGGGGCAGCTTGATAGAAGCCCAAATCCGAAATTGATCGCGGATAAAAAATGCCGACCGGGTCACTGTAATGTGGCTTGGCCGGCATTTTTTGTACTTTCAGAAAGTATAAGTGCAACTAAGGCTTCCGCCTTCGCCTAAAGGCTTGGCGCAAGCCAAGTTTTCTTTACCTTTACTGCCAGGGAACCGATTATGCTGTTATTTCGTCTAATTTAGGAAGATCTATTCATGGGAGGCAGTATAATGAAAAAAATATTAGTATTCTTAGTTGCCCTGTTATTAAGCGGCTATCTCTTCGCTTGCGCCCAGGGATGGAATAAAGCCCAGCCCCCTGTTCAAAACCCGTCTGTAGAAGCGCCGCCACAGACTGCCGACATTGACGAGTCCACTAACGAAGCAACTGACGAAGCAACTGGCGAAGCCGCGGCGCCCGATCTGGCGAAGGGATCCCTTGTCTATAAAAATACTCAGTATGGTTTTCGCTTTACCTTACCTGATAGTTGGCGGGGTTATTCGATCGTAACAGAAAAGTGGGAGGGTTTGGCTATCGGAGGGACTAAAAGTCAGGAGGTCATAGAAACAGGTTCTCTCCTATCTATCCGGCACCCTCAATGGAAGACTGAAAAACTGCGGCAGGACATCCCTATCCTGGTATTCACCCCCGATCAATGGAAACGATTGCAGCAGGAGGAATTTCATATTGGCGCCGCTCCCATCGGTCCTAAGGAGTTGGGCAGAAACGGCAGTTACGTCTTCGCTCTGCCTGCCCGTTACAACTATGCTTTCCCGGAAGGTTTCGAAGAAGTGGAGGAAATTCTCGCAAGCGAACCGCTGCAAGCCGAATAAAAATGGTATGCAGTGATAAAAAAGTCTCAAAATATTAGCCCTGCAGATATATTATGCAGAGGCTAATATTTATTTTTAGGGAATATTGCAGCGCAATTGAGTTGACAAAATATACAACTTAATGATAACATAAAGTTGTCAGTGGTAAAAAAAGCCAAGCGGACAATCCGCAGTAGCTTTAGAAAGGAGTCGGGATATTGCAGAAGGATCAGAGTATTAAGGTGGGGATCGGTTTTGCAACCGGGAGAAAAAGTTTTCAGAAGGTGCTGAGAACACACATTTATAACTGGAAGGAATCAGGCTTAGTGGAAAACAAAAAGATCATTTTGAATCTTTTTGTTGCCTATGATCTTAATTATCATAATACCAAGGTTACGGATTACACAAAAATACATCCGGATTTGACCGAGCAGATTGATAGCAGCACATTTATTGGAAGCGGCGCTATAAACGAAGAAATTGAATATTTGGTTCATAAAGGCGTTATTACTTCAAAAGAGGCTTCCGTAATTTTTGGCAAAGGATATGCGAGCAAACGTAACGCAGTGCTGTATTTTGCGATAAAGCACAAAATGGACTATTTGATATTCTTGGATGATGACGAATACCCGTTGGCAGTAACAAATACACGCAAAACTGCAATTTGGGGAGGCCAGCATGTTCTGTCGACACATCTTAAATATATCACTCAAGCTGATATCACCCACGGAAACCACTGCGGCTATATTTCGCCGATCCCCTTTGTGGAATATAATGACACAATGACTGAAGCTGATTTCCGTTCCTTCATTGATGCGATCAGCAATGATATCCTTAATTGGGATAATATCAAGACAATAATGGAAAACGGAGGAGTGACATATGCGGATACAAAGATATTGACTAGCGATGAAGCTATAGAAGTGCCGGAAAAAAACCGCATCAAATTCATCTCAGGCGCTAATTTGGGCCTTAACCTAACCTATCCCTGGCGCGTTTTCCCCTTCTACAATCCGCCGGGAGCCAGGGGAGAAGATACTTTTTTAAGTACCTGTCTATGTGAAAGAAGAGTCCTGCGTGTCCCCTGCTATACATTTCATGATGGTTTTTCTACTTATAACCATATTTTAGAAGGAGTTCTGCCGATCCGTTTAAAATTTATCAGGGCTGATAACGAACAAGTCCTCTATCGCTTTTATAGGGCTTGTATTGGTTGGATTCGTTACAAGCCTTTACTGCTCTATATTACACAGCCGGATTGTTATGAGGAAAAAATCGAAGAAATGCGGAAACTGCTGCAAAAGACATTGCCCCAAATCAGCTCTTACTTCAAACAGCCGGAATTTATTAATATCTTAGCCGAATTAGAAAAATACCATAAAAATGTCAAAAAACATTATTGCCAATTCCTTACTACACAACACATTTGGGCAAGAATAATGGAACACCTTGCTCAGTTAAACTGAATTAACAACTTTTGAGATTACTTCTATGCCCACATCAATGGTCTTAGGTTTTTCCGCTATATTCAACAGGATCTTGGCCCTTTTTTTCCGCGGGTCTATTTTTTTAATGATGCCTTCAAGCCCCTGCAGCGGACCGGATTCTACAACAACTTTGGAATTGATTATATAAATCCTGGAAATGTCAATGACTTCCTTATCCCCCGCCAGTTTGGTAATAAGAAACATTTCTTCGGGGGTCACCCTGGAAAAATAAGAATCATTGCCTAATACCCTGTAACACCCCGGAATGTCTTTAAGTCTATTGAAAAGGGTTTTATCCTGATAGGCTTTAATGAAGACGTAGCCGGGGAACATTATTTTAGAAACGTATTCAATAGTCCCCAACCTTCTTTCGGGGAGCAGCCTTTTGGGTACGTAGGAGCTTAACGCATACTTACCAAAAAGGAAATTCAGTTTTTTTTGAACCATATTTTCTTTTCCTGTCTGCACGAATAATACATACCAGTCCATAGGCTTCACCCGCTAAAATAGGCTTTAAGATAATACCATGATATCCAATAAATGGTAAAACGTCAACAGAAATAGTTAAAGTTTTGACCATTGACAAAGAACAAAAAATACATCATAATCAAAATATGGAAAATAATTACAGACACCAATCGCTGTTCAGGCACGTTGGCAAGTCGGTGATTTAAAGATTAATGACTATTTCCCGGGCCATCCGGCAAGGGGACTGTTAAGCATGCAAAATTTTAATGAAAGGTAATGAAAGGTATAATAATGTCTCTTTTCACAGGCTGTGAGGAGGGGCATTTTATGTTAAAAAACTAAAAACAAAAAAGGAAGGACGGTTCAGGGTATGATTGCTTATTTATTTCCTGGGCAAGGCTCACAACACAAAGGCATGGGAGGGACCCTTTTTGAGGAGTTCCAGGATTTAATAGCCCAGGCTGATGAAATACTGGGATATTCCATCAGGGAGTTGTGTCTAAAGGATCCGGAACAACGGCTGACGCAGACCCAATATACTCAGCCGGCTTTATATGTGGTTAACGCTTTAAGTTATCTCAAGAAGATCAAAGAAACGGGCCGGAAACCAGCCTATATGGCGGGGCACAGCCTGGGTGAATACAACGCTCTTTTTGCTGCGGAAGCCTTTGATTTTGCGACAGGCCTGCAGTTGGTGAAAAAAAGAGGGGAGTTGATGAGCCGGGCCACAGGCGGCGGAATGGCCGCAGTAATCGGCCTGGACCGGGAGAAAATCGAAGAAATCCTCAAAACCGCTAATATTACGACAATAGACATGGCTAATTTTAACAGCCCATCACAGATCGTAATATCCGGACCCAGGGAGGATGTGGAAAGCGCCAAGCCTGTCTTCGAAGAGGCCGGAGTTAGAATGTATGCCGTTTTAAGGGTTAGCGGGGCTTTCCACTCCCGTTATATGGAACCGGCGAAGATAGAATTTGCTAAATACCTGGAAAATTTGCGGTTGGCTGATCCGGTCATCCCCGTTATTTCAAATATCCAGGCCAGGCCTTATAAAGCGGGGGAAGTTAAAAAGAATTTGCTGGAGCAGATCACCGGTTCTGTAAAATGGGTGGATACCATCAGGTATCTGATGGGGAAGGGTGTTATGGAGATAGAACAGGCAGGGCCGGGAAATATCCTGACGGACCTGGTAAAAACTATTAGAAAAGAAGCCGGGCCCCTGATTGTCAGTGAGGAAGAGCATCCTGTCAGGGAACCTGACAGGGAACCTTTCCAGGTAACGGCCCTTACTCTTGGGGATCAGGGCTTCAAGAAGGATTACAACCTGAAATATGCTTATCTTACCGGCGCTATGTACAGGGGAATTGCTTCGAAGGAAATGGTGGTTAAGCTCGGTAAGGCTGGTATGATGGGCTTTTTTGGCACAGGAGGGTTGGATTTGCCCCAGGTGGAAGAAGCTATTTTATACATCCAAAAAGAACTTTCCCAGGGACAGGCTTATGGTCTGAATCTGCTTTATGATCCTAACGATACAGAGTCGGAAGAAAATGCTGTCGATCTATACCTGAAGTATGGAGTCCGCAACGTGGAAGCGTCCGCTTATATGAGTGTGAATAAAGCCCTGGTTCGCTACCGGCTGCAGGGGTTATACCGGGACAAGGAGGGAAAAGTGACGGCCATGAACCGGATTATCGCCAAACTCTCCCACCCGGTTGTAGCGGAAGCTTTTATGAGTCCGGCTCCGTCAAATATCGTGGAGAAGCTCTTGACCGAGGAGAAAATAACTCTCCGGGAAGCAGAAATGTCTAAGGAAATACCCATGGCGGATGACATTTGTGTGGTAGCCGATTCCGGCGGTCATACGGACCATGGCGTAGCCTATGTCCTGATGCCGGCTATGCTGAAACTGCGGAATGAAATGATGGCTAAGAACAAATATTCCCGCAAAATCAGGGTTGGAACGGGCGGAGGGATCGGCACTCCCGAAGCGGCGGCGGCGGCCTTTATTCTAGGCGCCGATTTTATTTTAACGGGTTCTATCAACCAGTGCACCGTGGAGGCGGGGGCAAGCGACGCCGTTAAGGATTTGCTGGAAGATATCAATGTGCAGGATACTGAATACGCTCCGGCGGGCGATATGTTTGAGCTGGGCTCCAAAATTCAGGTTTTGAAAAAAGGAGTCTTTTTTCCGGCCAGGGCTAATAAACTCTTTGAACTATACCGCCAATATAATTCGCTGGAAGAGATGGATGAAAAAACAAAAAATCAAATCCAGGAGCGGTATTTTCAAAAAAGTTTTGAGGATGTCTGGCAAGAGATCAAGCTGCGTCATTCGCCTGCCGAAATTGCTAAAACGGAACAAAACCCTAAACGTAAAATGGCCCTGGTCTTTCGCTGGTATTTTGGGTGTGCCTCACAATTTGCTCTTCACGGCAGAAACGAACGGAAGGTCGACTTCCAAGTCCACTGTGGTCCTGCTTTAGGGGCCTTCAACCAATGGGTGAAGGGCACTCCGTTGGAAAAATGGCGTAATCGTCATATAGATGAAATCGCTAATAAGTTAATGACCGAAACAGCGGAGTTGTTGAATGAAAGATTTAAAGCTATTTGTGGCTGAGCGATTATAGTTAAAAAATAGAGCGTAAGGAGTGACGATATGAAAAGAGAAGATATTCTCATGGCCTATAAAGACGGAAAGTTAACGCTGCAGGAGGTGCGGGAACAACTTAGCCGTATGAAGGGGCAAGCCGTGAGGCGGGGACTGTCCGAAGGGCAAAAAGGCTTATGGGTGTTGCATAAAATGTCGCCGGGGATGAGCGCGTACAATATTCCTCTTTGTTTTAAAGTGTCCCAGGACCTGGACAGCGCGAAACTCCAAAAGGCCTGTTCCTTTGTTCTGGAACAATACCCCATACTTAAAAGTGTGATCGGCGAAGAGGAAGGAATACCTTACCGGCTCGTTCAACCAGGGCAGCCTTTAGACTTCCGGACGGAAGATATTTCGAGCCTGGAAACCTCTGAAATCACGCCTTATTTACAGAAAAAAACCCAAGAACCGTTCTCGCTGGAAAGCGGGCCCCTGATGAGGGTCCGCCTTTTTACCCGTTCCCAAGAAGAACACATCGTACTGATCGTGATCCATCATATCGTCTTCGACGGCTTTTCCTCCGTTCTTTACCTTGAAGCGCTCTTTACGGCCTATCGGGAACTTCAGCAAGGAAATAATCCCCAACCATTGCCCTTATCAAATCAGTACGATGATTTTGTGGAATGGGAACAAAAAATGCTGACCGAAGAAGGTGAAGCGCTTCGCTCTTACTGGGAACGACAACTGGCCGGACCGCTCCCGGCTCTGGCGCTTCCTGCCGATCATCCCCGCCCTTTGACGTCCAGCTTTACCGGGCAAGTATATACCGGTACCCTTTCCCCGGAACTGAGCAAACAAGTAAAAGCGTTCGCTCACACTCACAATGTCAGTCTTTCCGTTGTCCTGCTAGGGATATATAAGCTGCTGACATACCGTTATACGGGACAAAATGATCTGGTTGTCGGGATGCCCACAATAGGGCGGCCCCGAGAGGAATTTATTGACCAAATAGGATTTTTTATCAACATGATCGCCGTACGCAGCAAGATGGACGGAAGTCAAAACTTCCTAAGATTTCTTAAAGAACTGGAATATAACCTGCTCGACGGGCTCGACCATGCCTCTTACCCCTTTCCGGCGTTGGTCCGGGAGTTGAACGTTCCGCGTGGGCAAGACGCCGCGCCGGTCTTTCAAACGGTATTTTCCTACCAGAATTTTCTCCGCGCCACAGGCTTGCGGCAGTTGGAGGAACGATATCAGGACACGCTTGCCTTGAAATTCTTACCGGAAGTTCACCAGGAAAGCGAATACGAATTGGAACTGGAAGTTTTTGAGCGGGAGCATGACTTCGCGCTTAATTTTAAATACAATCCCGATCTGTTTGATACCTCTACGATCGTGCGCCTGAGCGGGCATTTCGTAAATTTGCTGCAGGAAGCCCTCGTGGAGCCGGGGCTGGCTTTAGATGAATATTCCTTACTGTCCGGCGACGAACGGAACATGATCATCTATGAGTGGAATTCCACTCGGGCCGGCTACCCCGCCGACAAATGCTTCCATGAACTGTTTGAGCAGCAAGCCCGCAAGACGCCGCATGCTGTCGCCGTCAGCTACGAAGGAGATACCCTCACCTACCGGGAATTGGACGAAAACAGCACTGACCTGGCTGTCTATTTGCAGGCTCAAGGGGTAAAGCCCGATTGCCTCGTAGGCATCTGTACAGAACGATCCCTCGAGATGATCGTGGGGCTTTTGGGGATATTGAAAGCAGGCGGGGCCTATGTACCGTTGGATCCGGACTATCCGGCGGAGCGGCTGGAATATATGATTAGGGACAGTAACGTCCCCATCGTCTTGACACAAGCCCGCTTCGCCGCAAAAATCACCCCGTTGCTGGGCTATAATACCAAAGCCGTTGTTTTAGATAAAGAGTGGGGGGAAATAACCCAAATAGCCCAGAGAGTTGCGAAACCTGCACGCGAAGTTAAGCCCTGCCACCTGGCTTACGTGATATATACCTCCGGAAGCACAGGGAAACCCAAGGGAGTCATGGTGAGCCACCGGGCCTTGACCAATTTCTTAACGTCCATGGGCCATACGCCCGGCTTAACGGCCCAAGACACTTTACTGGCTGTAACCACATATTGCTTCGATATTGCCGGATTAGAGCTCTATTTACCCTTAATCAAAGGGGCCTCTTGTCATATCTGCAGCACTGAAAAAATCAAAGATGTGGAAAAACTGCGGCGCGAAATCCAGCAAATAAAGCCGACTGTCATGCAAGCCACCCCGGCTGGTTGGATGATGCTTTTTCAAGCCGGATGGAAAAATGAAGAGAACATCAAAATACTCTGTGGCGGCGAGGCTCTTTCTCCTATTCTGAAACAATATTTCATCGACAACAACTGCGATGTCTGGAACATGTTCGGTCCCACTGAAACCACCATTTGGTCCACCGTCAAACATATTGCGGCCGAAGAACCTATTACTATTGGCAGGCCGATAGCCAATACCCAAATATATATCCTGGACAAAAACTTCCGGCCTGTTCCGGCGGGGGTTTTCGGTGAACTTTGCATTGCGGGGGACGGCTTGGCCCGGGGGTATCTCAACCTGCCGGAGCTCACAGCGGAAAAATTCCTTGACCACCCCTTTATCCCAGGAGAAAAGCTTTACCGGACAGGTGATCTGGCCAGATGGCTGCCGGACGGCGAGATCGAATTTGCGGGGCGTATCGACTTTCAGGTGAAGGTCCGCGGGTTTCGTATCGAGCTGGGCGAGATCGAAACACAGCTCCGTACCCATCCCGCTCTTCAGGAATGTGCCGTAATTGTCAGGGAAGAAAGAGGGAATAAACAAATTATCGCCTACTATGTGACCAAGGAAGGATATGTTAAGGCGGAGGAAACGGACGGACCCTTGTTCCATAAGCGGCTGCGCGAGCATTTACGGCTTGCGTTGCCTGAATATATGCTGCCTTCTTTCTTTGTTGAAGCAGACAAAATACCCCTAACGCCAAATGGCAAAGTTGACCGCAAAGACTTAATGAACCGTAAGGTAGTAATAAAAAGGGCTGCCGAAGCCAATACTCCCCATTCGGAAATTGAGGAAACAGTATTAGGCATCTGGAAAAGTATCCTTAACGTCGATGATATCAGTGTAGAGGATGGATTTTTTGACGCCGGCGGCGACTCGCTCTCAGCGGTAGCGGTGATGGAAAGGATAAAAAAGGAATTTTCCAGCGATATACCGGTTACAGCCCTCTTCAAATATTCAAATATCAGGGATATGAGCGCCTATCTCGCGGAAAAAGCGGGTTTAAAAAAGGAAGCTTTATCAGGCGGTGAAAAAGAAATAACTGACGATGACCAGGAAAGCTTCGCCATTATCGGGATATCCTGCCTTTTCCCCGGCGCTGGTGATTATCGCGAGTTTTGGCAAAATCTGCGGGAAGGCCAAGAAAGCGTCAGGATCCTTTCCAACGAAGAACTGCGCGGCTTAAACATACCGGAAGAGTTTTTACAAAACCCCCGGTATGTTCCGGTACAAGCTACCATCGAAGGGAAAGAACTGTTTGACCCCGCGTTTTTCAACATCTCCCCGCGAGATGCGGAATTGATGGATCCCCAGTTGAGGCTGCTATTGCTTCATTCCTGGAAAGCTATTGAAGATGCGGGCTATGTTCCTGAACAGATACCTGAAACAAGCGTCTTTATGTCCGCAAGCAGCAGTTCATATCAAACCTTGGGTCCCGGCGCCGTATCACAAGAAGCCAAGGTCTTGAAGAACTCCGATGAATATGTTTCCTGGGTATTAGCGCAGGGAGGGACCATTCCCAACATGATATCCCATAAATTGGGTTTTAAAGGTCCAAGCTTTTTTGTTCATGCCAATTGTTCCTCCTCCTTGATAGGGTTATATTCCGCCTGTCAAAGCCTGCAATCCGGTGAAGCCAAATATGCGCTGGCGGGGGCTGCCACCGTCCATGCCTCGTCAAGCGCGGGTTATGTGTATCAACCCGGCCTAAACTTTTCCAGTGACGGCCGCGTGAAAGCGTTTGATGGGTCGGCAGACGGCATGGTAGGGGGCGAAGGGGTTGCGGTCATACTTCTTAAAAGAACCCCGGAGGCCATAAAAGACGGCGATCATATCTATGCCCTGCTTAGGGGGATAGGCGTAAATAATGACGGCGCGGAAAAAGTGGGATTCTATGCCCCCAGTGTGAAGGGACAATCAGAAGTTATCCGGAAAGTATTGGAATCCACCGGAATCCATCCGGAAACGATCAGCTATGTTGAAGCCCACGGCACCGGAACAAAATTAGGGGACCCCATTGAATTTACCGCCCTGAGCGAGGTTTATCAACAGTATACGGCCAAAAAACAATTTTGCGGAATCGGCTCCGTCAAAACAAATATCGGGCACCTCGATACCGCCGCCGGATTAGCCGGATGTATTAAGGTTGTCTTGAGCCTCTGTCATAACGAAATCCCGCCCTCTCTAAATTATGCAAGACCTAATCCCAACATGGAACTGGATAATTCCCCCTTCTATATCGCCGATAAACTTATTCCCTGGGAAAACGCGCCTGTCCCGCACAGAGCGGCGCTCAGTTCCCTGGGACTTGGCGGGACGAATGTCCATGCGGTTTTTGAACAATACATTCCGGAAAAAACAGATAATCCGGCCTTGGCAAATGACCGCCGCGCTTCGGCCTATCTTATCCCCTTATCGGCAAAAAACAGGGAGCGGCTGCAGGCTAATGCCCAAAACCTCCTTGATTTTCTAAACCAAAGCAAACCGTTGACTTGCTCTTTGACCGACCTGGCTTACACGCTGCAGGTGGGACGGGAGGCCATGGAAAGCAGAGTGATCTTTTTAGTCAAGGACATTAATGACCTTGTGCAAAAGCTGAAGAAATTCATCATGGAGCTAGACCAAATGAGGCCAGACCAAAGCCCGGACTGTTTCCAAAGTTCGGACTCTTTTGAGGCGGACGCAGGGCAAGCCGACGAGAGCGGCTTATTAGAATTAGCCCGGTCATGGGCCGGGGGCCGGCGCGTGGACTGGCAGCGGCTTTATCTTCATACCAGACCCCGCCGGGTTTCCCTGCCGACCTATTCGTTTGCCAAGGAATATTTCTGGCCCGGCCAAAAAACCGGCAGCCGTGATTCCATAGTACCGGGCAGGACCGCCGTAACGGACCGGGGGACCGAAGAGCAAGTAAGAATGATGGTCCGGGAAAGCGTCGCCGATACTTTAAAAATGGCGGAGGAACACATCCGGGAAGAGCTAAGCTTTGCGGAATACGGCGTAGATTCGATTGCCGCGGTCAACCTGGCGAATACCATCAACAAGAAGCTAAATACCGACTTACCGGCCACAGCGCTGTTTGATTACAGCAACGTGAAGCAACTGGTCCGGCATATTGCCGAGGAACGTGCCTCCGGCTTGCGTTTACCGGTACAGGAAAACGCGTCCGTACAAAAAGAGGCTATCGCCGTCATCGGGATGAGCGGCAGGTTTGCCCAATCCAACACAATTCAGGAGTTGTGGGAGCATTTGGCAAACGGTGATGATTTGATAGAAGAAGCTTCGCGCTGGAACCTTGCAGAGTATTTGACCAATTTCTCTTTAGACGCCAAGAAATGTTGCCAGCACGGCAGCTTCCTGGATGGAATAGATCGATTTGATCCCCTCTTTTTTAATATTTCCGGATTGGAAGCGACCTATATGGACCCGCGGCAGCGCCTCTTTTTGGAAGAGTCCTGGAAAGCGCTGGAAGACGCCGGATATGCGGGAGAAATACTTCAAGGACGCTCCTGCGGCGTTTATGTTGGCTGCAGCAGCGGGGATTATCATCAATTACTGGGGGATGACTATCCGGCCCAGGCGTTCTGGGGTAACGATACAGCCCTGATCCCCGCCCGTATCTCCTATTACCTGAACATGACGGGTCCGGCCCTGGCTGTAGATACCGCTTGCTCCAGCGCGTTGGTTGCCATTCATCTTGCCTGTCAGGGTTTATGGGCCAAGGAAACGGAGTTGGCCTTAGCCGGCAGCGTATACCTTAACTGCACGCCCAACCTTTATTTACTGGCCAACAGGGCTGGCATGATGTCCCCTACGGGACGTTGTTATACCTTTGATGAACGGGCTGATGGCTTTGTACCCGGAGAAGGGGTCGGCGCGGTTGTCCTTAAACGGCTTGCCGATGCCGTTGCCGACGGTGACCATATCTATGGGGTAATTCGGGGAACAGGGGTCAATCAGGACGGTGCGACTAACGGAATAACCGCGCCGAGCGCAAAATCCCAGGAACGCCTGGAACGTTACGTATACGACGCCTTTGACATCGACCCCGCTAAGATCCAGATGGTCGAAGCCCACGGGACCGGAACGAAATTAGGCGATCCCATTGAATATCAGGCGCTTACCCGCGCCTTTAGAAAATATACCGATAAAAAAGAATACTGCGCGATCGGATCGGTCAAATCCAATTTGGGGCATGCCATGCATGCCGCGGGGATTGCCGGAATGATTAAAGTGCTCCTGTCCTTACAGCATAAAAAAATCCCGCCGTCTCTTCATTTTCAGTCCGGCAATGCCAATATCCAGTTTAAAGACAGCCCTTTTTATGTAAATACCGCGCTGCGGGATTGGCCTACAGAACCGGATTCCAGGCGCTGTGCCGTCGTCAGTTCTTTTGGCGTCAGCGGGACCAACGCCCATCTAGCGGTTGAGGAAGCTCCGGTGATAGAACGCCGGCATGCCGAAAAACCGGGCTATTTGATCGTACTGTCGGCCAGAACCTCGCAGCAATTAGCCCAACAAGTAAAGCAACTCCTTGCGTATTGCGAGCGGGAGCCCCGGATAGACTGCGGAAATATGAGCTATACACTGTTACTGGGAAGAAAGCGCCTGAACCACCGTTTGTCCTGCATTGCCCGGAACCGGCAGGAGCTTGTTGAACTATTGAAAAAATGGCTGGAAAAAGGCCAGGCATCTCAAGTTTATCATGCTGAATTACATGAAAATACCGGCAGGACGCAAGCCTCCTTGAAACGGTACGGGGAGCAATGCCTTGAAAAATGCTGTACTACCGCCGACCCAGGTGAATACCTGGAGTGCCTTTCTGTGCTTGCTGAGCTATATACACAGGGGTACCAGTTAGAGTTTAAAAAACTGTTTGCCAATGAACAGTACGGCAGGCTTCCTTTACCGACCTATCCCTTTGCCAAAGAACGCTACTGGGTGACTGCAAGCGAAAATAAAACGACCCACACTGCCCCGGCAGTTCCGGCCCCAGCCGCTTTTCTCCATCCCCTCCTGCATCGGAACACCTCAGATTTATCCGGGCAAAGGTTCAGCACCATCTTCACCGGTCAGGAATTTTTCCTGACGGATCATGTAGTAAAAGGACAAAAAGTACTGCCGGGAGCGGCTTATCTGGAGATGGCGCGGGCGGCGGTCGAACGAGCGGCAGGCCCCCTGGAAGAAAACAGGACTTTCCTTAAACTCAAAAACATAGCGTGGGTCCGGCCTCTAACAGTGCAAAATGACCAAGTGCAAGTGCACATCGGGCTCTACCCCGAAGAAAACGGAACAATAACCTATGAAATATACGGGCTGCCGGAAGAAACATCCGGCGAACCTGTCCTCTACAGCCAGGGCAGCGCCGTATTCGGTCCGGCAGAAGAAACAGGATTAGACCTGGCGGCGCTGCAGGACCAATGCCCTAAGATTATCACCGCCGACCAATGCTACCTGGCCTACCGGGCCATGGGGATCGACTATGGTCTGGGACATCGGGGGATCGACCAAATCCATGTCGGCTCAGGCCGGGCCTTAGCCAAATTATGCCTGCCCCCTTTTCTGGCGGCTGACCAAGAACAATACCTCCTCCACCCCAGCCTCCTGGATGCGGCCCTGCAAGCCCCCATCGCATTGATGATAAGCGCCGATGACTCATTGCCCGCTGGTCCGGCAGCCCTCAAACCATTATTGCCTTTTGCCCTGCAAGAACTGGAAATCCTGGGGCCTTGCCCTGGCGCCATGTGGGCGCACGTCCGCTACAGCGAAGGCAGCCAAGCTGGGGATAGGGTACAGAAGCTGGACATAGATTTATGCGATGAACAAGGCAAAATATGCCTGCGCATGAAAGGCTTTTCCGTACGGGTATTGGAAGGCGAAGTTGGGGAAACAGGGACCGCAGGCCCAACAGGGGCCCTGCTGCTTGAGCCTGTCTGGCAAGAAAAGAGCGCAGGCGGCGAAAATATCGACTACGTTCAACATTTGGTAATCCTTTGCGAGCCGGTGGGAATTATCAAAGAGGATATTGAAAGCGGTTTACCTGGGGCGGATTGCCTGATCCTGCAATCTGAGCAAAAAGGCATCGAAGAACGATTTAGCGCCTACGCTTTCCAGGTGTTTGAACAAATCCAAAATATCATTAACGAAAAACCAGCGGGCAAAATATT
>DHRG01000001.1 GCA_002408285.1 Peptococcaceae bacterium UBA5318 | reverse complement strand
ACAAAATTTTCAGCGGTCTCTTTCATCTTCTTGTCAGATGTCGCCGATTGCCTGATTTTTCGAGCCTTTAATCTAGCTGGTTCGTTACCCATCCCTAAACTGATAAGATGGAGAAGAAATTGGTTAGCACTGACACCTTCTTTTTTGGCAGTTTCAATAACGTTTCTATGGAGTGACTTAGGTAAACGGAGTGTTACACGACCGTTAAACTCCTCGTTGCTTACTGGTTCCGGAATGGTTACATTATGTTCATATGCTGCCTTTATCCATTCTTCTTTTGAAATCATAGCATCTTCAATTGCTTCATCAATAGTATCTCCAGTTCCAACACAATAGCGAAGGTCAGGAAATTCAGCAATATATCCGCCGTCGTCGAGATCTGGTTTCACATTAAATGGATAATTGAGTTCCAGATAGTATTCAAGGTTTTTTTCCATTTTGCTTCACCTCTTTGTAGATTTAGAGACCCAGGTTATCCAAGAGATCCTGAACATTTTTAAGATAAATTGTTTTAACTTGCTGTCCGCGCCTAACTATTCCAATAACAAATGAATCCTTAACATAAGTATATAGAATGACATTACATATGATGTCAATATACTTCAATCTAAATCGCTCGTCACGTACACACGATTTCGAGTAAAGTAAGTAATTCTAACGTATTCAATACAAATTTTAGTGAAATAAAAGGGGCAAGAAGTATTTCTAATGCCTCTAATTTACAGATGGCAGGATTCGGAGCCTTTTATCGCGAAATAAATTAAAGTGGGGGTGAGAGGTGTGTATGGATTGAATATTGTTGATCTGATTATCCTGGGGATCCTTATCGCAGGGGCTGTGAAGGGCTATAGTAAAGGGCTGCTGGTCAGCTTGGCGGGCTTTTTTAGCAAACTGATCGGCTTCTTTGCGGCGTACCGCTTTTACCCCGTTTTAGCTCAATGGGCCAATACCCGGCTCCATCTCAGCGAAAAACTGGCCGGGTTTTTACAGGACCGGCTGGTCTTGCCCCAGGCCTTGCAGGACTTACATTTCAGCAGCCCTGCGTTAGCGGAGGCGGGAGGATATTTAGACCGCCTCGCGTTGCCAAGCCAGATGAAAATGTCTTTGCTCGAATACATGGGAAAACTTGGGGATAATCTGGCCCTGTTCAATGTTCCGCAACTCCTGCACAACTTTCTGGCCACGCTCATTATCAATGGGATAGCTTTTATCCTCATCTGGTTTGTGGTGGATAAAGGCATCATCTTGGGGATGATGATATTAACCTCTTTGGGCCGCAGTACTGCCGTAGGCGGCTTAAACCGTCTGGCGGGATTTGCCGTTGGCCTTGCGCTTTCCTTTCTGACCCTAACCGTCTTGCTGGGCCTCTTTCAGCCGCTGTTCACTGTTACGGACCACGTTGAGCCTACTCTTTTTTCCGCAGTGACCAAAGCCTTCGGGGAGGCCAAATTGATACCGTATTTTCAGAAAGCTTTCGCCTTTATTTCCGGGCAGATCGTCAATTTATTGTTGTTCTAAGGGATAGGAGGGGATAATAAGGTGAGCCTGTTCGGCGGGAAAAAAAATACCCCCAATATTGAGGAGATCATTCACCTTATTTTAAAAAATGAGGAAAACTGGCTTCAACAAGTAAAACAGCGCAGCGCGGAATTGAATTTTATCCGGCGCTTTGAAATCATCAAAGAAACGCTCCCTAAATTGGACAAAGTACGGGCCAGGGATCTGATCCGTATGCTGATGACGGATAAGGAAGCGAATCTAAAGAATAAACTCCAAGACCCGCAGGATAAATATACGGCTATCGAATGCCTGAGCTACTTTCCCTCCAGGGAAACGGTGGAACTCCTGGCGGAGCTTTTGGGCGATAAGCATGAGGATGTGCGGCTTTGCGCCGCGGGCGCCTTGAAAAACCATACGCCGCGTCTGGTAGTGCCCAATGTTATCCGGGCGTTGATAAAGGGCGAGGTCTTAGCGGCCAGGGCCGCGGATGTCTTATTGGCTATGGGCTATCTGGCGGAGGAAGCCTTGCTGGAAAACTACCCTCAGGCGGCCCCGGAGGTAAAATCTCAGATCCTGGAGATTTTGACTTTGGCAAAAAGCCCCAAGATCAGGCCCTTTCTGCCGGAAGCCTTGCACAGCGGTTATCTTCCCCTTAGAAAGAAAGCGTTGGAAGCCGTCGAGGCTTTGGGTTTTCAGGAATTGTGGACCGGGGTCCTCGACGGGCTCGTCGAAAACAACTGGTCTATTCGGGCTAAGACCCTGGAAACACTGGGGAAACTTGGGGTACAAGAAAGCCGGGAGTTTGTGGAACTAATGCTTGCGGATGATGACCCCTGGGTGAGGGAGTCCGCCAAACAATGCCTGCTGGTCCTGGAAAAAAGCGGGCTGAATGAAAACAGAACGGATATGGATGATAACAGCGGGTGTAAAAAGGAGGAAGCCTGATGGCGCAGTATTACCTGGGAGATATCGTCAAAATGAAAAAAACGCACCCCTGCGGCAACGATGAATGGGAAGTGTTGCGTACAGGGATGGATTTTAGGATCAAGTGCCTTAAATGTTCACGCCAGGTATGGCTGGACAGGCCATCCTTTGAAAAGTCCGTGCGGAAAATCCTTAAACGCGGCCCCGAAGCCCCGGCGAATGATTGAACAAAACCCCGTTCAGCGGGAGGCCCTATTCCCGCTGAATGTTAGCCGAGTCCGGAGATAAACCTCCCGATGCGTTTTAAAGCTTCGATGATATTCTCCAGGGACGAGGCGTAACAGACTCGGATAAAACCTTCTCCCACCTTGCCGAAAGCGGTCCCCGGAACTACCAGGACTTTTTCAGTCAAGAGCAGTTTTTCACAAAATTCCTCCGAACTCAGACCCGTATTTTTGATACACGGAAAGGCATAAAACGCGCCCAGAGGTTCAAAGCACTCCAGCCCCATTTGCCGGAAGCCGTCCACCAGGACGCGTCTTCTCCGGTTATATTCGCGCACCATTTCTTTCACATCGGCGTCCGCGTTTCGCAAAGCCTCAATGGCCGCGTGCTGCGCCGTGGTGGGGGCGCACATAATGGCATATTGATGGATCTTGGTCATAGCCTTGATAAATTCAGGATGGGCGCAGGCATAGCCCAAACGCCAGCCGGTCATGGCAAAAGCCTTGGAAAACCCGTTGATGACGATAGTCTTATCCTTCATTTCCGGAAAACTGGCGATAGAAACATGCTTGCCCTGATAAGTCAGCTCCGCGTAAATTTCATCCGAAAGTACGACGAGGTCCCTATCCTTAAGGATCCGGACCAGGGCGGACAACTCGTTCCTGTTCATTACCGCTCCCGTGGGATTGTTCGGAAAAGGGATGACTACCGCTTTGGTGCGCGGAGTGAGCGCCTTTTCCAAAAGCTCCGGCGTCAGTTTAAATTGGTCTTCGGCGCGGAGGTTGATAATGACCGGGGTGGCTCCGGTCAAACGGGTGCAGCCCTGATAGGCTACAAAGCAAGGTTCGGGGATAACGACCTCGTCGCCCGGACCTGTCAGAGCACGGAGAGCGAGGTCGATACCTTCGCTCCCGCCCACAGTAACAAGTATCTGGCTCCTCGGATCGTATTCCAGGCCATAGTTGTTTTGGACATAGCGGGATATTTCCTCTCTCAGGCGGACCATTCCGGCGTTGGAGGAATAATGGGTATGTCCCTGTTCCAGCGAATAAATACCGGCTTCGCTCACACTCCAGGGCGTCGTAAAATCCGGTTCGCCCACGCCCAAAGAAATGACGTCCTGCATTTCATTGAGCAAGTCGAAATACCTGCGGATGCCGGAGGGCGGCAAGTCTTTTACCTTCTTTAAAATCAGCTCCTCTATGTTCATATAAAGATAGCCTCCCTGTCGTCCCGCGGTTTATCGGCAAAGACGGCGCCTTTATCCTTATACTTTTTCAGCACAAAATGGGTCGACGTACTGAGCACCGATTCCAGAGGGGCTAATTTCTCCGCGACGAATAAGGCCGCTTCCTTCATGGTTTTTCCTTCAATGATGACCGTTAAATCAAAACTGCCGGACATCAGATAACATGCTTTGACCTCCGGAAATTTATAAATCCGCTCGGCCACCTTGTCGAAGCCTTCGCCTCTTTGCGGAGTGACTTTTACCTCAATAAGGGCTAAGACGCTTTCCTTGCAGGTTTTTTCCCAGTTGACCAGCGCCGTATAACCTACAATGATATTTTTTTCTTCATACTTCCTAATGGCTTCGTGGACTTCCTCCACATTTTTCCCGGTCATGACGGCGATTTGTTCGGCGGTATAACGGCAATTTTTTTCTAAAATCCCCAAAATCTCTTCCATAGCGCTCACTCCTTTTTAAATTTCTAAAGATCACCGGTAGGCTTGGTAGCTGCGACCAAGGGCTTAGTTGCGGGCAGGTTTTTTATTTCAAAATATATCAAGGAGGCGGTCAGCAGCACCGACAGGGCGTCCGCAATAGGCGCGGCCCGCCAGACGCCGTTGATTCCCCAGAAATGCGGCAGGATCAGGAGCAGGGGGATAAACAGCAACACCTGCCTGGATAAGCTGAGGATGGTGGATTGCACCGGTTTGCCCGTTGCCTGAAAGTAGTGTGAACATACGATCTGAAAGCCTATTACCGGGATCATAGCAAAATAAACCAGCATAGCCTGGACGGTCAGTTGGGTAAGCGCCGTATCTCCTTTGCTGAATAACCCCACCAGTTGGACGGGCCAGATATGGATAACCAAATAACCGGTTACGGCAATGGCTGTACCGGCGACCAACGCTTTTTTCAAGGTTTCTTTCACCCTGTCGTATTGCCCCGCGCCATAATTAAAACCTATCAGAGGTTGGGCGCCCTGACTTAATCCGATAATAGGCATAAATAAAAGCGTAAAGATGCTGAGCATGATCCCCACAGCCGAAAGGGCGATATCGCCGCCATAGACCAGGAGGGTTTTATTTAAGATTAACTGCTGAACGCTGCCGGCGGTTTGCATGGCAAAAGGAGCGAAGCCGATAGCCAAAATCATCTTCAGAATAGGTGTTTGCAGCCGCAGGTTTTTTAGCCGGATTTTCACCAGGCTTTTACCTGACAAGAAATAACCCACTACCCAGAGCGCGGAAAAAAATTGGCTGGATACTGTGGCTAAAGCCGACCCCTTGATGCCCAGCCCCACTTTAAAAATAAAAACATAATTTAATATTACGTTGATTAGAGCGCCGAAGACCTGAGTATACATGGCATAGAGGGGGTTGCCCTCCGCCCTGATAAAGTTGTTCATCCCCATGCTGATAGCGCCAAATACCGCGCCCAACATAATAATATGCGTAAAATCCAGGGCATAGGGCAGTACTTCTTTACTTGCCCCAAATAAGATCAAGATCTGTTCGGAAAAGACAAGGTAAATGGCCGCCAGAAAAAGCGGCAAGAGGATCAGCATGGCGGCCCCGTTGCCGGCCACCTTTTCCGCTTCCTCTGTTTTTTGTTCGCCCAAACGGATCGAGATCAAGGCTGTTGAACCAATGCCTATCAGCATGGAAACGGCCATCAGGACCATCATGATCGGGAAGGCCACCGTCGTCGCCGCGATGGCGATAGAACCGACTCCGCGGCCTACAAATATCCTGTCCACAATATTATAAAGCGCGTTCACTGACATACCTATTATGGCGGGCCAGGAAAATTTCCATAAAAGGCTGCCGATCTTTTGATCGCGTAAAGCCAGGCTATTTTTCATGTTTATGCCCTTTCCGGATTTTTTTAACCGATACAGCACGGCAACTTATTTAGAGTATCACTAAAGTCTAATATAACATACCTTTTGTGTCAACATGCATAGATATTTTTTGCTCCGGCGAAATATAATTGTCAGGCGGGGATTTTAATGGATACTGATAACGACAGAGTCCCTTCTATCATCCATTGTGATATGGACGCTTTCTTTGCCAGCGTCGAGCAGCTTAAAAACCCCGAACTGCGGGGCAAGCCTGTCATCGTCGGGGGCAAGCCCCATAGCCGCGGGGTCGTGTCCACCTGTTCGTATGAAGCCAGAAAATATGGCGTCCGTTCCGCTATGCCGCTGGCGGAGGCTTACCGCCGCTGTCCGGAGGCCGTCTTTATTCCTCCCGATTTTTCCGCCTACCAGGAAGCTTCCGATAATATGCACAAAATATTTTCCGAGTATACCCCCCTGATCGAGCCGATTTCCCTGGACGAAGCCTTTCTGGATGTGACTAAAAGCCTGCGGCTCTTTGGCTCCCCTTTGGTAATCGGGCAAAAAATCAAGGAACGGATCAAAAACGAACTGGGTTTGATCGTGTCGGTAGGGATAGCCCACAACAAATTTTTAGCCAAGCTGGCGTCCGATCTGTCTAAGCCGGATGGCTTTTTAGTCGTGACTCCCGACCAGGTGCGGGAGCTGTTGGACCCTTTAGATATCCGGAGGATCTGGGGGATAGGGGAAAAAACGGCGCAGCGCCTTTATGAGTTGAACATTAAAACCATCCGGGACCTTTGCCGCCTGGAAGAAGCCTATTTAACAAACCTTTTCGGCAGTTGTGGAAGCCAATTATATCTGTTAGCCAGGGGGATTGACCGCCGCAAAGTTGAAAACGTAAGAAAAGCCAAGTCCATCGGACGGGAAACTACTTTTCCCACGGATATAAGCGACATGGACGACTTGGAAAAATGCCTTTTGACGCTCGCGGGCGACGTGGCGCGAAGCCTCCGCAGAGAAAGGGTCAAGGGGTATACTGTGACCCTGAAAATAAAATACCAGGATTTCCGAATGATAACACGTTCCAAAACCTTGGACAAACCTACCGATTTAGAAGAAGTCATCTTTGCCGAGGCCTGTTTCCTGCTGCAAAAGCTTGTCGTCAAACCCATCAGATTAGCGGGCGTTTCCCTGCACAATTTGACCGACTGCGACGAGCCGCAATTGTCTATGTTTGAGGAATCCCGGGAACAAAAAGCCGAACTGGTCAAAACGATCGACCGGATCAAAGACAAGTACGGAGAAAAAAGCATTACCAGGGCAAGACTGGTGGAGCCGAAAAAAAAGCCTGCCCCATAAAATAAATTATGGAGCAGGTTTTTATGGTTTTATTCAGGGTTTAGGCCATTGCTTCCCCATAGTATTCGGAAGACCATATTTTTTTGCGGGGGTGAGGGGTTTTAGCAAAGATTTTTTGACAAATAACTAATTTTCTGTCAATATGATAATGACTGGATACCGCATGACTGACGGGACGCAAGGAGGAAAAATGGACACACTCGTTATCATTATACTTTTGAGTTTTGGAAGTATCTTAGGCGGCTACTTATTTAATCTTCTTTGTGTAAAAACAAAACTGCTCAATCCCGCGCAGATAGCGTCCTTTTCCCGTAAGGCCAAAGAGTTCACAGTGAATGTGCTGATCCCTGTCACCATCTTGAGCGCTTTCTGGAAAATATCATTAGCCGACGGAAGGCTTTTATGGCTGCCCTTGCTTGGTATTCTGATGCTTTTAGTGGGCGGCTCGGCGGCGTTGCTTTTCAACCGGCGGTTCCAGATCCCTCCTTCAAGGGCGGCGGCGGTCTTTACCTGCGGGATGTTGACCAATATGGCCGTTTACCCCGGTTTTATCGGTTTTATGGTCTTTGGCGAAAAGGGTTTTATGATGACTCAGCTCATGTCGTTGCTGGAGCTATTTACATACTATCTGGTGAGCTTTCCCCTCTCCAACATGATAAATAAGGGCACTATCAAGTCGTTTCGCCTGGATAGCTCCTTCATCAAAGACAGGCCGGCTAATTTTATTCCGCTGGCGGCCATTATAAGCGGCCTGTTGTTACATCATTTTCAGGTGGGTTATCCGCATGTCCTGGATTATGCCATGAAGATCATAATTCCGTCCACCACCGGAATTATGGGGCTTTCCATCGGGGTCACGATCAAATTCCGCAAAATCGGCAGCTATAAAAAAGAAGTGGCCCTCGTTTCCGCGATCAAATTTTTAATTGTGCCCGTTGTCGTGATAACCGCCGCGTATTTACTGGGGATGAATACTGTTATGGACGGGATCGCCTTTAAAATGGTTATCCTGCACACTTTGATGCCGGTGGCTTTTTTAGCAAGTGTCCCGCCGGTGCTGTACGGGTTTGATCTGGATTTGACCAATTCAGCCTGGATCGTCACCAATATCCTTGCTTTATGCGTCGCCATCCCCGTTTTTTATCTTATTGTTGCCTGAAATCATTTTCTAACAGCGGAAGAATACTTTACTTTTATTATATTTCGTCGTAAAATATGTTCAGATTAATAAAGGGTCTGTTTAATAAAGGATCTGTTTAATAAAGGATTAGATTAATAAAGGATCTGTTTGGGGTGCTGAAAGGCTGAGAGGTGTAACAACCAACCCATTGAACCTGCTCTGGATAATGCCAGCGAAGGGAAAAGCCATAAGATACCATATCTTGAGCGCCCTGAACTGGGGCGCTTGTTTTTTTGCGGTGCGGATCACTTAAAGAGGCAGATTACTTAAAAAAGCAGATCACTTAAAGAGGGGGTAAGAACGTGAAAAATGTACTGACCATAGCCGGTTCCGATTCCTGCGCGGGGGCCGGTATCCAGGCCGACCTGAAAACATTCAGCGCTTTAAAGACTTATGGCCTGAGTGTGATTACGGCCATAACTGCGCAGAACACCCAAGGAGTGCTCGACGTCCGCGAAATGGACGCGGAGATCATCACTGCCCAGATCGACGCTGTTTTCGGGGATATCCGGGTGGACGCCGTCAAAATCGGCATGGTTTCCAGCGCCGCTATTATTGAAGCCATAGGCGCGGCATTGAAAAAACATAACGCCAGGAACATTGTCGTCGATCCGGTGATGGTTTCCAAAAGCGGCTGTCATCTTTTGCGGCCTGAGGCCGGGGAAGCTTTGATCAAAATTCTTCTTCCGCTGGCGGAGGTGGCTACGCCGAATCTTTTTGAAGCGGAAGCCATTACCGGGGAGAAAATCACCGCCCTGTCCCAGATGGAAAAGGCCGCCGTACTGATCCACCGGCTGGGGGCCAGGCATGTAGTGGTAAAAGGCGGCCATCTCGAGGGCGACGCCGTGGACGTCCTTTATAATGGAAAGGATTTTAAACACCTTAAAAGCGGGAGGATCGCTACCCCTAACACCCATGGAACGGGCTGTACCTTTTCCTCGGCCATAGCCGCTTTCCTGGCTAAGGGCTGTCAGGCGGAAGAAGCTTTAGATAAGGCTAAAGAATTTATTACCGGGGCTATTGCTCATTCTTTCTCCCTGGGACACGGGGTGGGGCCGACCCATCACTTTTATCAATTTTATAAGGATAGTGATGAAATATGAACAACAACGTTGGAAAAATCAGTTTTTTCAGTATGTTTGCCCTGTGGTTCGGAGCCGCGGTATCTTTAGCGGAGATCATGACCGGCAGCTTACTGGCCCCCCTGGGTCTGGCTAAAGGGCTGACGGCCATTATAGCGGGACATCTTATCGGTACGCTGATCCTGGCTTTGGTCGGCGTCATCGGGTTTCGTGAAAAAAAGCCCTCTTTGCTGGCTAGCCGCATTTCGTTGGGCAGGCAAGGGTCTTATCTTGTTTCCGTCTTCAACATCATACAACTGGTGGGCTGGACGGCCATCATGCTGATCCAGTGCGCCCGTTCCCTGCAGTCTATTACGGGGCGGATGTGGGGATTTGATAATTTTATTATCCTGGTGATTGTGACGGGTCTTTTAGTGGGAATATGGACTTTGTATATGCACAAAGGCGTTAGTATTGTCAATAATATAGCTGTTATTCTGCTGCTGGGGCTGACCATACTACTGATGAAAGCGGTGCTCTCAGGCGGGGGCGCGATGATACCGGCGGAAAGCGGCATGTCTTTTGGGGTCGCCCTGGAACTCAGCATCATCATGCCCTTGTCTTGGGTGCCTTTAATTTCCGATTATACTATGAACGCCCAAAATGAGCGGAGAAGCTTTTGGGGTAGTTTCTTGGGCTATTTTCTGGGCAGCTCTTTCATGTACGCTACGGGCCTGCTGGCGGCGCTGTACACCGGAACTTCCGATCCTGTCGGCATCCTTGCCGGGATGAACTTGGGTCTGGCCGCTTTGCTGATCGTTATTTTATCTACCGTCACGACGACCTTTCTGGATGTCTTCTCAGCGGTGATGTCCACGCTGAACCTGAACGGCGCTTTGTCCAGGCGTACTCTCATTATCCTCTTTACGATCCTGGGGACTGTTTTAGCCCTGGTTTTCCCGATGGAGGAGTACGAAAGCTTTCTTTATATGATCGGCTCGGTTTTTGCACCTGTTTTTACCGTCGTGCTTATTGATTATTTTTATCTGGGCGCGGACCGGAGCCGGGAACGGGTAAATCTACCGGGACTCTTGGCGGCTGCTTTGGGCGTGGTGGCATACTACATAGCAGGGGGGTATGATCTGCCCGTCGGCTCCACTTTGCCGGCCATGCTGCTGACGACGGCGGCTTATCTGATCCTGACGAAATTCTACGCCAAAAAGAACGGATGAAAAAAATGAAAAAGGTCTTTTTCCTCGATTTCGACGGAACCATCACCAAGAAAGATACATGCGACGCGATGATTGAAGCCTTTGCCGGGCCGGAAGGGGCGGCGCTCACCGCGCTGTGGGAAAAGAAGGAGATCTCCACGGTAGAATGCGCCAACCGGGCCTTTCAGCTTTTTCAAGCCAATTTGGATGACCTGGCCGGATTCTTAGATACCATCGGGATCGACGAATACTTCCCGCGGTTTCTTGCATACTGCGAAACCAAGGGCTATCCGGTCTATGTCTTGAGCGACGGGTATGACTTTAATATCGAATTTATCTTCAGGAAATTTGGGATCAGCCTTCCCTACTTTGCCAACCGGATGATTTATGACAACGGCTTTCAAATTGCCTGCCCCCACCTGAATCAAGCCTGCGGCAGGTGCGGCGTTTGTAAGCGCACTTTAATGGAGCGCCTGAAGGAACCGGACGCTCAGACGATCTATGTGGGGGACGGCGCATCTGATTTTTGTCCGGCTTCCCATAGCGACGTGGTGTTTGCCAAGGGTAGGCTGCTGGAATATTGCCGGGAAAAGGGGATCGCGGCGCTGCCTATGGAAGGGTTTCAGGATGTCCTAAAGGAATTAGAGAGGAATAATTAAATGCGGTTAAAGATATCCACCCTTTTATTGACGGCAATGGACGCACCGGCAGGCTGATTCTGAATTTTGACCTGATGCAAAACGGCTACCCGCCGGTAAATATTAAATTTGCAGATCGCAAACAGTATTACGGGGCGTTCACTGCCTACTATCGGGACGGAAACGCCGGGCCGATGGTTATGATGCTCAGCCAGTATGTGGAGGAACGGCTGGACCGGTATTTGGAAGTATTGATATGATTTATAAAGTGATTGGCGGCGAGGTTGTAGTATACAGAGTACTTCATGGAACGCGGGATTATCCGGACTTATTAAAATAACCGGCAAGAGCATTGCTTTTGCCGGTCATTTTTTTAGTGCGCCCGGCATGG
>DHRG01000063.1:518-21949 GCA_002408285.1 Peptococcaceae bacterium UBA5318 | reverse complement strand
TTGTAATTTTCTTTCACGCTATATCCTCCAATCACCTTAATGCTTGTTTAACTGCGGCCACAACATCCCCCGTCTGGGGGAAAGCCAAGTCCTCCAGAGCTGGACTAAATGGAAGGGGGACATTGAGGGCTGCCACCCGCATTACCGGCGCATCCAGATAATCAAAGGCCTCTTCCATGATCTGAGCCGACAGTTCCGCCGCAAAACCACTGCGTTTAACGGCCTCCTGCACGATTACCACTCTGTTGGTTTTTATAACCGACTGCAAAACCGTATCCCAGTCCAGAGGAACTAAAGACCGCAAATCTATTACTTCAGCTTCAATTCCCTCCCGGGCTAATATTTTAGCCGCTTCGAGAGCTGTTAAGACCTGCCTGGACGTAGCAATAACGGTCACATCCCTGCCCTGGCGTTTGACCTCCGCTTTTCCCAAAGGAATCAGATATTCCTCTTCCGGCACCAATCCTTTCGTGGCAAAAAGCAGCTTGTGCTCAATAAAGGCAACAGGGTCATCGTCCCGGATCGCCGTTTTTAATAATCCTTTGGCATCATAGGGAGTTGAAGGCATCACTACTTTCAAGCCCGGTATATGGGTCAACAAGGCTTCCAGGCTTTGGGAATGCTGAGCCGCGTTGCGGCGGCCACAGCCCCCGGGCACACGTATCACAAGGGGGGCTTTCAGCTTCCCGCCTGACATATAGCGTGTCTTAGCCGCTTGATTGACGATGGGATCCATGCAAACAGTCAGAAAATCAATATACATGATCTCTACCACCGGCCTCAAGCCTCTGAGGGCCGCGCCAACAGCCATACCTGTAAAACCGGATTCCGAAATAGGAGTATCGATCACCCGGGCCGGCGTAAACTTTTCCCGGAACCCCCTGGTTATACCAAAGACGTTACCCATCACGCCAACATCTTCACCTAGTAAAAAAACGTTCTTATCCCGTAACATTTCCTCTTGTAAAGCCTCACTGATCGCCTGACTGTATGTTATTTCCTTCATCGGCATACACACCTCTTATTATCCATGGCATAGACATCAGTCAAAACGTCCCCTTTTTCCGGATAGGGCGCATTCTTGGCAAAATCGACGGCCTCTTCTATTTCTTTACTTACTTCAGCCTCAATGTGCAGCAGTTTTACGTCACAAGCAGGATAAATCCTAAGAAGTTCGCTGCGCAGCAACGTTATAGGACAGCGCATTTTCCATCCGGCCATTTCTTCTTTGGACCGATAGACCATGGGATCACCTTCATAATGACCCCGCTGCCGGTAGGTTCTGCATTCAATCAGCGTAGGCCCTTCCCCGGCCCGCGCCCTCTCAACAGCCTGTTCCACCGCTTCATACACAGCAAAAACATCGTTCCCGTCCACAATAGCGCCCGGTATCCCGTAGGCTACCGCCCGGTCGGCAATATATTCGACATTGCTTACCCTCTGAAAGCTCACCGATACAGCGTATAAATTGTTCTCACAGACAAAAACAACAGGAAGCTTCCAGGCGGACGCCATGTTGAGCGATTCATGGAAAGTCCCCTGGTTAGAGGATCCATCACCGAAAAAGCAGACCGAAACCTCATCCGTACCCTTGATTCTGCTGGCGAGGGCCGACCCGGCGGCTAGGGGGATACCGGCGCCAACGATCCCGTTAGCGCCCAGTATCCCCAGACCAATATCGGCGATATGCATTGACCCCCCTTTGCCACCACAATAGCCGGACGCTTTACCGAAAAGCTCCGCCATCATGAGCTTGGGATCCCCACCTTTAGCCAGGCACTGGCCATGACCGCGATGGGTGGCAGTGATGAAATCACCAGGTTTCAAGGCTTGACAGGTTCCGACTGCCGTCGCTTCCTGCCCGACACAGGTATGGATATTACCCGCCAGGAAGCCTTGGCTGAACAGTTTTGCCGCCATGTTGTCAAAAGTCCGTATTCTGAACATTTCCTTATAAAACTTTAGGATAGTTTCTTGATTATATTTGTTAACGTCCATTCGAGAAATCCTCCTTCAGTCTTAACCACAAAGCCACAGCAGCGCCGGATCCGGAAATGGTTATTATACGAAAAGCAATGCCGGATTCTCCAGCAGTTCCTTTACCTTGCCCAAGAAGCGGGCAGCCAGAGCGCCGTCAATAAGGCGATGGTCAAAGGAAAGACTGAGGTTCATCATAGGTCTTACTACTACCGCACCTTTCACTACCACTGGCTTTTCAACAATGCGGTTGACACCCAAGATCGCGCTCTCCGGTTGGTTAATGATCGGGGTAAAGGAGTCAACTCCATACATCCCCAAATTCGTAATGGTGAAAGTTCCCCCGCTGATCTCATCAGGCATAAGCTTGTTCGTCCGGGCTCTCTCCGCCATATCTTTGATCTGCGCTGAAATCTCGCCTATTCCTAAAGAAGCCACATTTTTTATAACCGGTACTATCAAAGCGTCATCAAGCGCTACAGCTATGCCAAGATTAATCTCGGAATGCTTCACAATTTCTCCGTTAATAAGGCTGGCATTCACTGTAGGGAAAGATGTCAAGGCATGGGCCACTAATTTTGTCAGAATATCCGTATAGGAAACCTTCAATCCTGACTTGGGTTGATTGATTTTCTCCCGCAGACTCATCGCTTCAGTCATGTCGGCTTCCATATTTATAGTGACATGGGGGGCGATATTCCAGCTTTGGCTCATCCTTTCGGCAATGACCTTTCTGATACCCCGTAAAGGAATCCGTTCAGCCAACAGCGCCGCAGATTTGGCATTCATCAGTTGTTCGATGTCTTTTTTCATGATCCGGGATTCCGACGGTTCTAACTGGACAGAATACTCTTCGGCCATTTTGGACGCAACGGGAGAGGCTTTAACTTTGGACTGACCCGAAGCAAGATAAGCCTCAATATCTTTTAAAACAATCCGGCCTTCCGGCCCGGTAGCGTTTACCAGGCTTATGTCAATATTTCCTTTTTTAGCCAAAGCTTTGGCAATTGGAGAAATTTTAATACGGGAACCCCCGGCGACCGGGCTTGCCACTGTCTTACACTCGACCGGTCCGCTCGTTGCCGCCTGGCTTACAGCAGCTTTTTCTTCCGGAGCCGTGTCTTCCGATACCTCATACTTTTCTCCAGGGGAAGTCAGGGCAGCCAGCAATGCCTGGCAAGGAACCGTTTTTCCCTCGCCTACGATTATTTTGGCAAGAATACCATCACCAGGAGCTTCCAGTTCGTGAGAAATCTTATCCGTGGTTATCTCAGCGAGAATTTCCCCGGCGTTGACTTTATCCCCTTCTTTTTTAAGCCAACGGACAACTGTGCCTTCTTCCATGGTAAGTCCCAGCTTTGGCATCTGAATCTCAATAGCCATAACCTTACCTCCTTAACTAACTTCTTTTCAACCCTCTACCCTACAATACGTTTAACACTCTGTACTATATCATCCACCGTAGGCAGAACAAGACTCTCCAAAGCAGGGCTAAAGGGGATGGGTACGTATTTCATCCCTAAGCGGACAATCGGGGCATCCAGATAATCCATCATTTCTTCCGCCACCAGACTGGCTATTTCTGCTCCCACCCCTCCCGTTTTCACCGCTTCATGAACAATAACCAACCGGTTAGTCTTTTGTACCGACTTATAAATAGTTTCCGTATCTATTGGCGAAATGGTCCGTAAATCAATAACCTCGGCTTTTAGTCCTTCTTCAGCCAGTTTTTCCGCCGCGTTCAAAGCTTTAGCCATCGTCAAAGAGTAGGAAATGATCGTTACATCCGTACCTTCTTTCACTACATTGGCCTTACCGATAGGCGTAAGGTGATCGCCTTCGGGGACAGGCCCCTTCTTCGCGAAAAGAGCCTTGTGTTCGAAATAGATGACCGGGTTGTCATCCCGAATAGCAGCTTTAAGCAGGCCTTTGGCGTCAGCCGGATTGGAAGGTATCACAACTTTCAGGCCGGGAATATGCAGCATCCAGGCTTCAATGCACTGGGAATGCTGCGCTGCAGCCGAACGGATAATACCGTCCGGGGCTCTTAATACCACGGGAACCGTGGTTTGACCGCCAAACATGTAGCGGATCTTGGCCATCTGGTTAAAAACCTCATCCATAGCCACCCCGATAAAATCCGCAAAATGCATATCTACGACAGGCCGCATACCAGCCAAGGCGGCGCCCACGCCGGCGCCCACGATAGCCGTTTCAGAAATAGGAGTGTCTTTTACCCTGTCAGTGCCAAAGCGCGCCGGTAATCCTTTGAATTGACCAAATATACCGCCTTGTCTGGCGATGTCTTCTCCCATAACAAATACTCTTTCATCCCGCTCCATCTCTTCAGCCATTGCTTCAAGAGTCGCTTCGGAGAATGTTATTTCTCTCATTTAACATACCCCCTTAACATATAAATCTTCAAATAACTCTTCGGGACCCGGATAAGGGCTTCCCAAGGCGTATTCAAGCGATTCTTGGATATCCTGAGCAATTTTTCCATCGATTTCCTGCATTTCTTTTGCAGAGAGCAAGCCCTCCGCCAGAGCCTTTTCTCTAAATTTCTTAAGAGGATCCGTGGCGGCAAAGACTCTTTCAACTTCTTCTTTCGTACGATACTGTTCCGGATCTCCGACAAAATGGCCTTTTATACGGTAGGTCTTTGTTTCCAGCAAGGTAGGCCCTTCTCCGGCTCTGGCCCTTTCAATGGCCTTAGCCGCTTCTTCGTAAACGGCAAAAACATCATTCCCGTCAACGATAACGCCAGGTATACCATAACCAACAGCCCTATCGGCAATATTTTCCACCGAAGTCGTTGTTCTGTAGGGCGTTGTGGAAGCCCACTGGTTGTTTTCATTAACAAAAATTACCGGAAGCTTAAAGGCCGCCGCCATATTCAACCCCTCATGGAATGTACCCCTGTTGGAAGCCCCGTCGCCAAAGAAGCATACCGCCACATTATCGTTGCCCTGCAGCTTACTAGCCATACCGGCGCCTACCGCCAGGTTATACCCTCCGCCTACTACACCGTTAGCGCCCAGCATACCAATGCTGAAATCGGCGATGTGCATAGAACCGCCTTTTCCTTTGCAGTAGCCGGTTTTTCTGCCAAAAATCTCAGCCATCATAGGTTTGAGTTGGCCGCCTTTGGCAATGGTGTGACCGTGGCCCCTGTGGGTGCTGGTAATATAATCCGTTTTCCTTAGGTTGGCGCATACACCGGTGGCAATTGCTTCTTCACCGATATACAAATGTACAAAACCTGGAATTTCGCCTTTCAAAAAATGTTCGTTAATCGTTTCTTCAAACAAGCGGATTTTTACCATGGTCGTATAAAAGTGTTCTACTACCTCTTTACTGATTTTTTTCACTTTATAATCACCTCCAAAATAATTAAGGGTTGCTCAATTTTCTATCAATGTCTTATAATTGAGCATTTTTTCCCTAAAAAGGGCAAAAAAAAATTAGGATACGGTAAATCGGGTACTGAGTCCTTAGAAGGGGGGAATACCCCCCCATTCTAAGATATTCAAGCTATCTAAAACCCATTACGGTAGGCAGCCACAATGATATTTGCGGAATATAAGTAATTAAGAGCAGCGCAATGATAGAGGCAATCAAAAACGGCCCTATAGATTTGGAAATCGTTTTCAAATCAATTTTGGCAATGTTGCAGGCTACATAAAGGTTGACGCCGACAGGCGGCGTGATCTGACCAATGGCCATGTTGACCGTCATCACCACGCCAAAGAGCAGCGGATCATAGCCTACAGCAACTACTACCGGCAGGAGAATCGGCACAAGAATATAAAAAGCGGAAATAGCATCAATAAAACACCCGGCTATCAAAAGGAGGACGTTAATAAGCAGGAGAATGACAATCTGGTTGTTGGAAAAAGCCAGCAGCGCATTGCCGCACGCCTCGGCAATCCCGTCGGTAGTGATTATCCAGGCATAAAGACTGGCACAGGACACAATCAGCATCACAACGGCCGAGCCAACGGCGGAGTCTACCATTATCGCCCTGAACTCCTGCAAACGGATTTCCTTATAAATGAAAAGCCCGACAAATAATCCATAGAAGCAAGCGACCGCAGCCGCTTCCGTCGGGGTAAAGATACCGCCATAAATCCCGCCCAGAATAATAACAGGCGTCATAAGACCCCAGAAAGCGTCTTTCAAAGCAATCCATATTTCCCGGGTTGAGGCCCTTTTACCATCGCCAAATCTCTTTAATTTGGTGGCGATCAGACTGGCAATAATGAGCGCTGTACCAATGAGCAGACCGGGAACAATACCGGCGATGAACAGCTCGCCTATGGATACTTCGGCTACCACCCCATATACGACAAAGGCGATACTGGGGGGAATGATGATTCCGATAGCCCCGGCGTTAGCCAGCAGGGCCGACGCCATGCCAACATTATAACCCGCCTTGACCATTGCGGGAATCAGAATAGTTCCCAGCGCGGCGACAGTAGCCGGACCGGAACCGGAGATAGCGGCAAAGAAACAGGAGGTAATAACCGCCACGATAGCCAAGCCGGCAGGCAAATGCCCTACGACTGTTTCAGCCAGTCTTATCAGACGTTTGGATATCCCGGCCTTTTCCATAATAATCCCGGCAATAATAAAGAAAGGAATAGCCAAAAGAGTAAACTTTGCAATCCCCGCATACATAACCATCGGGAACATGGCAAAAGGAACATCCATAACAAGGAGGGCTACCAGACTAGACGCGGCCAAGCCAATGGCGATGGGCACATTACAGAGAAGCAAAAAACCAAAAACTAAAAATAATACAGCTCCAGCAGACATTTATTTTTGCCCTCCTTTCAGTTCATTATATCCGAGTTCCAGAAAGCGGACGATCATCAATATGGCTCCTACCGGGATGGCAGTCCCGTAAATCCACTCCGGCCAACCGATAGCAGGCGAGGTCTGGTTCATTTTATACTGGGTAATAACCATCTCCAGGCCATACTTCAGCAGGATGCCAAATACCACTGTCGCAGTTGCCACTGAAAAAAGCACCGCCACTTTTTGTCCTTTGGGAGGGAGGTTATCCGTTATGATACTCAGTCCCAGATGTCCTTTTCTTTTTGCCGCCACTGAAGCTCCCAAAAAGGTAACCCAGACAAAAAGGCTCGTGGTAATTTCCTCGGTAAAAGACCAGGAGGCGTGAAACAAATAACGGGAAAGGACATTACCAAAAGCCAGCGTCGTCATCACCACAAGGCCGATAGTTATCAGTATTTCCTCCACATATTCAAATATTTTCAAGCTTATCACTCCTTGTTTGTGAGAGCCTTGACCCAGCCGAGGCTAGTCAAGGCTCTCTTCTCTAACTACCTAAAGAGATCGATGACGTCTTTGCCAATAATCGGTTCATATTCTTCGTAAACCGGTTTTACTTTTTCCTGGAAAACTTTAATTTGTTCATCCGTCAGTGTCGTAACGGTCATCCCTTTATCCTTGAACAATTGGACTTGCTCCACGCCTTTTTCCCGGTTCAGCTTGCGTTGGTAATCCATGGCCTCTTCGGCGGCTTTCCTGAGCATATCCTGAGTAGCCGCGTCAAACTTTTCGAACGTGGCTTTGTTAATGCCTAAAATCAAAGCGTCATAAGAATAGTTCCACATACTGATATACTTCTGAACTTCATAAAGTTTAGAAGAAGTAATAACATCGGTGGGGTTTTCTTGACCGTCAATAGTTTTTTGCTGCAGGGCGGTAAAGACTTCCGAGAAATTCATAGCGGTGGGGTCTGCGCCTAAGGCTTTATATAAAGAGGTGTACATTTTGATCCCCGGAATACGAATCTTCAGTCCGGCCATATCGGCGGGAGCTTTGATTTCCCGTTTGCTGTTGGTAATCTGGCGGAACCCGTTCTCACCATACGCCAACCCCTCAACGCCTTTTTCTCTTAGCATCGCCTTGAATTTATCCCCGGCAGGGCCGTTGATCAGCTTTTCATCGACTTGCGCTTCTGTAGTCAGAAGCCAGGGCAGACTGATAACGCCATATTTCTGATCAATGATAGAATAAATGATATTGGAGTGTAAGCTAAGGTCTGTGGCCCCCGAGATCAGCATTTCAATACCTTTAGCCTGATTTCCGCCGGAAAGCTGTTCGTTGGGGAATACTTTAATAATTATTTTTCCGCCGGAACGTTCCTGAACCAGTTCGGCAAATTTCTTGGCGCCTAAAGTCCAGGTGGAAGAGTCAGCCGTAGTGACGCTCATCTTCAGTTCGGTAACTTTCACTTGTTCGGTAGCGGCCTCTTGTTTATCTCCGCCGCCGCAGCCAACTACCAGTAATGATAAGGTCAATACAACTACTAGGAATAAAGATAGTTTTTTCACTTTTTTTCAACCTCCTAAAATAATTAATCGATCGATAATAATCCCGCTTTCCCAGGATCATTGGAGTAATTTATTCACCTCCATCTATCGGATATTTCTGCTAGTTATATAAAACGTACCCTAGCATTCCAATGTTTAGGTGCACTATTTTATATTGCAAGTTTTATGCCAATATATAAAACAGCGCGATTATTGAGTTTTTTCGATATTTTTTTGATAATTTGCCGGACCGTCTGTTCAATAATTGAGCGCTTTCAAAAAGCACCTGTACGCTTTGTCCTCATAAGCGGTATGTCGGTCTGTTCAAACTTTGAGCAGTGTTAGAAATTCTAACACTCGATTTCATACTTAACGATTTTACTATATAGTGTATTCCTGGCTATTCCTAATATTCTTGCCGCCAAGCTTAAATTCCCCTGACTATATTTAACAGCTTCGATAATGGCCTGTTTTTCCGCCTTCTCCAGAGATATAACCTGAGAGGAACGCTGCAAACCGCGGTTTTTTACCAGTAAATTTTTCGGGAGATGCTGAGGTCTGATAAGGTTGTCATCCGCAAAATTCACCGCTCGTTCTAAAGCATTCTCCAGTTCCCGGACATTCCCCGGCCAAGAATAACTCAAAAGGATCTCCAGGGTTTTCGGATCTAAAGTATACTTGACATTGTGGTCCTTCGAGAACTTCTCCAGGAAATTGGCCGCCAATATAGGAATATCACCGGTACGTTGGATTAAAGGAGGAAGCGGGATAGTCAGAACGTTCAAACGCCAAAAGAGATCCTTGCGGAACGTTCCCTCTTTCATACCCTTATTTAGATCTTTGTTGGTAGCGGCAATAACACGGACATCTACAGGTATAGTTTTATTTCCTCCCACCCGGGTCACTTCTTTTTCCTGCAGAACTCTAAGGAGTTTCACCTGCATATCAAGGGGCATTTCACCAATTTCGTCAAAGAAAAGCGTACCCCCTGTAGCCATTTCGAACTTGCCAGGCCTTCCGCCTTGCCTGGCTCCGGTAAACGCTCCTTCCTCGTAGCCAAAAAATTCACTCTCAATCAACTCTCGGGGAATAGCCCCGCAATTCACGGCAATGAAAGGCCCCTGCATACGACCGCTGGCATTATGTATCGCCTGGGCAAACAACTCTTTCCCGGTTCCACTCTCGCCGACTATCAGTACATTAGATGAACTTCTGGCAGCAGTTAGAGCCAAGCGTTTAGCCTCGACCAGTTCCTTGCTGTTACCGATGATATCCCTCAAAGTAAAACGGGCATTGGCGCCTATCATCTGGTTGACCAGACGCTTAACCTGTTTTATCTCCCGGAAGATATCTACTACCCCATCTATTTTACCGTCTTTACCTCTGATCGGGACAGCACTTTTAACAAAATGCATACGGCCCCGCTTGGAATTGATGATAAACTCCTTGTCGGTATATCCCTCCCCGGATTTCAGGACATCCAGGATGACGGGACGAAAATCTACAATTTCCGTAATATGTTTCCCAGCAGCTTCCTTATAATCATACAGCAGGATTCTGCCGGCGCTTTCGTTCATAAAGGTAACAAGGCCCTCTCTGTCGATCGCCAAAATCCCTTCGGAAACTGATTCCATCACAGCCTGGTGGTATTTCGTCGTCACCTGATGCTTTTCGGTAGCCTCTAAAATCCGGAGCTGGTTTTCAATAGCCATCTCGGTCGCCACCAGCATACCCAAAGTGTGACAATGAACTTTTTCAGAACCTGCGGTCATACTAAGAACGGCGATGATATTTCCATACGGGTCCCGGATAGGCACTGCGGAACAAGTCCACTTTTTATGTTCAAGACAGTAATGTTCGTCGCCGGCAATCTGGATAGCTTCCTCTTCGGCCAGTACCATCCCTACGGAAGTCGTGCCAACATACTTTTCGCTCCAGTTGGCGCCAACTTTAAAATTAGAACCGGCGCGAAAGTCCTCCAAGACATCGTAATCTCCCAGGACATGCAAAACAGTGGCTTCTTCATCGCATAAAAAGACAATAAACCCGGATCCTTCGACGAACTTATAAATATTTTGCATATAAGGCGTTATGATATTAAGGAGATGTTCTTTTTCCATCAATTTGCGGTTGAGTTCTTCCCCTGAAAAGATAATACAGCTCTTGCCGCCTAAGGGGTTCACCTTGAGGCTCTTACATCTCTGCCAGGATTCTAATATATTGCGTCTGATTTTTTGCGGGTTCTTATCTTTATTAATATAATTCTCCCACTCATTAAAAAGATCTGTTTTGCTTTTGAGAATAGAAACATTTATCGACACCTAAGACGCCTCCTCTAAATTTGTACATCGCTTCTGATACACCGATATGTTCTCAGTACTATGTTAATATTCAGAGAAATTAGGTGACATGCCTTCTGTTTAAGACACCGTAATTGCTCGTTTATGGGTCTTATCCTAAGTTTATAATAAAATTAACGTTTTTTCAATGATTTTGCTTTTTTATAAATACTTATTCTATTGCCTAATATTCCTATAATTTTATTGCAGACTAATAACGATTGAATTATAATTTGTCCATAATAGGAACAGCCGCCTGAAAGGATAGATAACGCATATGGTTGATACTTATATATTATTTATTGATAAAACCCTGGAGAATGAACTTTTTACATATTTGATGGGCTATGTTTCAGACGAAAAAAAAAGAAAGATTCAAGGCTATTACAGAATCGAAGACGCCCAGCGTTCACTCTGGGGCGATATATTGGCCAGATACGCCATCAGTAAATCCGCCGCCATAGAAAATAAACAGATCGTTTTTGGGGATAACGGGTACGGCAAACCTGTTTTGTTAGGGTCGTCAGCAATTCATTTTAATATTTCCCATTCGGGCAGCAGGGTCGCTTGTGCAATAGATGACCGGCCTGTCGGGATAGATGTTGAATCCATAAAGCCTGTATATCTAAAAATCGCAGAACGTTTTTTCTCCAAAGACGAGTATCGGGAGCTTTTAGAAAAAGACGAAGAAATGAGATTAACGTATTTTTATATGCTCTGGACTTTAAAGGAAAGTTACATCAAAGCGGATGGAAAAGGGCTTGCTATTCCTTTAGATTCTTTCACCGTTTCCATTAGAAATGATAGAATATTTATTCAAACCTCCGACGGATCACCAAACTATTTTTTTAAGCAACACAAACTTGAAGACACTCACATGCTATCTGTTTGTGCCCGTCATAATGAATTTGGCGACATAATATATTTGGATACTCATCAGCTGTTTCAGGAAATACAATTGTATCTCTAACGTCCGTATATCGCATTAAGAAGCTCTTTAAATTCAGCGATATTAAGCTGTTGCTTGCTGTCGGAAAGAGCCAGTTCCGGGAAAGGATGAACTTCTACCATGATACCGTCGGCGCCGGCGGCTATGACTGCCTTGGCAATATTGTTTATGATATCCTTTCTTCCAAGAGAATGGCTTATATCGGCAACAATCGGTAAACGGGTTTCTTTTTTGATGATCGGAATAGCGGAGATGTCAAGAGTAAACCTTGTTTTCGTTTCATATGTACGTATTCCACGCTCACACATTATTATTTTATTATTACCTTTCGAAACAATGTATTCCGCAGCAAACATGAACTCCTGCATCGTGGAACTAATCCCTCTTTTTAAGAACACCGCTTTCTGAGTTTGTCCCACTTCTTTCAAAAGTTCATAATTGTACATGTTTCTTGCGCCTATCTGCAGAACGTCCACGTGTTCCGCCACAAGCTCGACATCCCTTGTGTCCACTACCTCTGTCACAGTATACAGCCCATATCTTTCAGCAACATCATGGAGTATCTTTAAGCCCTCTTCCCTTAAGCCCTGAAAATCGTAAGGTGAGGTTCTCGGTTTATAAGCGCCGCCCCTTAAAAACTTAAGACCATTATCTTTTAGTAAAGCGGCTATCGTTTCAAGATACTCCAGTTTTTCAACAGCGCAGGGTCCTGCAATGATAATCGGTTCACCGCTCTCAAGATTAAAGATTTCTTGTATACTCTTAAAACTGCCCGTAGAATTTGGACTGATCAGTAACTTTTTTTCCCGATTTATTCCCATGTATTTCAACGAAGTAGAAAATACTGCGCTGAAGATTTCTTTTATTAACTCATTGTATAAAGGCCCCTTATTATTTTTTAAAACTTTTTCCATCATTTCCGCTTCACGTTCAGCATCAAAATACTCAGCATTTGTTTCATCCTTCAGTTTCCCTATTTCCTTGATCAGACTGGCCCTTTTATTGATTAATTCTAAAATCAGATAATTAATATCATCCATTTCCTGCCTTTTATTTTTTAAATCCATACTCATATGAGTACACCTCTTTACTTTATTATTAAATTACGTAAATATCTAAACCCTTAGACCTCATCTCTGACGCCACCCAATCGGCAACAGGCTCACCTGCAAAGGTAACATACCTTAGATGGGGCAGCTCCGTTTCATCAAACTTCGATTTTTTTAAAAGCAGCATAAAATTTGAAGCCGCTCCGGCAAGGCCGGTACATTCCTTTTCTTTCAAGTCATTCAGAATATATAGCGGCGATTGTGAATTGTTGTTAATGGTTAATGCCGCCCCCTTGCTCAAGTGGCTTAATATCAACGAATTCCCATCTGAATAGTAAAACGGTATAATGACCAGCATATTATCATTCTTAGAAATTGCTATCCTGTCCAGAATTTGTTCCATGTTAGTAAATAGATCCTTATGCGTTAAACATATTCCATTAGGAAACCCCTTGGCCCCAGACGTATAGATGATTTGAGCTATATCGCTTTCTTCGGGCTGATAAAAAGAAGCCGTATTATAATCTTTTTCGCTTTTGCTATGAAGAACTTTATTAAAACTGCCTATTATTAAATCAGTTTTTTTGTCGGGATCTTCACAATGATCGTCAAAATTATAATAGGTGATTTTGTCTAATAAATTCCGATTCAGTTTTAATACAGTTTTAAAATAGTTATTATTCGTAAATAAAACCTTTAATCCCCCATCGGTAATTATTTTTTCCAGATCATATTCTTTATTTGACGGATCAATAGCTATTACGATATTTCCGCTTTTAATTATGGCAAAAAAACAAATCAGGTATTGAATAGAATTTTCGGATAATATCCCCATCGTTTTTCCGTGTCCGAACCTTTTTAATTCAAGGGCCAGTTTATCTGTATAGTAATTTAGTTCCTTATACGTAAGGCGTCTTTCCCCAAAATTAATAAATACTTTATCTCCGTATTCGCTAGCGCTGGTTTTCAGCAACTCTTGGATAAGCATATTGATCACCCCTCAATATTTTGCGGTCCTCTTTCTACGGATAATGCCTTTTATTTTTGCAATTTTAAAGTATCGTTGAATGACTTAGCGCCGGGACTATCGGCTTTTTTATCGACTATAATATTAACGCAGGCCGGCAGGTTCGATTTTTGGGCCTTGATAATGCTTTCCTCCAAACTATTTATCTCAATTACTATCTCCCCAAATCCCCCTAGTCCTTCGACCATTTTATCATAGCGGACCATTCCCAAATCCGCCGCTTCCGTTTTCTCATAAAGTATCTCCTGGGTAGTCTTACAAAATCCCCAGGCTTCATCATTATGTATGAAAACTAATATCGGTAAATTAAATCTTACAGCGCTATCCATTTCAATGGCATTAAAACCGAAGGAGCCATCCCCCGTATATAAAACAACTTCCCTGTCCGGATTAGCCGCTTTGGCTCCTATCGCTAAGGACACTCCGGTCCCCATGGGCCCCAAAACACCATCAGGACCAATAATTAACTGTCCGGGATAGTTGCATTCAAAACATAACGCCCCCCAAAACATCGCATTAGAACCATCTAAAACAATAATGGCGTCTTCTTTAATAAGTTTTTTGATGATCTCTATACACTTCAAAGGATGAATAGGGGATGTGCTGTTGCAGCCGCTTTCTGTATGCAATTTTTCCCAATAATTATTCTGATTGACTCTTAAATCCGTAATCCAACCGACGTAATTATTCTTGAGCGGTATTTCCTTGAGTCTTGTACAGAGTTGTCCCAATACTTTATTAACGCTTCCAATCAATGACAATTCCGGCCTGAAATTACCATTAACAATCTCGTAAGCTTCTTTATTTATACTTATAAATTTTTGGTCTTCCCGGAAATACGGCGGCTTTAACGAACCCATTTGGTAATCGTTTTCGAGCCCTATGGTTATCACTAAATCAGTATTTTGATAGGCATAAAATTGCGGACCTGCTTCCAATATTCTGCCGGAACCCATGCATAAAGGATGCAAGTCCGGTATGCATCCTCTTGCTTTATTAACAGTATAAACAGGGATTTGGGTCAAATTAACAAACTCAATCAATTCTTTTTCGGCATAATCATAATAAACCTCATCACCAGCAATAATAAGAGGTTTTTTCGCTTGCGACACCGCTTGAATAAACTCGTCTACCTTCTCCGCCGGCGCTAAAGAAACATCAGTTAATGATAGAGCATAATTTATAACGGGAAGATTTTCAGCAACAGTTTGTTTAAGGATACTAATAGGTATTTCCAGTACAACCGGTCCTTTACGGCCTGTATTAGCCATTTGCAAGCCTCTGGCGATATATTCGGGAATCCGTGCGGCGTCATTTACAGTACAAGCCCACTTTGTATATGGCTTAATCATCGCTATCTGTTCCATATCCGACAGTACACCGGTATCCTTGGTTTGTGGCACAATAGCCCCTGTTATGAGCAAAAGAGGGGTTTTGGCATAATAGGCCTTCACTATTCCGGTAATTGCGTTAGTAAAGCCCGGACCACCGCTAACCATAGCGACCCCCGCTCTGCGGGTCGCCTGGGCCCAGCCGTCGGCCATATGAACCGCGCCTTTTTCATGGCGTGTATGGATAACTTTGATTGCATATTTGGCCATATATACCAACATTGGTGACACTTGATTACCAATCAAAGTAAAAATAGTATCAACATTTTCCCTCTTGAATTGCCTAGCAACAAGCTCTCCTCCACTAATACCTTTATGCAAAACTAAAATCACTCCTCAGCTTTAAAATAACAGCTAAATTTCAAATAAACACACCTCGGTATCACCCGTTAAAAATTCTAAACTAAATCCCCCCTTATCTGCTGCCTCGTATATTTTCATCGGTACAAATTCCCGTATGGCGTTATTAACTTTTATTGATGTTCTTTTAGGAACAACTAAAAAATACTTCTTTTTTTGATCCACATTGATATTAATTCTGGCTGAATCAAGTGTGTTCGTTATTTTTTTGAATTTCATCCCGTCAAAATCGGCCTCGGCTAATTTTATCTTACCGTCATTTAACTTCTCTATTAAAACATTATCTCTGAAAGCAAACGTTTCCTTGCTGTCGGAAATATATTTAAAATCTACTGACATGAAATCAGTTGGGGCTTCAGCCGAATGTCCCGCTTCCGAATCAATAATCATCGCATCCCCCGGAACTAACCGGTATTTGTTTTCTTCGATAATAAGATCGAAATAACCCTGAAAACAATAAACAAATTGTTTATGGATATGACTATGATTATTCAAACCAGTACCTTTCTTAATCTCATTCAACAGGATCTCAAAAGTATCGGTAATTAAAAATACCTGATTATAACCCTTTTTGATTTCTCGTGAACCGCCTGTTTCCTTAATCATAAATTCTCCTTTGTATCGCTAATATTTTAGATTCTTTCAAAGACATTCCAACTCATGGAAACTGAGCCAAAGTCCTTTAATACATTCAACCCGTATTCCTGGACACAAATAAAATTAGTCATACAAGCGTCAACTTCACCCCCGGCTGCCATCAGCGCCGCCTTACTGTTGCTTTCCGCAAAAATGACTTCCGCTTCAGCGTTAAATAGTTTAATCATGCTGCTCGGCGCGGGATGAGTCGCGATCTTTCTGATAACAGGCGGATCTAAGATTTTACTGGCAATAACCATCTTGGGGGTGTTATATATAAAAGTGTATGTAATTTTTATGGAATCCCTATTGTCAAAAAGTAGTTTAGCAAAATTTTGATAGGCGGAAGGGACAATAGCAATATCCGATTCGCTTTTTTTAAGTTTTTCTATCGCTTCTTCAAAAGTAGAATATAATTCTATATCTCCTTTCACGCCTTTAATATCTAAATAGTATTGAGCAGTGTATTCACTGCAAGTGCCAGCCGGACCAAGCGTTGATATTACTATCTTTTTAGTATCTGTAAGCATACTTAAACACCCACTTTTCAAATTTATACATTAATAATACCGAATATTCCGTTATCTGAAGCTATCCGGCAAGCTCTGATATGCTCCCGATCTGTTGAAGGAACTTCCGCATTTTTTTCAAAATCATTCTCTTTCCCAACTTAATATCAAAAATCACTTATTCCCTATAAACAGATTACTCTTTTTGGTATCCATTGTCAATATAGTTTATATTTTTATAGTATTTTTTTACATTTTATAATTATTTTATAATTCGGAGTCCCTCTATGTTCTCTTGCAGTAATACATACATATTATTTTTCGAAAATTCCCCCTAATAATATTATTATTTAGAGTTTTAGGACCCATTAAAAACGGCTGAGGGACTTTGATCTTACAAGTCCTTCAGCCGTTTTCTTGTTTCTTCGGACAACCCCGTTTTGTTATTTAAAATAGGTCGTCTCCGCTTTTATAGTTAAGACCAGGATGATTGTCAAAACGAATTACACCGACGACCGCCTGTCCTTTCACCGCTTTGCTCACCGCTGCGGTTCCCTCAATGCCAAAGCCTCCGCAGAGTTCAATTGCGGTATTGCCTTCGTCGGCCAGCCCCTTGGCAACTTTTACAGCCTCCTGATAATCCTTAACCCCTACAACTGTCAGTTTTACTTCAGGGGTATCAACTAATGTGCGGTGTCTTTGAGGATCCGTCCCCGGGGCAACAAACATAAACGCGGCTTTCAAAGCCATTTCCTCCACTCCTTTTTTGTTTTTTTACCGGATTTCTTTTAATGACTGACTAATTACGCTGTTTTAAATATATATTAATAGTAAAAATATTTCCACTGAAACATTTGTCCTGTCCCTATAGCGTATGCCATATTATATTATTTATTCCTGTTCAAATCCTATACCGGCCACCATCTGCCCCACCACTACATCTATCTCAATAATATCAGCCTTAACGCCGGGGCTCAAAACCCTCAAATTGTCACCTTTAGCCACGCTGGGCGGCGCTATCTTAAGATTGAGGCTGCTTTCGCAGTTATTTATTTTCGTGATTGTATTTCCGGAAATAATATTAGTAAACTCCGCCATGACATCCATCACAAACTCATCTTCAATCGGTTGTCCAAAATAAATCTTCTCACCCAGATTCTTGGCCGTAGCCCTATCAGTACTTACAATAATAACACCTGACTTTCCCCCGGTGATCCCGATAACGACCGCGACGCCACTGGGGATGCTGGAATCCAGCCGCACTTTTCTATTCTTTACCCGGCACTCCAGTCCAGTCATATCCCGAGTATTCTCCTGTATCGCCGCCACTAGATACTGTAAATAATCCGTCATATCAGCAACTCTCCCCATATATTTTTTGGATCGCCCCTATTAGATCGTCGTTTTTAAATGGTTTTTGCAGAAATGTACTGATGCCAATCGTTTTTGCTTCATTTAACGATTTTTCATCTCCCAACGCGCTCAACATAATAATTTTTGCCCGCGGGTTTTTCATCATGATCTCCTTACTGGCAGCGAGCCCATCCATCACCGGCATCGTAATATCCATAGTTATAACGTCTGGTTTCAAAGCCGCATACATATCTACTCCCTCCCGGCCATTTGAGGCAATTCCGCAAATTTCATATTCGTCGTTTCCTAAAGCGCGGGTTATAGTTTTATGAATGAAAGGCGAATCATCAACGATTAAAATCCGAATATTTCCCATGTGTTTCTCCCCTTTTTTATAATTTCTTTTCCTGTAATAGATGAATAATAGACTGAGAGATGTTCTCAAGGGGCACTAAGGTATTTGTCCCTCCGCATTCATAGGCTGATTTAGGCATCCCAAAAACAACGGAAGTATTTTCATCTTGGGCCAATGTCCTGGCGCCGGCCCGGCGCATCTCCAGCAAACCATTAGCCCCATCATGCCCCATGCCGGTTAGTACAACACCAATTGCATTTGCGCCGACATAACGGGCTATGGAGCAAAAGAGCACATCCACCGACGGACAATGCCCGTTCACGTTCGCCCCCGGACTGCAATCAGTAAGATAAACGCCGCCGGAACGGCGAACGCTCATTTGTAATCCGCCCGGCGCAATAAGAACGCGGCCCGGCATGACCCGATCATTGCTTTTGGCTTCCAAGACTTCCATCTCACAAATTTTATTTAAACCGTCCGCAAAATGCTTGGTAAAACCCGGAGGCATGTGCTGCACTACTACCACGCCCGGCATACTTGCCGGAAAGGTACGGATGATCCGGCGCAGCGCTTCAGTCCCTCCGGTAGACGCTCCAATAGCGATCACCTTGTCCGTAGATTCGGCCAAGGCGTTTTTATTGATGGTATGAACTTTAGCCGGCATCTGCAGATCCTTAAATTTCCATGAATCCAGATTGGCCTTGGCGGCTATTTTTATTTTTTGGCACAGCTCCCGCATCATAATACTGAGTCCACGGGAGATGTCCGAACTTGGTTTTGTTACGAAATCCACAGCGCCTGCTTCTAAAGCATCTAAGGTAATGCGGGCGCTTTTTTTCGTGAGCGCACTCACCATGATAACCGGTATAGGTTTTTGGGGCATAAGCCTTTTTAAAAACTCAACCCCATCCATTCTGGGCATTTCTACATCCAACGTGATAACATCCGGATCCGCCTCCAGTATTTTATCCCTGGCTATATAAGGATTTGCCGCAGTCCCAACAACCTCCAATTCGGGATCCCTACTCAAGCCTTGCGTCAAAATCTCACGTACTAAAGCTGAATCATCCACAATCAAAACCCGGATTTTTTTCACAATCTCACCCCTTACAGAAGTTTTATATTTTTTGATATATCGCAGGTTTGACGTAGCGGTACTCTTTCTGAGAGTGATCTAATATTTCCGAGTATCCAATAAAGAAATAACCATCCGTTTCAAGCTGGTTAAAAAATTTTTTTACTAACCGCCGCTTCGTTCCTTCATCAAAGTAGATCATAACATTCCGGCAAAAAATCACGTGGAACCGCGTTTTAAAAGGAAAAACCTCATTCATTAAATTGAAACGGCGAAAAATAACGGATTTTTTAATTTCCCCCGATATCTCTACGAGGTTGTTTTTTCTTATAAAGTAAGGCCTGAGAAATTTATTTGGTACATTCGAGATAACATCCAGGTTATAAACTCCTTTCTCTGCTTTATACAAAGCGGTCTTGGAAATATCTGTAGCCAAGATCCCAATATCCCAGTACTTTTTTTCGTTTCCTAAAAAATCATCAATGACCATCGCCAGAGAATAAGCTTCTTCCCCAGAAGAGCAGCCTGCGGACCAAATCTTGAGCTCTTTTTTCCCTGTTCTTTTTTGTTTCTCGCAGAGAGAGGGTAAAATACTGTTTGCGAAAAACGTGAAATGATCCATCTCTCGAAAAAAGGCGGTATGATTTGTGGATATCTTATCAACCAATTGCAGAAGGGCCTGACCGGTAACATCAGCCATTATATATTGATAATAGTCTGTAAAACTGTCAAAGCCTCCGCTGCGAAGTGTATTTTGCAAACGTTCCAAAAGTAAATGTTTATTCCTCTCTTTGATTACAATTCCAAACTGTCGATAAACCAGACTGCTCAAAGAAAAATATTCCTCTTCTGTCAGTATCAAGCGTTCCACAAACATAGGCCTCCTTTAACCGAAATCTCCATTTAGCGGCAAATGGGGTCAAACGCCCCATCTGCCGCTAAATATGTTTGATGGGAATACTTAAAACCGACCAAACTCATGGTCATCCAAAGCAATAAATTTATCAGCCTTATTTTTGTTGTCTGTTGCCTTGTTTACACTATTGTTTCTTTTGTCAGCGGTCTTTTTCTTTAGCTGGTTAGCCTGCCGGGGGTTATTATGGGTAGTTTCCAAAACCATCCCGGTTACGGTGGCGCTTCCCCCTTTTTGTTTGCGGAGGACAAATCTACCCAGCATATCTTTTAACTGACCAGATTGAACCTGCATTTCCTCACTGGCGGCAGCCAATTCTTGCGAGCTTGCAGTGTTTTGTTGGATCACCTGATCTACTTGGCCTAAACCCTGAGTAATCTGGGTAATACCTTGCGCCTGCTCTTTCGAGGCCGCCGCAATTTCACTAATGAGATCAGTAACTTTTGTAGCCCCGGTGACGATCTCACCCAGGGATTTAGAGGTTTCTTCCGCTATCTTTGATCCCACCTCTGTTTTCTTGATAGAGTTCTCTATCATTTCGGATGTTTCCCCAGCTGCTTTAGCGCTTCTTTGAGCAAGGTTTCTTACTTCCTCGGCCACTACAGTGAATCCTTTCCCATGTTTACCCGCCCGTGCCGCTTCAACGGCGGCATTCAACGCTAAGAGGTTGGTCTGGAAGGCAATCTCATCAATGACTTTAATAATTTTCGAAATATTAGAGGCCGATTCATTTATATCACCCATGGCTTTCACCATTTGTCCCATCATATTGTTACCTTTTTCCGCATTATCCCGGGCTTGAACCGCCAATTGGTTAGCCTGGATGGCATTCTCGGCATTCTGGTTGGTCTGACTTTCCATTTCATGCATTGACGAAGAGATTTGTTGTACAGCACTGGCCGATTCGGTGGCGCCCTGGGACAACTCCTGGCTTGATTCAGCAACCTGGATGGATCCGGATGATACTTGTTCGACAGATCCATCCACCTGGGACAAGATCTCATTCATAGCGTCTATGGTGGCATTTAGGGCGTCTTTCATAAGAGCATGGTCACCTTTGTAGTCGCTTCTAACCATGACGTTAAGATTCCCCTGAGCCATTTCTTTTAAGCAGCCTACAGCTTCATTGATCGGCCCGATGACTGCATCCAGGG
>DHRG01000063.1:0-272 GCA_002408285.1 Peptococcaceae bacterium UBA5318 | reverse complement strand
ACGAGGGCGTTAACGGCGTCGATGCAGGTGTTGAGGTTGTTTTTGATTTCGTTGAAGTCGCCATTGTATTTGTCGGTGATCTGTGGGGGGATATCTCCTTTGCTGATACGGTCCACGTATTCCGCCGCCACGTTCAACGGCCCGATTACTGCATCCAGGGTGTTGTTGACTCCTTCGACGATTTTGCGGAAGTCCCCGCCGTGTTTTCCGGCGTCGGCACGTGTATCCAGTTTCCCTTCCACCGCTGCTACTGCCAGCATGTTGGCGTCGGC
>DHRG01000024.1 GCA_002408285.1 Peptococcaceae bacterium UBA5318 | reverse complement strand
TTCGGTCAAGTCAGGTACTATTTTTAGAGATAACAACTATAACAGCTTGGGCATTTTTAATACCTTCTTCAAATATCTTATCTACTAGCGAATCGCCAGGAAGCATTTCCCACTTATCTACCCAAGCATCAACACCCTTTGAACGAAGCTTTTGTGAAAATTCAATTACAAATCTACCTTTATCCTCACTTGCGTGACTTACAAAAACCTTTGGATTCATCCCCTACCACGCCTCTACTAAATATTATTTTAACTCATTATCCCATATTTCTCGTAACTACGAATAGACAAAATTATTTCGTTTATCAAAACTATAATCCTTATTCGCATGTTGTAAGAGATAAGGGGATTTTTCCCTAGCCAATCTATTTGGTTCATATAATTCCAACAGCTTGTCTAAGCAGCAAAAAAGTCTTGGTCACAAGGATTTTTTGCTGCTTCTTTTTTAATTAACCCAACAGAAATACTGTGACAAGTAATGACAAGCCGACATATAATACAATGCAAGTCCTCATTAATTATAGGAGTGATTCTTTATATGAGTAACTTAATAATATATTCCATACCCAACAACACCTATAACAGTGTGTTAATTCCAATAACCTCTGTTCCAACGCCTTTAGCCAGCATAACGGTCCACACCAGCCCCGGTGATACGGTAGCTTTAAGGGCTGAAATCGGCTGGATAGCGCAGATGTCCGATATTTCCATTACCAATGTTATTTTCAAGTTTTGGCGTGGCGCGCCGGTAACAGGCACATTATTGTTCAGTGCCATAGACAGCGGAGAAGCTTCTTTTGATAAGAACGTGGTTACATCCCTGGGTCATGTAGACACAGATTTTACCTCTGTTTCGGATACAACCTACATGCTTACGGCGGAGGTCCAAAGCCCCAACACCGGCGCCGCCGTCGTCGGACCTCTTTCTTTTACCGCCACAAGAGGTACTCTAGCATCTGGGGATCTGCCTTTCTATCAACTGCCTGATAATACAGCCGGAAGTGTTTCTATCCCTGTTACTGAATCACCACAACCTATAGCATCCTTAACAGTAAATATAGCGCCGGAGAATGCCGTACTGTTCAGGGCCGTTATTGGCTGGAGGGCTGCGGGAGCCTCTGCTACCCCTAAAACCGACGTTATATTTAAACTATGGCGTGGCGCACCGGTAACCGGTTCCTTGATTTTCAGTGCCGATGACAGTGCAGACGTGGAAAGGAATGCACTTACGGCTCTGATCCATGTAGACAGCGGCTTTACTGCTTCCCAGCAGGTTACTTATACACTGACAGCCGAAGCTCCTGATCCGGGCAAACCAGCCACGATAATAGGCCCTGTTGCACTTTCAACCGCGCCTGAAGAGGCAAATTCTCCGCAATTCAGATTCTCTACGCTGCCCAATAACACTGCGGGAGGAGCCATCATCCCAATCCTCACTACTCCTACTCCGCTAAGCGCCGTCACAGTCCAGGCAACTCCCGGTGATGCCGCCATCTTGCGGGCCGGGATTGGCTGGATGATATCCCCTCAACCAAACATTTTTAACACGGTTGCCGGAGTATTGTTTAAGCTTTGGCGCGGAGCTCCCATAACCGGAACATTGGTTTCCAGCGCTTTAGACAGCGGCGACAGTAATTTTGATAATAGGAAAGTTACCCGTTTATCTTACATTGATACCGGTTTTACAGCCTCGCAACCGGTTACGTATACCCTCACAGCCGAATTGACAACATCCTCAAGCAATGTAAATGTCATAGGGCCTCTTACCCTGGCAATATCAACTGTTCCCTTTAACGACTCTATGATGCAGCAAAGTTAACACATAGCGCCGTTAATGTTAGACAGCCGATGATTTCCGCTCTCATCCCAGGTTGATTCAATTGCTGCGCCGCAAGGGTATATGTTATATAGTCAGACTCTGTATCAGCGGGAATCCCGGTATCGACATGCTCAAAGGAAGTTGCCATATAATTGTCAAATCCGGCGGTACAGCTATCTGCAACGCTGCAAATCAGTTCACCGTTTACTGAAGTTTCCCTCCGGATTTCAAATAATACTTTAATTCTATTCTCATCCTCAATAGTCCCCACACTACACCCCGGAGTTTTCCAGCCAATGCTTGCTCTTAAAACCACCATCGCATCATTTTTCCTCTTAACAGTTACCAAAGCAACCGGCTGCGGGCTCATAGCCAGGGGAATTGCCATGCTGCAAGCCGTATTATTAGGGGCTTGGTAGAAGCCGAGCCCTTGAAGAAATATTCTCCCGTCCGGTGAATCAGCAGCAGTCATAAATACCTTATTCTCTGACTTTATCTGTTTGTTTAGACCCCAAGACATTCCTATCCCTCCAATCCCATCATATTAGATACTATGGGTTTTCTGCCTTAGAGGTATTTAAAAAATCTCCATAGTAAAAACTGCCTCTCTTTCGTTTATGGGTTTATTTCTTGATACTGTGACAGCTATTGACAAGCCGGCATATACTACAGTACAAGTCCCCATTAATTCAATCAATATAAAATAGGAGTGAAAACATCACCATGAGTTACCAGTTCTATACTCTGCCCCAAAACACTTCCGGGGCGGCCAATATCCCTGTTTCCACCACGCCCACGCCCCTGGCCAGTCTTACAATTGCAGCCGGGCCCGGCAATGATTTTGTGGTTCTGAGAACAAATGTCGGCTGGCGTGCCCAGGCGCTCTCAGACGTTGTAACACAAGTATTGTTCAAAATCTGGCGCGGTGCGCCTGTCACCGGAGAACTGGTCTGCAGTGTGCAAGACGGCGTGGAAAGAATATTTGATTACGCTGCAACCACAGATTTCAACACTGTGGTTTCCGGGCTGTCCTCCGATCAAGCCGTCACCTTTGTATTGACTGCGCAAACCGTGGACGCCGGCACCCAGGCCGAAATGATCGGTCCAATAACGTATACGGCTTTTGGTACGAATTCGGATACGATACGATATTTCCAACTGCCGAGTAATACTGTTGGCGGAGCCAACATTCCCCTCACTCAGACCCCGGCGCCGGTGGCTTTTGTCAATGTGGACGTCAAGCCGGGTCAGGAGGCAGTCATAAGAACCTCCATTGGCTGGAGAGCAACAAATACCGTCATCCCCAAAGTAGACGTACTTTTCAAACTATGGCGCGGCGCACCTGTCACCGGTACGCTTATAGCCAGCGCCGATGACAGTGCAGATATTGAAAGGGGCGTCGTTACATCCTTTTCCCATGTGGATTCCGGTTTCACCGCGGCCCAGACCGTCACCTACGTTCTCACCGCAGAAGTGCCCGACCCCAATTATACGGCAAGCATTGTCGGGGCCCTGACTCTTACCTCTAACGTCCAGGCGGTCAGCGATTTCTTCACATTGCCGCAAAATACCGCCGGCAGCGCAATTATTCCCATTATCTCCACCGGAACGCCCTTAGCCGCCCTCACTGTGGCGACATCCCCGAATCTTAAAATCAACCTGCGCGCTGCCGTAGGCTGGGCAATTCCGTCCACCCCCGCCGATAGGTTCACTCCCGTCCTCTTCAAAATCTGGCGCGGGGCTCCCGTTACCGGTACTTTGTTATACAGCGCCCTGGACAGTGGGGAAAGCAGGTTTGATTACCGCATAGTCACCGCTTTGGCCCATGTGGACAGTGGATTTACCGCTTCAGGACCGGTAACCTATATCCTTACTGCCGAACTGACCAGTCCGCAAATGGCGGCCAATGTTGTAGGCCTCCTTACTTTTACGGCTGTTCCCGATATTTAAGACACAAAGCTGCCTATGTCAAGAAAAGACTGCCTGTTCAATTGGCTGTCCTCCCTTCGCACATTCTCTAAGACGCTCCGGTTAATATCACCGGTTTTATTAAGCTTATCGCAATAGGGTATACTTGGGCGCCTCATTAAACCAGCTTTTCAATTTACCAAACTTTGTTAATTTATCAGCCATATAGATCTCATCATATAATAGTTCTATAAAAATTTTACGGAGTCGGTCATTTGTCCCACATTGTTTTACAGCACTAAAATGCAACACTGCTGCTCCCTGCACTCCTGCGTTTAACACGCGAAACATATGGTTATCATCCAACATCTCTGTTGTTTGTATGGTTGTTAAAACATTAGGAGGGGCTTTTGGCAAGGGAATCCCAAATTTCAGGCATTCCTTCTCCAACAATTCCGCTTGTTCCATTAATATCTTTCCAAGCCCGGTCTTCAAAACCATCTTAAAATCTTCATCATGAGTTGTTTCATACAAAATTCGTGTCTGCTGAATGTTATCGTAGCGAAATGTCAGATGGTCCCAGATATGATATGCTTCACCACAATCAATCATTTCATTTGTGTCCTTTGGTATATTCGGGTAAAGTGGAGGCTGATTAAACCAGCCTCTTAATTTTATATATTTGCTGTTCATATCTACCCTGCTGATTGTGTCCCTGAGCATCTTGATAAACAATTTCCGTAAATCATCATTTGTTGTTGATGACCGTATTGCCCTCAATAATATTTCCATTACTTCTTTTGACTTAATAAAAAGCTCTAAGGCAATGCCCTCATCTGTTAAAACTTCGGAATTACTTGATGTATTAACTCCCTTTCTTGGCGCATCAATACCGCTAACACCGTGTTTTCTCATTTCATTTTCGATATTACGTGCTTCTTTCGTGTAATCAGCCTTTAAACTGCCCAGTAAGAGTTTTAAATCAAGATCATGGGCAAAGTTCTCCCATATTTGTATTTGCTCTATCTCAGCATATTTTGCAGCCAAAATATCCCAAAGGTTATATGCTTCTTGAACATTAATATGACGTTTCTTTAGTTCAGCAGTTTTTCTTAGTGAAAAAACCATGGTATCCTCCCTTAAAAAGGATTGACATAGTAACTATATATAGTATTCTGTTTTTATTTTTTTTGATTCAGATTTTATTTGATTACAACTTCCACTCTTAAACCGGGGCATAGTATATATGTCCTTTCTGAAACTCCAGTCCCCATTTATTAAAGGCAGGCATGGTTACAAAACCATGCCTGCCTTTAACCCTTATATTAGCTTACTTAATAAATGTGAGTTCATTACCGAACTTGTCCTGTGCTAACTATCTCACAATTTCCACCCGTTGTCCGGCAGAGTGCCAGGTGACACGGGCGCCCAGGTTTTCCGCCACATAGCGCAGAGGTACCAGGGTCCGCCCGTTCCTGATCGTAGCCGGCACATCCAGGCCGGGGCCGGGTTGGTCCACGGTCAGCTTGAGGGTTTGGCCCCCCTGGGTGATGGAAACGCTGCGGTCAGCCGCCGACCACTCTGCCTGGGCCCCCAGGGCTTCAGCCACAAATCTGAGAGGCACCATAGTCCGGTTATCAATGAGGCTGGCCGGGACGTCCAGGTAGTGTTGTTTGCCGTTAACCTGCACGGTCAGCATATTGAGCCCCAGGCTGATCTGGACCAGGCCGACGGCCCGGACTACGCAATAGTAGCTGAAGGTATCGGTGTAGAAGGTGAATTGCTTGGTGACGGGATCGTAAGTTCCGCCCAATTTGACGGGGGTGATGTTGCCGGCTTCGTCTTTTTCATACCGGACGGCGCAAAGTTCGGCGATATCCTGCTCGCTCAAATTGGCTCCGGAAAGATCAAGGGTTACTTTCACCGGTTCGTTGAAGCTGCCGACCTTTTCCCTGATAATTTCGCCCTTTTCATCCTTTCTGGCGACTTCGGCGGTAAATTCCAGGACCTTGCCGCCGATGCTGAAGAGGCCGCTGCTCTCGCCTAACTTAGCTTTGGCCAGGATCTCCGCCTGGGCCGCCGCGCCGACTTCTTTCACGCCTAGTTCCACCTGGGCCTGGCCGTCGGCGGTCAGGTTGCTGAACTGCTCGGTGAGCAGAGCGCCGGCGGGGAATTCCACCTGGACGCCCTTATTTTCCAGAAGCAGGGGTTTCGTTTCGTTGACGGTTTTCAGGGTATTGGAGGAAAGATACGCTTTCCCGTCGGTTTTATCTTCCAGGCTAAGCTTAGCCTGGCTGTTTTTTTTCAGGGCTTCCTGCAGGGCCTTGTCGTCCGGGGTAGTCTGGCCTGGCGGGACTGTGGGGGATTCGGTTTTGACCTTGTCGGGAGTCGGGTTGATGTCTTCGGCTTCCAGCCATTTATTATAGTAACTTCCGTCGCCCAGCGCGGGATACCCGCTGCCGCCGAGCGCGGCCCAGTCATGCACTTCATAGGCGTAATCGTTGACATAATGCCAGATTACTTTGTCCCCGCCGGTTAGCTCCTGTTCCTTCAAGCCAAACAGCGGATGGCGCGTTTCTCCATCAATAGGTTTGATGGTATACATCCAGCCGGAGTTTTTGCCGTTTGTAAACTCGCTGAGGGCATAACCGCCGTAAACTGCCGGGGCGTAGATGGTCCTAACATAGCCCTGCGCCGCGCCGACACTGTGCAGTCCTGCGTTGTTCAGCGCTTTGGTAAACAGGTCGTATACCGTGTCGCCCTCGTGCATGGTGTAATTTCTCGTGGCGATCCAGTTGACGTACTCCGCGCCCTTATAGTCGCCATCCGCAAGGTCGATGGTGTCGTATTCATCTTCAAGCTCGGCCAGCGTGGAGCCGATGAGCCGGAAGCTCACGCTGATGGTGTTCGTCGTCGGCGGCGGCGAGCCGACGGTGTTCCACCGGGCCGTCAGCGTGATGTCGTCCACCTTTGAGGGATAAACCTTATAAAGGTTCTGACCAAAATACCAGCCGGTAAATTCCAGATTTTTATTGCTGTTCGTCGGAGTAGGCAAGTCGATATCCGACATATGAGCGTCAAAAGCATAGGTCGAGGGCGTGGCGCTTCCGTCCACCGTGCCGCCGTTGGGATCGAGTGTCAGTGTGGCGTAAGCCTCATGGGTATCTGCAGTTTCCCTGATGTTCAGATAGCAGATGACCGGCTCCTTTTCCCCCTCCTGTACGACGATGCGGAGCATCTGGTGGTCTGGCATGGCGTTGAATACCATTTTGTGGCCGCGGGTGCTGTTAATATAAACGTTTGCGTCCTCCGGCGCGTCCACGGCAACGGCGAAGGGCCCGTCCACCACGACCTCGTTATAGATATACTTGCCGCTCGTGAGCGCCAGCGCCTTGCCGTCCACGGTGATGCCTGCGGGCTCGGCGGTCTTGCCCACGGCGCTCTCGCCGGCCGCCGCCACGCGCACCATGTTGACCTCGGTGGATTTTTCGCCGATGGCGCCATTATCAATGTTGTTGGCAGTAACGATCTTGATATAATGGATGCCATCCGGGAAACTGACCGGCTGACCGTTACTGTCCACAGCCCAGGCCAGATCCATCCCGTCGGTAGCCGACAGGAATGTGCGGTTTCCGCTCACATAACTGCCCTGATAGGGGTTTCCGGCGATATTGCGGGCGAACTTAGCTTGTCGTTCTTCCGCCGTCCAGTCTTCAGCGTTTTCACCCTCCAGCATGGTCAGCTTCTGCCCCACGTCGGTATAACCGAAATCTGGGAAAGGCGGGAGGGTATTGCCGTATTCGTTGGCGCCGCTGGCCTTTTCCAGCAGGAGGCCGCTGAAGGTTATCGAACTCTCATCACCGTCGGCAAAGGTATGAAGCGGATAATAGCTTGCCAAGGGATATTCATAGTAGGGCTGGACCGCGCTTCTTCCTAGGCCGTCCGACCAACTGCTGTGTTTACCGTCCGAAGCCGGGGTATATGTAATAGAATAGTCCCAAAGGGCGCAGTTGTCATAGTGCAGTGCGCCTGCGAGCGCGTACCAGTCGGCGCCGTTTTCGGACACCCATACCTGCCCCGGCTCGGCGAACTCACCGCTTCCTTCAACAGAGTTGCCGAAGGTGATAAAATCGATGCCGTAGGGATTCTTGGGGTCATCGTATAGGGCGTCTTCATAGTAATAGGTGATGTAGCCGCCGAAATTACCCAGCGAGGCGGGGCCGGAGGTACTGTCGCCTATGGCGTCCTCGTTGCTGCCCAGAAGCGTTGCCACACCGCGCAGGCCATAGTCGCTGATTCCCTTACCGTTGGTGTACTGGGAACCGATGCACAGGTAATCCACGACGCTGTCCGGCATACCGCTGTACTTCTGTGTATAGCAGGTAACAGTGTAGGTCTGAGCATTATCTCCGGAGGTTAAACTGACGCTATTGGCGGCGCCCTGCACCGAAGAATTAAGCGTCACGTCGATTTTGCCGGACTCTCCGACTGTCTGCGTATCCGCTCCGTTCACAGAAACAGTGACTCCGGCTTCCGTTGTAAGAGCCAGCACGGCATGGCTCCCGCCGTAAGGCACGGCCATATTGGCGGAATAATTTTTGCCGCTCAGGAACAGGTCGGACTTCCTCATCCACTGGCCGTTACCTTCGTGTATTTTAGCATCCAACAGGAGCGGTTCTTCGGTAACCGGCGGTTCTTCGGGTCCGCCTGCTGCATAAGAAAGCTGATAGGATTTATATACGGGATTAGAAGCATCTGATTTATCTATAAACAAAATCAGCCAGTAAGCGATATCTACCAAGTATTCCGGGTCCTCCTGGTCAGGCTGCATCTTGGTTGGCAGAGAAAACTCTGTTTGTATTCCCGTGAATGTATAGGGATAGTACATAGCTCCTTTTTTAGGTTTATTTGAGGTCGCATAAACATAAATATTACCACTATCCGCATCGAAGCTTCTAATATAATCGGCGGCGTAATTGTCCCCATCCTTGTCGGTTAAGGTAAATGGGTCGCCGGTGTAATCTTCCGGAACCGTCACGACGACACTGTCGGTACCATCTCCCTCGGTCACTTCGATTGCAAACTCTTCGCCGCTCGCTCCCTTAATCGTGAAAGGCAATTCGTCATCTGCCAACGCATAGCTTGAGGGAACAAGGGCTAACACGAAAGCAAGACAAAGCAGCCAACTGAGTATTTTTCTTTTTATCATTTATTGTGTCCCTGCCTTTGCTTTGAAAATACGATGGGCCGGGCGGGCTTACCCGCCCGGCCCATCAATGATTTAGCAAGCAATATTTAATTAACAGTAAATTCGTATTGCTCCAAACCCAACACCTTGGGGAAACTATAAGTCATGTAACCGACGATGTAAGGATTATAATTTGGTTCAATTTCGATAGTATGACTGCCAGAAGGCAACGTCAAATTTGTCAGCGTGACTTGGCCATTAGCATCCGTCGTTTTGAATTTGGTGCTGCCGCCGTCAATATTAAACCAGATGCTGCTGCTGGCTAAGGGGCTATAATCATAAATATTCCAATAATAGGTAGAATTGTTAAACCAACTGTTGGATTGATAAAAAGTTACAGTCAGAGTTTTTGCGCTGGAGTCATATATGGCGGAATCGACGCAGGTGGTTTTCGTGGCAGAGGTGGAGCTGGACGTATCGGCATAATACAGGTGAATAGTCTGGATATTTCCACCTGTCTGGGGCTTCAAATACGCTTGATCAATCGCGGCGCCCAGAGGCCCGTCTTCTTCGAATGTCCAACCTGCGGGATAATTTGCGGGGTTTAACAGCGGGTATTTGCCATCAATGCGGAACATCCAGCCGTTATAATCATTTATGCCGGTCATAGGATGAAAAACTATTGTTGAATCTACTGTACTGTCGGAGATACCATAGACATAATCTGAACTGGTTGTGATTTCTACACCACTGCTATTGGTAAATGAAAGGGCCGGATACTGATCCATAGCCTCAACAAGAACTTCCACCACCGTATAAGTTTCCTCTGCGCTCTCAGCGCCCATCGTGACCGGGAGTTTATAGCGCTGAATCACATATTCGTCATCGGTGTAGTTATTACTAATGAAAGAGCTGTCAATGGATAGATAGACGGTAAATTCACCGGCTATAGTGGGCGCATCGACCAGCGGCTCTTGCGTATAGCTGGCCGAGGTGTCGGAAAGGGCAAACGACGGAACAGCCAGGGCAAAGACCAGGGCCACAGCAAGAAGTATACTGAGGAGTCTTTTCGTATTTTTCATATTCATTCTCCTTTTTCAAACTTTTTTTTCTGTGTAAAGCGGCGTGCCGAAGCACAGGAACAGGACTACTCCAAAAAGCCCATCGGAAACACCTCCTTTATTGATTTTCATCGGCTTTGCCGGACGAATAACGGAGTTGCCATACGCGCGGGCTCCCGAAAAAGCAAAGCGTCCGCGCAGATACCAAAAGCCTGCGCGGACGCCAAATCCATATCATGTTTCCGCAGACTCCTGGTGCAGGCAGGAACTGACGAACAGTACTCGGCGTATCTGACTCAGCTTCTCATGGAAGCATCACAGTGACCCACTCGCGGGGCATCTCACCCCTTTCCGCCGCCGGTTTCCCGGGCGAACTGCTCGTATTGATTTATTTAAAACGGTATAACAAAAAAGCAGAGTACTCCTGCCGGTAACGGTATCAGTCTGCTGTTTTGCAACACAAACCCGACCTCCCTATGTTGATTGGAGGACCGTAACCGGCAAAGCATTCCACCTTGATGCTAAACCCATTCCATGGCTGACAGACCTGACTCGCGGCAAACGCCGCACACAGTGGAGATAAGACCGCGCCGGACTCTCACCGGCTTGTCATTTGACACAACCGCGGCTCTCTTGCGGGAACCCTTTGTGACCATGAAACAAAACACATATTTTCTTTACATCTTATTTTTATCACTAATTTTATATACTGTCAACCACAGGTAAAAAAAGTCTCAACAGGTGACGGGGACGTTTCACATGTTCCTTCCTGCGGCTAACGGTTTCCATACAGTTGGTCCCGCACCTTGTTTTTTCCCGTTATCACGTTTCCACCAGCCCGTATTTTACCTTGATGCGGTCCAGCTTTTCCAGCAGGGGTTTGGCGAGAAGCCACAAAAAGAAGGCGGTGGCCGCGGCATGGATCAGGTCGAAGGGGATACCCTGCAGGTAATACAGGTAAAACATCTCCTTGGTGGGGCGGCTCTGGAACATCAGCACCGCCGCCGGGTTCATGATACCCCCGTACAGGAAAAACGCCGCCAGCCCCCCGAAGATGGAAAGGGCCGGCCTGTTCCGCCGCAAGAGCCCCTTGCGGAAGAGGACGCCCGCCAGAAAGCCGATCAGGCCGAAAGCAAACATTTGCCACGGCGTCCAGGGTCCCTGACCGAAGAAGATGTTGGAAACAAAGGCGGTGACCGCGCCTACCAAAAAGCCCGCCTCACCGCCGAAGGCCACGCCGGCGATGATGACCAGGGCCGCCACCGGCTTGAACTGGGGCAACATGAAAAAGACGGTGCGCCCGGCCACTCCCAGGGCGCAAAGCACGGCGATCACCAGCAGTTCCCGGGCCTGGGGCTTGCGGCTCTCAAAAACCAAGGCAAAGGGCAGCATAGTTTCCAGCAGGATCAACATGCTGATAAAATAATATTTTCTGTCGCCCAAATAGTAGATGCCGATGTAAATAGTCAGTGGGACAGCCAGCAGGATCATCCCTAAGGCCGCCAGGGTACGCTTGGAAAGCCTGCGCTTGTCCGGCGCGGTCTGTTGGCTTGCCGGAGGCAAATCCGCCTTTTTTTCATAAAATGCCGTATAAAGGAGAATTAGTCCCAGGGGCAGCTTTTGGCTTTCTCCTTTAGATTCCTCTTTATCCTCCGCCGGAGCTTCCCTTTCTTCCGGCGTTTCCTTTTGCTCCCACAGAGAAAAACCGACGCCGCCCTCCCTTTCTTCAGGTGGTTGTGCCGCCAAGAGCCGGACGTCCCCTCCGCAGGCGGCGACAATATCCTCCGCCGTCACCGCGGTCATCAGCCGGTGCCGCGCCATGCGATTGGCGGCGGTGGTGTAAAAGCTGTGACCGGCAAAGAAGCGGCGGGGCGTATCCACACTGACGATATTGCCGTCAAAAAACAGAGCGCAGCGCTGCGCGTATTGGGCGCAGAACTCCACGTCATGGCTGACCATGAGGATAGCCGCGCCCTTTCGTAAAAGCGCCCGGAGGATTTGAGCCAACTCCTGCTTGAATTCGGCGTCCAGCCCCTTGGTGGGCTCGTCCAGGAGCAAAATACGGGGCTCCAAAAGCAGCGCCTTGGCCAGGGCCGCCCGCTGCTGTTCGCCGCCGGACAAGTCATAGGGGTGCCGGAGCAGTAAATTATCCAGGCGGCACAGCTTGGAAACCGTACGCACTCTGTAGGCCTTTTCCCCTTTGGAGATCTTCCGCTCCGCCAGCATTTCCAGGAGGTCTTCCTCCACTGTTTTTTTCACAAAAAGGGCTTGGGGATTCTGGGGCAGCACGCCCAGCAGCCGCTGGAAAAGCTGCCCTTTGTCGATCCCGGCAAGGAACCGCCCGCCTAGTTTCACAGTCCCCCGGTAAGGCTTACGGAGGCCGGAAAGCAGGGACAGAGCCGTAGTCTTACCGGCCCCGTTCCCGCCCAAAAGGGCGCAGAACTCTCCGGGATAAACCTGCAGAGAAAGTCCCTTCAGCACGTCCGGTCCTTCCTTTTCATAGCGGAACCACACTTCCTCCAACTCCAGGGCCGGCGTACCCTGGGAGCCGGGCGACGGCGTTTCCGCCGGAGGTATTTCACCCAGGGGACGCTTTTGGGCCAAAGCGTCCAGCCAGGTACGCCCCTCCCGCACGGTGACGGGACAGGGCAGATCGTTCTCCACACCGGCGTAAACCCGCATAGGCGCAGGCATGGACAGGAACATACCATGCTGCCGTTCCTTCAGTTGCCGGCCCACCTCTTCCGGGCGGCCGTCGCAGATGATCTTCCCGTCATCCAATACCAGTACCCTGTCGGAAAGAGGAAAGACCTCCTCCAGCCGGTGCTCGGTCATAATAACGGTGACCCCCAGCTCACGGTTGATCCGTCCCACGGTGGCAAGTAATTCCGCCGCCGCGATGGGGTCCAACTGGCCGGTGGGCTCGTCCAGGATGAGCACGGCAGGCTGCAGGGCCATGATAGAGGCCAGATTCAGCAATTGCTTCTGCCCGCCGGATAATTCGGCCACATTTTTGTAAAACCAGGCCTCGATGCCGAAAAAAGCGGCCATCTCCGCCACGCGCAGCCGGATGGCGGGCGTATCAAACCCCAGGCTTTCCAGGCCAAAGGCCAGCTCGTGCCAGACCTTATCGGTGACGATTTGGTTGTCCGGCGACTGCAGGACAAAGCCGATCCGGGCGCTCTGGGTACGCTGGTCCAGGTGGGATAAGGACGTACCCTCGAAGAAAATCTCGCCCTGCCGCTTCCCGTGGGGAGCCAGCACGGGCTTCAAGTGCCTGAGCAGGGTGGTTTTTCCGCCGCCGGAAGGGCCGCAGAGGGCGACGAACTCCCCCTGTCCAATGGAAAAGGAAAGACGATCGAGTACCTTTTTTTCCTGTTGAGGATAGGAAAAGGTCAAATTCCGGATTGTATAGCTTTCCATTTTCTATCCTCCCTTATATTTAAAACGACGGGCGCGATACATAACGCCAGATAGCAAAGATACAGACTGACGGAATAAAGCTCCGGCCCCGCGCCCTTCAAGGTGGGAAAATATCGCCAGTACAGGCCGCCGAAAGCCCAGCCTGTGATGATGTATCCTCCGCAAAGCGCCAAAAACAAAAAGGCTCTTTTGTCCCGCCGGTCGAAGCGGTAGATGGCAAAGGCGGTGCGCCCCGGCAGGCCGTAACCCCGGCTTTTCATGGAGTCGGCCGTTTCAATGGCGTTTTCCAGGGACCAGGTTATCATAATGGATAAAATAGTCAGGCCGTGCCTGGCCCGCTGCCGGAGGCTGCCGGTCGCGACATCCCGGCCCACACACTTTTGGGCGTCGGACACCACCTTGATCTGAGCCTTAAAGCGGGGCACAAAACGCAGGGTCATGGACAGGATCAGGGACAGGGCGGGGATCACCCGGCCGAAGAGGTAGACGAATTTATCCGTGGTCATCACGGCGTTGTAGCAGGAAAACCAGCAGATAACGGCGGCCAGCATCACCGCCGCCGCCAGGCCGTAGGCTATGGATTCCAGGGTCAAGGGGTTTCCGCTCCGCAGATAGGCAAGTATCGTGGCCCCTTCATGGTTGAAAGCGGGATTAACGAGCGCGGCGACGAGAAGCAGGGGCAGCAGGTAGTACAGGTTAAAGCGCAGGGCCTTTCCGCCGTTCAAATAAACCGAATAGCCAAAAGCGCAAGAAAGGGAAAGACCCAGGCAAACGGGGTGCATAAAGAACATGGAAAAAAGCAGCACCAGGGTAAAATAGCAAAAATTGACCGCCGGATGATAGGTGGAAAAGGCGTCCTTCATCATTCACCCCCCGCGGCGTAATAGCCGCCCACGTCGATGCCCAGGTCGCAGGTATAGACCCACTCCACGACGTCGCCGCCCTTAAGTTGGTAGCGGCTGGACCCATAGTTAGGGAACCAGCCGTTGACCTTGTACATCCAGCCGGATAATTCTCCGCAGTCGAATTCATAAAGATTGTTGATGCCTTCGATATAGGCGCTGTTATAGATAGGTGTATTTTCAAACTCCAGGTGGATCTTGTTTTTCTTCATCTCCCGCCAAAGCACGTTGAATACCGATTCCCCTTCGTAGAAAGTGACTTTCGCGTTCGGAAAGATGACGCCGTCTTCGGGCGCCAGCTCCGCCTTCTCCGCATCCAGCCATTTAATGTTCTGGAGGATGGTGTCGCAACGTACGGAGAGAGTACAGGTGTAGACTTTATCACTGGTGACGGCGTCCTGGGGCTCTACCGGGACAGGTTTGCCCTCGGGCACCGGGTCGGTCAGGTATTTGTCCTTGCCGGTGCTCTTATTGAGGACCATGCCCTGCCGCTCGGAATAGGCCGCCGAGCCTTTTTCCACGCCCGCCGGGGATCCGCCCCCGGCCAGGGAGGCGGCCAACTGCAGCTTTTCCCCGGCGCTCTGAGTACGACCGTCGGCCGCTCCGGGCGCCGCGCCGGAAGAAGAAGGTTTCACTTCAGCCGACGGTTCCTGCGCAGCCGGGTCCGGAGAAACAGGCTCAGTCGGTACGCCGGGCTTAACGTTCACGTCCGTTTCCCGTTCCTCCGGCAGACCTGCCGCCGGCGCAGGACCAGTTACCGCGGACGGAGAAGCGGGTCCCCACCCCCGCAGGCCCGGCGCGTTCCCGCCCCACCAAAAGGTAAAGGCCAGGACGCCGAGGATGACCAGGGCGACGATGATTTTTTCCTTCTGCCGTTTCATAGTTTCCGGCCTCCTTTAGAGCAGTTTAACTGTGCCCAGCAAACGAAAGAGCGTCTGGGCAATCTCGCAGCGCTTGATAGCTTCTTGGGACCGGATTTCCAGGTCATCCTGGGAAAGAAGATCCTCCCGGTAACAAAAGGCCAGGGAAGGCCGCGCCCAGTCGGCGGCAGCGACGTAATCGGGGAACTGGGCCAGCAGGTCGCGGACCGCCCCGCTGTCCATTGCCGTATCCAGCCCGCAGAGCCTGGCTGCCCGGGTGACGATGGCGGCGGCTTCCTGGCGGGTAATGGTCCCCTCCGGGTTGAAATTCGCGCCGCCGACGCCGCCCACGAGTCCATAATCGTGGGCTGTCCCCACAGCCCCCGCGTACCAGCTGCCGGGCAGGACGTCTGCAAAAGCTTGGGTTTCTTTATATATCAAGCCCAAGGCTTTGACCATCACGGCGGCAAATTCGGCCCGCGTCATAGCAGCCTCAGGCTCAAAGAACCCGGCGCTCCGGCCAGCCATGATCCGCCGCGCCGCCAGGGCTTCAATGGCAGGCTGGTCCCGGTGGGCGCTGATATCTGCAAAGGTCTTGCCCGGCTCGGCCAGGGGCACAATTCGGATATCAGGGTGCTTGCCGGCCAAGCCGATTCCCGCCGCCACCGGGACCTCGCTCACGGCGTCGGGGATCAGCAAGGCGTCGTTCATGCGATAGAGGCTGTTTTTACCGTCGCGCAGACGCCGGGCAGCCACCAGCCCGTAAAAACCCTGCTCGGTAGCCATCTGGTTGGAGCCGCTGCCGTCGGCGGTATGGAGGAATCCCTGGCCGGGCAGATAGAAGGTCAGAAGGTTCTCCAACATGGTATGTCCGTTTTTGACAAACCGGGGGTCATCAAGCGGTATGCCCAATTCCGCAAGGGCCGCGATCATTTGGACGACGCCTTCGGAGTTTGATATGCCCCAGCTGGTAAATCCGCCCTGGAAGCCTTGTTTTTTAGACATACAGTCCAGAGCTTCCCCGGTGACCTTTCGCACATCGGCCCGGTGCTGATATTTAGCCAAGGCTTGCAAGGCCATGCCGGTGATGTCCGGGTCGGAAACGGCGTCGCCCGACGTGGCGTAGGCCGTGCCGCCGAAGAGGGAGAAACCGCCGTCGGTCAGTTGACGAGAGAGTATCTCATCCACATACATATCCCGGGTGGCCTGTACGGCGGCGGCAGGGTTTTGGGGCATGGGATAGCCGCCGGAATCAAGGGCGATCAGCGCCCAGATAGGCCCGTTGATCCCTTGCCAGATGGTTTTTTTAAAATCGCCCAGGGGGGTGAGCAGGTTGTAGTCCGCCACCGACCGGGGATCCTTGCCGATGGCGGTCAGGGCCACGGTCAGACGGGAATATTCGGTGTACTTCTTCTCGTGCAGCACACCCTTGCAGGCCCGAACATAGGCTTCCACCGTGGCATAGTAGTCCCGGTAGTATTGCTCCGGCACATTGCAGCCGGCCCGGGCCAGCCCCAGTACGGCCCATTCGCCGCCGACGGAGCCCACCTGGGGATTTTTCACGGTGCGGTAAACGTAGGACGCTGTGTCCTCAATGGCCGCGTCCAGCTTGTGATCCGGCACAGCTCCCACCGGGACGCCGCTTCCCAGCAAGAACAGCAGCGCCAGTAAGACGGCCAGGATTTTTTTAACGTTTTCCCCAGTCCGTCCCTTTAGTAGTTCGTTCATTATTTCATCCTCCATAAATATCAAAATACTAAGGTCGCTTACAGTTGGATGGATTTCAGTACCTCTTCCACCCTGACCGGCTGGCCTTCCTGCACTATGATTTTCAGTTCCCCATATTCTGTGCTGCGGATAATTTCAACGATCTTTTTTTCTTTCGCAGTCAACTCCATTTCCGTTTTTTTGCCGTCCATACCCTTACCCTCACTCCTCTGCCCCTTTATTTTTCGCCTCAACGCAAAAAGCCGCGGCTTCCGTACGAAGCCACGGCTTGATGAGCAAAAGGGTCCCGCCTTTATAAAACAGTTTTGAACTCATATCCACCTTTGCACGGAAGGTTCGTAAAATATTGTCAAGGCAGGTTTCCTGACTTGTGGCTCATCACCGCTTTTTACCTTCCCGAATATACTCAGTGGTATGTCAAAAAGCAATTCCCCATTTACAGTGGCCGGACCGCCCGGGATTTTCACCCGGTTCCCTTTTTATCCGATTGGACGTCGGATCACCTTAACAATTTGCCTCTATTTAATTTTTAAAATCCCATCCGGCTTGTCTTTATGCCAAATCGGCCATATTTCCAACAAGCTACTCTCTCATAAAAAAACGGAAACACTATTTTTAAGATAGCGCCTCCGTTGTTCGGTCAGCATTCTTTGTCAGTATTCTTTTAAAGTTTGATGGATTTCTTTACTTCTTCTATCCGTACAGGCTGTTTATCCTGTACCACGATAATAATCTCACCATAATTGATCTCGCGGAGAATCCGGATAATCCTTTTTTCTTTTTCGGTCAATGCTTCGCCAAAACCGCTTTCCCTGTCATTTGTACGGTTAACCACTGCCCAACACCTCTCTATCGCTCGTAGAGTTTATGGTGCATAAAACAGGTAGGTCTTCTGGCTTAAGATTCATCACACTCCCCAACCTTCCCGGTTTCCCAGTGGTATTTTTGGAGAGAACTCCTCTTTTACAGCGGCGGGACCGTGCGGGATTCTCACCCGCTTTCCTTTTCACCGGCCCATGGACAGCAAGGCTGATCCATAGCCGACACCTGCATTATGTGCTCCTATTCTATTAAATCCGTGTCTATTAAATACATGCTATCCCAATACGATCTTATTGTCAACAGTTTCCTACCGGCCAAAAATACGTTTTATTCCAACGCGGCCAATGTTTCTGTTAAATTTGTCCAAGATAAATTTGTTGCAATAAACAAGGGCCATGCATAGATTAATTATATGTTAAACAAGGATTCTATCGGCTCAAATTCTGCAGATTGTGGTGATGTGTTTATATGCAAATATCAAAGCTCTGTAACGAAAAGGATTTTATGACAGACTGGTTCAAAAACAGTTGTGTAAAACTCAAGGAACCCTTTAAATACCATCGGAAACTATGGGAGTATTGTTATATATATCAAAGCCTCCTCGAACGCGGGATGCTTCAGCCAGGCAAGACAGGCTTGGGATTTGCCGTGGGGAAAGAACCCCTGACTGCAGCTTTTGCCTCCCATGGCTGTCAAATAACATCGACTGATTTGGAGTTGGAAAAAGCGCAAGCCCAAGGATGGACGTCATCTAGTCAACACTGTAATGGCCTTACCGGTTTAAATGAACGGGGCATCTGCGATCCCCAGTTGTTTAACAGCTTAGTAACTTTTAAATACATGGACATGAATAAAATTGACAATACAACATTCAACAGTTTTGATTTCACATGGTCGTCATGCGCCTTTGAACATTGCGGTTCCCTCGATTTAGGAAAGGAGTTCATCGTAAATCAAATGAACTGTTTAAAGCCGGGGGGTATTGCCGTTCACACCACCGAGTATAATCTTACTTCCGACCGTGATACCTTACAATCAGGCCTAACAGTGCTTTTTAGAAAACGGGACTTTGACTGGATAGTAAATAAAACGTGCGCTTTAGGACATTCAATCGACATCGACTACACTGCCGGAAACGGTAAAATTGAATCTATTGTGGCTAAGCCGGCGGATACTGATTATCATTTAAGATTGCAACTGGGAAAATATGTGACTACTTCGATCGGTCTGATTATTACTAAATCCCCAAAAAAGGTGATAACATGAACATTGCTTTTGACATGCACTATACTACGACAATGTCCAATCAAAGAGGTATCGGACGTTTCTGCCATAGTATGATCGAATTTATTAAAAAAACCGCCCCTCATAATTCATATTTTGATTTCTACCCGGATTTTAAGGACGCCCACTTAGAAAAACAATTAAAGGACTTTCTTAACAAAAACAACATAAATATTTTTCATGTTACAAGCCCTTTTGAAGCTAATACCTGCCGTCTGATGAAAAAAGAATGGTTTGGAAATACCAGGATCGTTGCCACCCTCTATGATTTAATACCCTTGATCTTTCACGGCGCTTACTTACAACACGAGTCTGAAATTGAACGGCATCTAAAAGTAATAGATTTTATAAGGTCTTGTGATATTATCCTGGCAATATCGGAAACAACAAAAATAGACGCCATAACCTATGCAAAAATAGATCCCGACAAAATCCGGGTTATCTTAGGCGGGGTTGATCCCAGGTTTAAGGTTTGCCCTCCTGAAAAACCCCCGGTCAAGTTTGGAATAACTAAGCCTTATGTTATCTATACGGGAGGAGACGACTTCCGTAAAAACCTGCCCAGAACAATTCGGGCTTTTGCCATAGTTAACAAGTTATTATCGTCAAAGTATCAGTTGGTTATCGTAGGAGAAATTGCTAATAAAGCGCTTTTACATTCTATAGCTGCCAAAGCAAACTTAAATAAAGAAAATTTTATCCTAACCGGATATGTAAACGATAATGACTTAGTTAAACTTTATAATTCTGCCGAGCTTCTATTATATCCCTCCTTGTATGAAGGACTTGGACTTCCTGTTTTAGAAGCTATGGCCTGCGGCGTTTGTGTCCTTACGTCAAACCTTTCTTCACTCAGTGAAATTTCCGGCGACGCCGCTTATAAAGTAAACCCGGCGGCTTTAGAAGAAATCGCGCAAGGGCTTTTTATTTTATTAAGCCAGCCAAATATTCGCGATTCCTACAGAAAAAGAGGCTTAGAACACGCAAAAAAATTCCAGTGGGAAAAAGTAGCCCAAAGGGCCCTTGAAGCATATAACAAATAGAGCGTAAGATACGTTAATGGGGGGCTGAAAAAGGCATGAAGAGAGAGATTACAAAGATAGATGCATCTACCGTTTTAACAAACCTTATTTACGGTCCTAAAATATTTTTGGATATAAAAGACAGCAGTCTATCATCAATAATTCTTCAACACGGTTACTGGGAAAAATGGGTTACGGATATTTTTCTTTCCTTATTGAAACCAGGAATGACGGTAGTGGATATTGGGGCTAATTGCGGCTATTATTCCCTCCTTGCAGCTAAAGCCGTCGGAGCAGCCGGTCACGTACATTGCGTGGAACCTAATCCATTTTTGCATAAAAACCTGACCCAGAGCTTTTTAATTAACGGCTATACACAAGTTAAGCTACACAAGGTGGCCTTTTCCGATAAAGAGGGGGAAGTTACCCTGTATACGCCAGGCTCTTTTAGCGGCGGGGCGTCTATTTATGAAATCCCTCCCAGCTATACCGATTACGGAGCGGTTACAACAGTGAAGGTACCGGCCGTCAATTTTGCCAAATATTTTTTTGATTTAAAAGCGGATGTAATAAAAATTGATATTCAGGGCGCGGAACCACACTTAATAGACGGCCTTTTAATGGTCGCCGCAAAGAGCAAAAACTTGGACCTCCTGATGGAGTACGCGCCCATCCTCTGGATTGCCGCAGGGTTTAATCCCAGGAGCGTTCTTGAACAATTGACAAAAAATAATTTTGCTTTGGAAATAATAGCTTGCAACAATACACTACAAAAGGTGAGTCTTGATCAATTGTTAGCGGTTACCAAAAAAATGGAAACAATGGGCGGCTTCGTGGATTTGCATTTATATAAACGGGCTTGAATTGCCCGGCGCACCAGAAAAAAAGCTTCAGGGATATATATAATAAATCCCTGAAGCTTTTTTTGCAACTATCGAAAGCCGGTAACCACCGCAAACTTCCAGTCCATCAACAAGTCGTCGCCGGACTCTTTCATATTATAACTCTCCCAAAAATCAGCGTCCGCCCTGCGGTGGAGTTCAGCTATCTGTAAGCATACTTCCGCCGGCAGGCCTGATGCAGACAGCCAGTTCTTCATGCTAACCTGGGGGATATTAAAAGAATGCAGGCGAATATTTATAAAACCGGCCTTGTTTAATAATTCGATCAGCTTTTCCTCAGTAAATATATTTCGTCCCGGCTCTTTCAAGGCGAAGATTTTTATATACTGCTCAAGCACCAGGGGAGAGGGAGGAACTCCCTCGCATAAAACTATTCTTCCCCCACTTTTCAGCACACGGCGCACTTCCGCCAGCGCCCTGGAAACATCGGCTACATGATGGAGGACCATCCGCGCCGTAACCAAATCAAACCCGCCGTCCGGCAAATCCAACTGTAAAACGTCCATTTCCCTGAATTCCACGTTTGGACACGCGGCAGACGCCTGTTCCAGCATAGCCGGCTCGCTGTCTACACCTATAACATGGCCGACATGCGGAGAGAGCGCACAAGCCACAGCGCCGGTCCCTGTTCCTAAATCCAGCACCCGGTCCTTTTTGGTTACTTCACAGCAACTAATCATTGCCGCCAAGAGGTCCTTGCGCTTAGCCCATTGCAGTTGCGCATAGAAGGGGGCCCGTATTTTCCAAAGACGGCGGCTTTCGGCAGGCTCGCTGCTTAGAGATGGCGGAAGAGAAATTCCAAGTCTATTCATGATAAGCGGAAATACCTGGGTGAATTCGATACCCTTATCGCTACCCTTCGGCACTCCAGGCCCGGCCAAGGCGTAGAACGAGTCCGCATGATGCTCGCCTGTCCAAAACGTCTTCTTATTTTCCAGGGGTAGACAAGCTCCTTTCCCCGGCAACACTTTTAAACCAGGGTACGGGATATCCTCTCCCAACTGTGTCACACCGTGGTCCGAGATGACCAGCGTAGTACGCGGCCGGTATTTTTTCTTTAGATAGCCCAACGATTCGTCAATGTTTTGATAACATGTCGTAAGGATATCCGGACGGTGAGCCGCTAAATGCTGACACCAATCCAGTTCGAATACATAGTACCAAAGAACATCTACAGGCCATTGGGCCATCAGATCACTAAGCATTTCCCGCTGACGAAGCTGACGTTGCTTAGACCAGGCTAATAAGAGGTTCCAATCGTACTGCTCAAGTGTTTTAATCACTGTTTCAGCATCCAGCTCCTCCCACGGAGTAGTCCCCATCTCCCCGCAGATGGGAAAAGGGGCAGCCGGTATCCAGAGGTTGCTGCAAAATTGCCGGGCCTTCTCGGGATAAAATTGGTCATAATGGAAGTTTACCCAAAACCCATCCACTTTGGCCGGCGGTTCACAGCCAAGGCCTCCCAGCATTCCAAACCGGAGCCCCGCTTGGGTTATATAGTCCCACAAAAATTTCCGGGCCTTTGAACTGGTAAGCGTAACACGGCCAACAGTCGAAAGCCGCATAGCTTCCATACCATGCTCTTGGGGACTCAGCCCCGTGTAATAGGTGAACCAGCGGTCACATGAGAAAGGCGGACCTGCAACAATACCGCTTGTTCCTTCATTTATCAAAGTATGGAAATGAGGGAGTTCGGTCTTGCGGCTATCTATAAAACGAGGCGTGGCGCCATCAATAGCAAGTATTAATAGCTTCAGTTTATTTGCCATTTGATCTCCTCCTTAACTGTATATATACAAGATATGAAAATTGGACAGATTGTGTTATTAATAGCTCATATACCATAGTTACCCAGGGAACACTACCGATAAATCAACTTATTCTTTAGCTATAAAGGGGGCTTAGAAAAAAATGAAAGTGCTTTTAATCTACCCAAGCTACCCGGAAAGTTTTTGGAGCTTTAAACACGCTCTCCCATTCATCAATAAAAAGGCGGCTTATCCGCCGCTGGGGCTATTGACCGTAGCCGCCATACTGCCACAGGAATGGGAAAAAAGGCTCATCGACCTGAATGTGCGGGTCCTCCCGGATGAGGACCTCCTCTGGGCCGACTATGTCCTCATCAGCGCCATGATCATCCAGAAGGATTCGGTACGGGAGATCATTTCCAGGTGCCGCAGTCTGGGGGTGAAAACAGTGGGGGGCGGTCCCCTTTTTACCATATCCCCGGAAGATTACCCGGAGATAGACCATCTGGTGCTTAACGAGGGCGAAATAACCATACCCCTCTTTTTAGACGACCTGTCCCGTGGTTCTGCCCGTCACATTTACGAAAGTCTTGAGAAACCTGCTCTATCAGAAACGCCCGTTCCTCTCTGGAGGCTTATTGATTTCCATGATTACTCTTGCATCGGCCTGCAATATTCCCGCGGCTGCCCTTTTGACTGCGAATTCTGCGATATCACTTCTTTATATGGGCGGCAGCCGCGGGTCAAATCTGCCAGGCAGTTGTTGACAGAATTAAAATCAATCTACCAAGCGGGCTGGCGGGGTACGGTCTTTATTGTAGATGATAATTTCATCGGGAATAAGGCGCAACTGAAGGAGGAAGTCCTGCCCTCCCTGATTGAATGGATGGAGAAGCATAAACACCCCTTTGGGTTTCTCACTGAAGTATCCATCAATTTGGCTGACGACGACCGCCTCCTGGAGCTAATGAAAAAGGCCGGGTTCAACCATGTCTTCATCGGCGTCGAAACCCCGAGCGAAGAAAGCCTTAAAGAGTGCAGCAAATATAATAACATCAACCGCAACCTTTTAGCTTCGATAAAAAAGATCCAGAATTACGGTATAGAAGTCAGCGCCGGTTTTATCGTCGGCTTTGACAGCGATACCCCTTCTATCTTTGAAAAGCAAATCAATTTTATCCAGCAAAGCGGTATCGTGGTAGCTATGGTGGGGCTTTTAAGCGCCATCAAGGGAACGCGGCTCTTTGAAAGGTTGAAAACGGAACAGCGGCTGCTATTGAACTACTCCGGCAACAATACTGATTTCTCCATTAATTATATTCCTAGGATGAATACCCAAAAACTCCTGGAGGGGTATCGAAAAATAGTAACCACTATTTATTCGCCTGATTCCTTTTACGACCGGATACTAGTCTTTTTCAGGGAATACCGCCCTGCAAAAGGCCATTCACCGCGGGATTTCCGCCTGTATTACTTGAAAGCCCTGTTTAAATCAATATATTACCTGGGTATCCTGGAGCGGGACCGTAAGAAATACTGGGATTTTATTCTCAAAACTCTCTTGCGCTATCCCCGCTTTTTACCTAAAGCGTTTACTTTTGCCATCTATGGTTTTCACTTTCGCAAAATTTTCTTTGCGGAGGCGGAGGAAAAGGGAATATTGCCGGATAGTTAAAAAAGGGGGTTCGCGGCGCTATTATGGTGGTGTGCGCGTATAAGCAACCGTATTGATTAAGGGCTGGGCCGATACTTTTCAAGTATCAGCCCAGCCCCTTTTAATTTATGCTATTTTTCTGACGCTACAGCTACACTAAGAAAAAAGCAGTAGTTTTTACTACTGCCCGGTAAACTTTATTCCAACGTTACACCTCTGTAACGCTTATTGATCTTCTTACTCCACCGTCACACTCTTGGCCAGATTCCTCGGCTGGTCCACATTGCAGCCCCGCACTACGGCGGCGTAATAGGCCAACAACTGGAGGGGCAGGACAGTCAACACCGGACTAACGATGTCTTCAAGCTTGGGAATGTAAAGAACCTTGTTGACATACTTTTTGATCTCTTGATCTCCCTCTTTAGCCAAGCCAATAACATAAGCATCCCGGGCGTTAACCTCTTTGACGTTACTCAGGGTTTTTTCATAGGTTTTTTCCTGGACAGCGATGGCAATGACCGGCGTTTCCGGAGTAATCAGCGCCAAAGTGCCGTGTTTCAACTCACCTGCCGCATAGGCTTCCGCATGGATATAGGAAATCTCTTTTAGCTTTAGGGAACCTTCCTGGGCAATGTTGTAATCATCACCACGCCCGATGAAAAAGATATTGTTCGCGTCTTTAATGCTTTCCGCCAGATCGAGATAAACGGCTTTACGGGCTAAAATCTCCTGCGCCTTACGGGGAAGTTCCTGCAGTGCGTCAAGAATTCTCGCCGCCTTCTTCTCCGGCATAATCCCTTTTACCTGGGCCAGATAAACAGAGAATAAATACTGCGCAACCAGCATCGTTGTGTAGGCTTTCGTTGAGGCTACGGCTATTTCCGGTCCGGCCCACAGGTAGATGGTGTAATGGGCTTCCCTGGCAATACTGCTGCCCACCACGTTCGTTATGGCTACTGTCACCGCTCCTTTGCCTTTAGCCTCGCGAAGAGCGGCTAGAGTATCCGCTGTTTCTCCCGACTGGCTGATAAAAACCGCTAAGCTTTCATGGTCTACCAAAGGATCGCGATACCGAAATTCGGAAGCGATATCTACTTCGACAGGAATTCTGAGAAACCCCTCAATCAGGGGCTTACCGATTAAACCAGAATGATAGGCCGTACCGCAGGCAACGATGAAGACCCTCTTCCATTTCTCCACCTGCTCCTTGGTGAATTGTAATTCATCAAAGCGGACCTTACCGTTTTGAATACGTCCACTCATAGTTTTACGAAAAGCTTCCGGCTGTTCAAAAATTTCTTTCAACATAAAATGGTCAAAGCCGCCTTTTTCAGCCGCCTCTGCGTCCCAATCCACATGAAAAACATCCCGGGCCACAGCCTTGTTGTTTTTATCGAGGATCTTCACATGATCCTGGGTCAGAACCACGATTTCCCCGTCTTCAACCAAATAAATATCACGCGTATGATTCAAAATAGCCGGAATATCCGAAGCAATATAGTTTTCTCCCTGTCCAAGTCCAATAATTAAAGGGCTGTCTTTTCTGGCCGCGATCAGTTTATCCGGTTCTTTGGCGGAAACAACTCCCAAAGCATAAGAACCATGAACTTTCTCCAGGGTCCTCCGAACCGCTTCCGCCAAATCCCCGGCATAAAATTCTTCGACCAGATGGGCTAGGACCTCCGTGTCGGTTTCGGAAACAAAAACATGCCCCTTTTCAAGTAAGGACTCTTTCAATTCCAGATAATTTTCGATAATGCCATTATGTACAACGGCAAAATCAGCCGAACAACTCTGATGAGGGTGGGAGTTCACATCACTGGGACGTCCATGTGTCGCCCAACGGGTATGACCAATGCCCACTTTACCAACGGGAATATCATCCTCCAGCTTTTTTTTCAGATTGTTCAATTTCCCTACAGCTTTGATTACCGCAATTTTCTCATCTTCTAATACAGCGATACCGGCTGAATCATACCCCCGGTACTCTAATTTTTTCAAACCTGCCACCAGAATAGGCATCGCCTCTCTGGCACCGATATAGCCTACAATGCCGCACATCTTATTTCCCCCTATTTCACCACTTAAACTGGTTAACGTTTTGATACCTTTTGCGGCGACGCTACAACAGAATCGCCTCCGACGTTAATAATTGTACACCACCCTACCCACTTACAGCAAGTTCATAATATAGTCAATTATTTTTTGGAACCTTCCTCCATATAGACTTCGACCCGGTTATATCCATTTTTTTGAGCCAGGCGCATAGCCGCATCAGACTGACAAATCAGGGATTCCAGAATTTCTTGGGTGTGCAGATCTTTTTTTACTTTTGAAAAAACTGTTACTCCGATGCTGAGGGTAATATAGGTTGTATTCCCATAAATTTCCATAGGGGTTTCTTGCACACCTATCCGTAAACGTTCCGCCAATTGCAGAGCCCCTTCTATACCGCATTCCGGCGAAATAACGGCGAATTCTTCACCACCCAGCCGTCCGGCAACATCACTGAGCCTGATCGTTCTCTTAATAATCGCTGCCAACTTAATAAGCGCCTGGTCGCCGAAATGATGTCCAAGGGCGTCATTGATTTTCCTGAATTTATCAACATCTAAATAAATAACGGAACAGGGTTTGTCATGTCTTCTGGACAGCTCAATGATCTCCTCTCCCCTGCTGAAAAGGAAAAGGCGGTTGGCAAGTCCGGTCAAGGGATCATATAAAGCCTGGGACTCCAAAGCATACCTTAATTGTCCTATCTCATTTTTCATCCGATAAAAGGCTTTGTATAAAGAATCTATCTCCTCATAGTCGCTTTGTTCCACCACCGGATCGACCGCCAAAGAAGAAAGGCCGTTCTCTGCAAGCGGCGCTAATCTTTTGGAGATCCAACTCAACGGAGAAACAATCTTCCAAGTAAAATACGACGACAGGAGATAGGTCACGCAAAGAAACAACAGCAGAAACGGCAGTATGATGAGGATATTTTTCTGAATAAAACTCCCCATTACTTCACTTTTTTCCGTTTCCACGACCAATCCCCATTTGTAGCGGGGCAGCCATTGGTAGGCTCCCAAGACTGTATGGCCGCGGTATCCCTTGTATTCCCCATATCCCTTCTGCCCCTTGGTTACAAGATCCACAGCTTCTGTAACGATCCGAAAATAATTTTTCGTCGAGGTATGGATCATGCCTTTGTCAATCAACCACTGGCTAAAGCGGGATTCCGACAGCATAATTCCGTCTGTATCAACCAGGTAGGTTTCTCCGGTATCGCCAAAGCGCAGGGCGGAGGTCAGGTCATCAATCTTATCTAAGCTTAAGGAGCCCGCAACCAACCCAAGGATTTGCCCGCTATTTGAAAAAACGGGACAGGAAACAATGACGGCCTGTTTCCCGTCGATCCTTCTGACACCGATAGTTTCTCTCCCTTCCATAGCCTCTATAAAATAACCACGGTCCCAAGTCTTAATTTGCGTATTCTCCTGGGCCCCCTCCACCATCATTACGCCACTGCTATCTACAAAAGCTATACTATCAAAATTTCCATCCATTTGTGTCAGATAATCATTACATAATTCCTTCATCCCGGCAAAATCTTTTTGTTTTACAACAGCGGACAGGGAAATTTGTTTAATATCCCGGGAACGCTCATGTAACCATGACTCAATAAACGCTGCTTGCTGATCGCGGGCATTGATAAGATTATCCAGGGCAAAACTCTTCATGGCCTCATAAGCAAAGATAGAATAGATTACCAAACCGAAAATTATACCAATTATACTGAAAATTATATAATATCTTCGCAATGCCTGATATAGTTTATGCCTTTTGGCGGACAATTTTACCACTCCCTTCTTTATATATTTACTTATTCGACAATTCTTTATTCTAACCTGCTTAAAAAAAATA
>DHRG01000026.1:10602-94277 GCA_002408285.1 Peptococcaceae bacterium UBA5318 | reverse complement strand
CCCCATAATATATCCGGCGGGCAGGGTGAACGAAATGGAATCCAGCGAGAAGTCATGATAGGTTTTACAGAGGTTTCTGACCTTTTTTGTTCCATAATGCAAAAAGTTCAAATAAAAAAGGGTATTATCTCCTAAACCCTTCAAGAGATAATACCCTTTTATTATTTTATGCTTATAACCCCAAACACTTGCTACATAAGGCTTTTCTGCCGTTGACCAACTGAATTTGACCCGCCCTGAGATTGGTCTTTGTTGCTAATTGCCGCCTGAGCCGCCGCAAGACGGGCAATCGGTACTCTAAACGGCGAACAGCTAACATAGTTCAGGTTTTGAAGATGGCAGAACTCGATAGAATTGGGTTCTCCGCCGTGTTCACCACAGATCCCGATTTCCATATCCGGTTTTTTGGCCCGCCCGCTTGTTACCGCTATTTCCATAAGCTTTCCAACGCCGTCCCGGTCTAAAACGACAAATGGGTTTTGCGGTAAAATCTTTTTATTTAAATAATCGTTCATAAACTTTCCTTCCGCATCATCCCTGGAAAATCCCAGAGTGGTTTGTGTCAAATCGTTTGTTCCAAAAGAGAAGAAATCAGCCTTTTCAGCAATCCGGGCGGCAGTCAGGCAAGCTCTGGGCAATTCAATCATAGTCCCCACAGAATACTTGATCTCAATTCCTTTTTCAGCCATGACCTGTTCAGCTACATCCTCCACGTCCTGACGAAGAAGAGCCAGCTCGCTCTGATCAATAACGAGAGGGATCTCCACTTCAGGGTAAACCTGATAACCTTCCTTCAAAAGTGCCGCAGTTGCCTGGAAAATTGCCCGGACCTGCATACGATAGATTTCCGGGAAGGAAACTCCCAAACGGCAGCCACGATGTCCCAGCATGGGGTTAAACTCATGCAGGCTCCGTGCTTTGCGCAAGACTGTTTCCAATCCCGCAATTTGCTGCTGATCAGTTTTAGTTAATTTTAGTTTCTGTATTTCCAGCACAAGCTCCTCAATGTTCGGTAAGAATTCATGTAAAGGAGGGTCCAGCAGACGGATAGTCACCGGCAATCCCTTCATGGTTTTAAGAATCCCATAAAAATCAGCTTCCTGAATCGGCAAAAGTTTAGCCAGCGCTTTCTCCCGTTCTTCGAGGGATTCCGCCATAATCATTTCCTGGACGATCGGAATGCGGTCGGCCGCCATGAACATATGCTCTGTTCTGCACAAGCCAATGCCCTGTGCGCCAAAATCCCGGGCCTTTTGGGCATCACGCGGATTATCCGCATTGGCTCTTACTTTCAAACGTCTTACTTCATCGGCCCATTGCAATAATTGCTGGAATTCCGGACTTAATACCGGGTCAATCAGCTTTACTTCCCCCAACATGACGTTTCCGGTTCCGCCATCCAGGGAAATAATATCATTTTCGCGGATCACAAGATCGTTAACGCGGGCTGTTTTTTCCTGATAGTCTATTTTCAGGCTTTCGCAGCCGCATACACAGCATTTGCCCATTCCACGAGCCACTACGGCAGCGTGACTCGTCATCCCTCCGCGGCTGGTCAGAACCCCTTGGGCCGCCACAATACCATGAATATCATCAGGCGTGGTTTCCAGCCGAACCAAAATAACCTTTTTCCCCTCTTTATTCAGCGCCTCCGCCACATCCGCATCGAAAACCACCCTGCCGGAAGCGGCGCCCGGCGAGGCCGGAAGCCCTTTGGCTACTACCTGTTGCCTGGAATCAGGATCAATTCCTCTATGGAGAAGCTGATCAAGCGAAGTAGGCTCAACACGCATCAACGCCTCTTCTTTGGCAATCAACCCTTCCTGTACCATATCCACCGCTATTTTCACTGCTGCGGCGGCAGTCCTTTTGCCGTTTCTGGTCTGCAATATGTAAAGTTTCTTCTTTTCAATCGTAAATTCAATGTCTTGCACATCACGGTAATGTTTTTCTAAAAGGGCGGAGATCCTCAGAAACTCATTATAAATAGCCGGCATATCATCCTGCATCTGTCGAATGGGCTGGGGAGTACGAATTCCCGCCACTACATCTTCTCCCTGAGCATTCATAAGGTATTCGCCATACAACTTCCGCTCGCCGGTGGAAGGACTCCTGGTAAAGGCAACGCCGGTACCGGAATCATCGCCCATATTTCCGAACACCATGGATTGCACATTAACGGCAGTACCTAAGTCTTCGGAAATGTTATTAATCTTACGGTAAATGTGCGCCCTTTGGTTATACCAGGAAGCAAAAACAGCCTGAATAGCCATCATAAGTTGTTCTTTAGGTTCGGACGGAAACAACCGTCCGGTGGCCCGTTTGACAATGCTCTGATAATCTCGGATCAGTTTTTCTAGGGCCTCCGCGGTTAAATCCTTATCTAACTTAACTCCTGCTTCCTTCTTTATCTTTTCCAGAGCTGTTTCAAACTCAAAATGTTCCACTCCCATTACAACATCGGAAAACATCTGAATAAAGCGCCGGTAACTGTCCAACGCAAAGCGCTTGTTTCCTGTTGCCTTCGCCATTCCTGCCATAGTTTCTTCATTCAATCCCAGGTTTAAGATAGTGTCCATCATACCCGGCATCGAAACAGGCGACCCTGAACGTACCGATACCAGTAGGGGATTTGTGGGATCACCAAATTTCTTTCCGACTTGTTCTTCAACCACTTTTAATTTAGCCCATACTTCTTCTTCCATCCCCACCGGAAAGGTTTTATTGTTTTGAAAATATGCCAAACATGCCGCGGTAGTGATAGTCAATCCAGGAGGTACGGGTAAGCCGATATTCGTCATCTCGGCAAGATTGGCTCCTTTTCCCCCGAGCAGGGCTTTCATCTCCTTCGTACCCTCTTTAAACAAATAGACATGGTTAGCGTTTTTCATAGTGATCACCTCGATAATATATTTTTAATATTTTGCTGACCGTTTCCTCAACAGCCCTATTAGAAACATCTATTATTGTACACCCTAATTTTTTCATTATACCTTCCGCATATTCAATTTCCTTATAGATCCTCTCTATACTCGCGTAATCTGCATTGGGAGCAAGCCCTAATGATTTTAGCCGTTCCTGACGAATAGGAGTAAGGATTTCCGGTTTAGCAGTCAAGCCAACCACTTTATGAGGTTCCAGTTCGAATAATTCTTCAGGGGGCGCCACTTCCGGCACCAATGGGATGTTTGCGGCCTTGATCCTCTTATGAGCCAAATACATGCACAGGGGGGTTTTGGAAGTCCGGGAAATGCCAATAAGGACTACATCGGCTACCAAAATTCCGCGGGGATCTTTACCATCGTCATACTTAACCGCAAACTCGATCGCCTCAACTCTGCGGAAATACTCATCATCCAGCTTATGCATTAAGCCAGGTTCCAAATGGGGGGTTAAACAGGAAACTTTCGCAATTGCATCCATCATAGGTCCTAAAACATCAATCACGATGAGCTTTTTCTCTTTAGCTCTTTTCTCCAGATAATCCCGGAGATTAGGCAAAACCAAGGTATAAGCAATCATGGCCTGGTTATGCTCGGCTTCATACAAGATTTGTTCAATCTGTTCCTGATCGTTCACATAAGGAACTCGTCTAATTTGTGTCTGTCCGGAATTAAACTGGCTTATGGCAGCCTTCGCAACGAGCTCGGCTGTTTCCCCCAAAGAATCAGAAATAACATAAATAATCGGGATGCTTATGATCCATTCCCCCCCTGTATAATTTTTCCTTGTCCCAATTCATAGAAGGCTTTGGTAATTGTAGTTTTTGAGATTTTTCCAATAATCTCTAACCCTTCACGTCCCTCATAAGTCGACGGGCGCACAACCGGAAGCGAGTCAATTTCGTGATTAACCAGTTTTTCTGCCGCTTGCCAGAGTGATTCTTCCGGCGTTACCGATACAACATTGGGCATTCTTGTCATAATCACTGAAACAGGGATCTTATGAATATCCACTTTACCTAAAATCACTTTTAGCAAGTCTTTACGGGATACTATTCCTTCCAACTGACCACCTTCACTGACAATAAACAAGCTGCCTGAATCCATTAGAAACAAGTTGACAATAGCATCATACACAGATGAGGTCTGACTTACAACCGTAGGAACCGATTTCATTTCTTTTACTTTGATGCCTTTAATTTCTTCAATAATTCGGGAAGAAAAACCATCTTTGGAAAAGTAATAACCTACCCTGGGCCGGGCTTCCAGAAGCCCTGATTTGGTCAGAATGGATAAATCCGGCCTTAAAGTAGCCCTAACCAATCCAAGAATATCAGCAATATCTTCTCCTTTAATAGGTCCTCGCTCTTTTACAATCTTGATGATATGTTCCTGACGTTCTGTCAGATGTATGGTTATCACCCCCTGTCGCCAACCAACTACTCTAACCAACTACTTATATATGTTACACTATTTAGCGTACATTGCGCAATAATGCTATACTAATTTTTTCTTCCGGGAATAATATTCTGGAGCCCTAAATCCTTTACTATTATTACTACCATTGCCCAAACTGATACCACCAACTAAAGAATTACATGCGGCGGTAATAATAAAAAAAATTTGTTGACAGCGGCTTATATAAATAACTATGATATATGTGGACAGATATTGACAAAAAGAACCGCAATACATGACAAAATATACATTTAATGCTTGAATGCATATTGAAAAGCCAAAAACCCACAGCCGTTTCACAGGAAGACTTCCGGGGGCAATTCAATATGCATTTTTCTGCAGTTCATACCCTGGATTCATCCTGACGAAAAGCTTTAAAACCAAGTATATGACAAATTAAAATAGAAGATTACAGGAGGGGAGTTTCTATATGTTTAAAGTTTCCTCATTGAGCAGCACCAACAAGGCCGTCTTGATTATCAATTGGATACTGGATATGTGCGTCATCTTAGGGTATATCGCAGAATTTCTGAAAGGCGGTAAGTCGATAGTATATGTGTTGTGCGTCATTGCCATAATAGTGATACCCATACTCATGGCGACATTAGTATACCGTAAAAACCCGGACAGCAAAAAAATGAAGCTCATCACACTGACCGGCTACTTCGTGATATACGCTTTCGTTATGTTCACTACAGAAAGGCTGCTTGTTTACACCTACATATTCCCTATACTTTCTATGTATATCCTATACTTCGATCTTCGCCTTGTTGTATCAAGTTGTATCACTGTCATCGCAATAAACACGGCCAGAATCGTCTACGGCATAACCTTACTCAAATCGGCAACGGCGGACTCCATAACCGATTATGAAATCCAGTTCCTCACCGTATTGTTGTACTGTATCGCTTTAATAATAGCGACACGCCTGTCAAACAGGTTCAATGCCGAAAACCTCAGGAGCATTGAAGAGGAAAAGAATAAGCAGGAATCGATCCTGGCGGATGTATTAAAGATTGCCGCGGTCTTGGACAGGAATTCAACAGAAGTCCACAAAATAGTCACTGACTTCACTTTATCCACCGAAACCATAACGAGAGCTATTGCCGAGATAGCCGCAGGGTCGGCTAATACCGCGGAAAGCATCCAGGGACAATCCCAAAAGACTCACAGCATACAAAATTATATTGCCGAAGCCTCTTTGGCATCGGAGCATACCGGTCAAGTTTCCTCAGATGCGTTCAAGGCGTCTGTCGAAGGCCTCTCGATAGTAAACAAGCTTACCGACGAAACCGCCATTGTAAAGGCCCAAAGCGACAGCGCCCACAAATCCATGCTGGAACTGAAACAAAAATCGAATGATATCCAGAATATCACCAGCATAATTACGGGTCTATCAGACCAAACAAACCTGCTGGCCCTGAATGCCGCCATCGAGGCCGCCAGAGCCGGGGAATCCGGCAGGGGCTTCGCTGTGGTCGCAGATGAGATACGAGTACTAGCCAACCAGAGCAAGGAGTCGGCAAGCGGTATAGAAAGGATCATCGTCGAACTGAAGGAAAAGGCCGACAGATCCCTTGAAGCCGTAAAAAAACTGAGAGAAATAAACAATAACCAAAATATTATGATCAGGGATACAAAGGGCATCTTCGACAGTATAACCGAGAAGATGGGCATCGTAGACGGGGACATCCGTGATGTCACAGTAAAAGTTGGCTCCATACTTACGCTAAATAACGCCATCGTGGAAAACATCAATGAGATATCTGCAGTAAGCGAAGAAACTACAGCGAATACGGAAGAAGCGGGCGCAATGGTCGAACACAGCATAGAACAGGCCGGAGAAGCCAGGAAGTTTGCCGAAGAACTCATGGAAACAGCCAAAGAGATGCGGAAATACATGTGACGAAAATAAAGAAAACTTGGCTTACGCCAAGCCTCTGGCGACGGCGAAAGCCAAGTTGCACTTATACTATCATCCTATTAAGACTTATACTTTCCGATAGTATAAAAAAACCGGTTAAACACGCGGTTTAAAAGGAAAGGGGGTGCTTCACAATGAAGCGCCCCCCCTTGAGTTTACCCGTAATCAAAATTGGTTTCGTGCAAGTGTGATGCGGGCCGCTATTTAAAGAATTTCAAAACCCCTTTTCTATTTGCAATGGCAGTGGTACAATCACAATATAGCGATTGATTAATTTTTGTTTTTACGAAAGGTTCTACTGGAGAGTAGAGCCTTTCCGCTGTATTTATCGTAAACTTTGACCGTCCGGTTGGGAGCATTTGATCCGATATACTATTTAGAATATTTTACATGTATTGGGAATTATAAAGGAAAGGAATATGGAATAACGCATGACACAATTACCTGATATATTCACCGCTGTATTTGTATGTACGGCCATTCTGAGCCTTACGTTCGGAGCCTATACGCTGCATCTGAAGCACACGTATGAAAACGCGGCCTTTTTTGCCGCCGCGGTGGCGCTGTCGATATGGTCATTAGGCTTGGGGCTTGCGCTGTCAGCGCCATCTGAAGAAGTGAGCGTTCTGTGGCGGCGGGTGGCTGCCGTTGGCTGGGGCACGTTCTTCAGCCATCTGCTATGTTTTATACTGGCTTTGACCGGCAAGCGCAACTGGCTTAAAAAATGGTGGGCATATGTGGTGATATACCTGCCGGCCCTGGTCAACTTGCTGGTTTTCGCGATACCGACAGGGCTGAACCCCGAACCCTTTGTCATGGTCAAAACCGCTGCGGGCTGGACCAATGTATCGAAGAACAACGGCTGGGATATCTATTACAAGATCTGCTACATCAGCCTGATGGCGGCAAGCCTCGCCAATGTCTGGCGCTGGGGCTTCAAGTCGGAAGACAAGAACACAAAGAGCCGGTCGCGTATCATATTGGTCACATTCGCCGTTGCGCTGACGCTGAGTACGCTGACTGATATGGTCGCCAATGCTGCGTTGATGGTGAAAATTCCACAGGTCGCGCCTGTGATCATTATGATCCCTATGAGCGCGATCTATCTGGTGATGCGGCGCTACGGCCTGCTGCACCATGCCCCCGTAAACAAAACAGAAGAGATCCTGACGCCCTCGGCGCGCCAGAGGATCTATCGCTACCTGAGTATCACGATGATAGCCGGCGGTTTTTTGAACTTTTTATTGCAATATGTGTTGAACAGTAGTGATGAACTGGCCCCTGCATTGATACTGTCCACAGTGTTTATTCTTGCCGGCGTCGCCATCCAGTTTGTCAACAGACTGCATATCAACAACCGCACGAAGGACGTCATCAGCATACTGAATGTATCCATTACAATCCCCATCCTGGTACTGAACAATATTCAGTATGCCAGTGTGACAGTATGGGCATATCCGTTCATACTAATCATCGTAACGCTGGTGTTCAACAAGGGCATCGTGCTGGGTTCCGTAGCGCTTCTGACGCTGATGACACAGGTGGTCGTCTGGATCATATCACCCGATGTAAGCGTTACGATAGACCCAAACGACTTTGCGGGACGCATTGTCATATTTGTGGTCGGCATTGCCCTGGCCTTTTACGTGAATCGGGTGTACGTAGCCCGGCTGAAGCAGAATGCCGACCAGATCGCTTTGCAGACGCTGGTGTCCGAAATATCCACCGACTTTGTAACGGCCAATCAACACAATATCGGGGATAAAATTGACAGCCTGCTATCCAAGGCGGGAGCCTTCTTTGAGGCTGACCGGGCTTTCGCTTATTTCTTCGACGGTAAATCGCATCTGCCGCGCTGCGAACACGCATGGTACGCAAACGGGGGCGAAGAACCCACAGGGACCGGAAACCGGGCAATTTCGCCCGCGGTAAAGGAACAACTCTGGTGGGTGAAACGGATCCTGGAGCGTGAGATAGTGCATATTCCCGACCTCGGAAAACAGTCCGAGGTCGCGAGGCAAAGCAGCCGCTTCCTGGGCGAGGGAGGCCGGTCTGTGCTGTGTATCCCGGTCGCGGGGCGTGAAGCGGTGCAAGGTTTTTTGGCTTTCGTCGTTACCCAAAGCGCCCGGTCTTGGAGCGATGAACACATCAGCCTGCTGAAAGTGATAGCGAACACACTGGCGGATGCGAAGATGAAAGCGGAGGCCGAAAAGGAAATCAACTACATGGCCTATTATGATCACCTGACAGGGCTGCCCAACCGTCAGTTGTTCAGGGACAGACTGGCGCAGGCCGTGCTGAACGCCGACCGCACGGGCCGCCGGTTGGGCGTCATCTTCCTTGATCTTGACTCCTTCAAGACTGTGAACGATACGCTGGGGCACGAAAGGGGCGACGAACTGCTCCGGGTGATCGCGGACCGGCTGAAGAAATGCATGCGCCGATCGGATACCGTGGCGCGTTTCGGCGGGGACGAGTTTCTGCTGCTGATCGGCAACCTTGTCCGGGAAAACGACATCGTGAAGGTAACGGAGAACATCATGCAACTGTTTCACAAGCCGTTTATTCTGAAAGGACAGGAATTCTACGTCACCGCAAGCGCCGGCATCGCGATACATCCGGCGGACGGTACGGATGCGGACAAGCTGGTTAAAAACGCGGATATCGCAATGTACAGCGCCAAGGAATCCGGAAAGAATCAGTATGCGATGTGTTCGCATGAGATGAAGCAGGCGGTGAACAGCAGCGTGGCGCTGACCACCAGCCTGTACCACGCCTTGGAGAGGGGCGAACTCACGATACATTACCAGCCGCAGATGTGTCTGCAGACCCAGCAGATTATAGGCCTGGAGGCGCTGCTCCGGTGGAACAGCCCAGAGCATGGCATAGTGAACCCCGAACAGTTTATTCCCCTCGCCGAGCAGACCGGCCTAATCAACCCAATCGGGGAGTGGGTGCTGCGGCAGGCCTGCCGGCAGAACAAACAATGGCAGGAGATGGGTTTGCCGCCGGTGCGTATGGCGGTTAACCTGTCGGTCATCCAGTTGCGCAATCCCCGGCTGAAGGATATCGTGCGCGAAACGTTGGAGGACACCGGGCTCGCTCCGGCCTATCTGGAACTGGAGATCACCGAAAGCGCCGCTACCAAGGAGGCCGATTATATCGTGGGTCTTTTAGGCCGCTTAAAAAGCCTCGGGATTACGTTGTCCATCGACGACTTCGGCACCGAGTATTCATCGCTCTCTCGTCTTAAACTGCTGCCGGTGGACAGGATCAAAGTGGATATGCAGTTTGTGCGCGGTATTGAGGAGAGCAACAAGGACAAAGCCATCACCAAATTGATCATCGGCCTGGCGAAGAATTTGGGGCTCAAGGTCATCGCCGAGGGCGTGGAAACGGAAAATCAGCTTAATTTCTTGCACCAGAAGATGTGTGACGAAGCCCAAGGCTTCTACTATTTCCGACCGATGCCCCCGGAACAGGTAGAACTGATCTTAAGAAATATGCAGCTTCGAAAAACCCAAGAGCCGACCGCGCCCATAGGCAAGCCGGAATAGAATGATTGACAGGGCCGGATGACATTGAATTGTATCGCTATTTTTTTATGTTTATACCACTATTTTGCTTAAATCCCCTATCTTACGGGTCAATTCCACCAATTCGTTGAGCAAACCTAAACGATTGTTCTTTACTTTTTCATCTTCCACCATCACCATCACCGCTGTAAAAAAGCGATTGATCGGGTCGGCGAGAGTTGATATTTCACTTATCATCCCGGCGATTTTCTTTTCCTGCTCCATCCTTTGTATCTTGTTTTTTACCGTTTCAAGCTTATCAAATAATTCTTTTTCACTTTCATCTAAAAAACAGGCTGGATCAACCGACAAGCCGGCTGCTTTCCTGGATAGGTTGTAAGCTCGTGTGAACGAGGTAAGCATATCCTGAAAGCCAGGGTCCTCCTTCAGATCGTGCAAGGCTTTAGCCCGTTCCAGCGTCGCTGTAACCAAATTATAGTCTACTCCCAACACAGCTTCTGCAATATCATAACGGTAGCCTTCATCCATGAGAATATTTTTTAAGCGAGGCTGGAAAAACTCCTTGATTTTATCCGAGGTTTCTTTACCCAGTTGCCCGTCCGGCAGAATGCCTGTGTACTGGGCCAGGGCGTTTTTAATTATATCGTCCAGCTTGAGTTCCAGCTTGTGTCCTGTGAGAATCAAGCATATACCCATGGCTTGTCTGCGCAGGGCATAGGGGTCTTGGGAACCGGTTGGCTCGATCCCGATGGCAAAACAACCGGCAATAGTATCCAGCTTATCGGCGATGCTTACTAATGCTCCAACAATACTATCCGGTATTTTATCTCCGGCAAAACGGGGCTGATAGTGCTCCAGGACAGCTTCGGCAACAGCTTCCCGTTCTCCGGACAGTTGGGCATAATAACGGCCCATGATCCCCTGTAATTCCGGAAACTCATATACCATGTTGGTGACCAAGTCTGCTTTAGCTAATTTTGCGGCTCTCACTGCATCCGCCAGACTCTTTGGTTCTATTTCTAAATATTCTCCTAAATATTGGGTATTCGCCATCACTCTTTGAGTCTTTTGGGCTACCGTCCCCAAACTTTCCTGAAATACGATTTTCTCCAGTTTAGGCAAATACTCTTCCAACTTCAGTTTTCGGTCTTCGTCCCAGAAAAAACGCGCATCGGCTAAACGTGCGTTCAACACTCTCTCGTTTCCAGCCTGTACGGTTTGTAAGGCCTCCCCATTACCATTCCGAATAGTAATAAAGGCATTTTCTAATTTCCCATTATTATCCATTACAGGAAAATAGCGTTGATGCTCCCGCATCGGTGTTATAATGACTTCTTTCGGCATAGCCAGATAGCTGGTGGAGAATTTACCCATCAGAGCCGTAGGCCACTCCAAAAGATGAGTCACCTCGTCCAGCAATTCCTCGTCTTTTTCTACGTATCCTCCCGCAGCGTCGGCTATCTCCTGAATTTGTTTCCAGCATTCAGCACGTCTGGCCGATTGGTCGACCAGCACGTAATTTTCGGTTAATTGTTGAACATACGTAAGCGGGTCCTTAATGTCAATCTGATTATTTCCCAGGAAACGGTGCCCCCGGCTATAACGTCCGGCAGCCAACCCGGCTGCGGAAAACGGAATTACTTCGCGGTCCAATAGTGAAACCAGCCAGCGGATAGGCCTGGCAAAGCGCATTTCTTGACTGCCCCACCGCATGGGTTTAGGAAAATTTAAGCCCTGAATCAATTGTACGGCAAATTCCGGTATCACTTCGCGGGTAGGTCGGCCTTGCACTTCGCGCAAAGCGTAAACATATTCCGTAGCCCCGGAAACCCTTGTCACCAATTGATCCACCGGGACGCCCTGCGAGCGGGCAAAACCTTCCGCCGCTTTGGTAGGTTTGCCGTTTGCATCAAAAGCAGCTTTTTGGGCGGGACCTCTTACCTCTTCTTTGAGGTCGGCTTCCTTGTCAGCCAAATCATAAACCAGGAGCGTGATCCTGCGCGGAGTACCCATCGTCTGCAGCTTCCCATAGGAGATCCTCCGTTCTTCAAGCCGTTTAACAGCCATTTCCGAAAGCTGTGTAAGCGCCCCAGGCATAAAACCTGCCGGGATCTCTTCCGTACCAATTTCAAGCAGATAATTTGACATATTAAACCTCCCTCAGCAGGGGATATCCCAATGATTCCCGCTGTTTAACATAAGCTTGGGCGCAAACCCGCGCCATATTTCTGACCCTGGCAATGAATCCGGTCCTCTCTGTTACGCTAATAGCTCCTCGGGCATCTAAAAGGTTAAAAGTATGGGAGCATTTTAAGACATAATCGTAGGCGGGTAAAACCAATCCCTTTTCAATGACTCGCAGGGCTTCTTTCTCGTAGGCGTCAAATAATGTAAAAAGCATCACCGTATCGGCAACTTCAAAATTATAACGGGAGTGGTCTACCTCGCCCTGGTGGTGAATATTCCCATATGTTATTCCATCGACCCATTCTATATCGTAAACGCTTTCCTTCTCTTGAATGAACATCGCGATACGCTCCAGACCATAAGTGATCTCACCCGAAACAGGCCGGCAATCAATACCTCCGCACTGCTGAAAATAAGTAAACTGAGTGACTTCCATACCGTCTAACCAAACCTCCCAGCCTAAGCCCCAAGCGCCCAGCGTAGGCGATTCCCAATTATCCTCTACAAATCTGATATCATGTTTAAGAGGATTTATACCTAACTGCCGCAGACTTTCCAGGTACAATTCCTGGATATTATCCGGCGATGGTTTGAGGATAACCTGATATTGATAGTAATGCTGCAAACGGTTGGGGTTTTCCCCATAACGGCCATCCGTCGGCCTCCGGGATGGCTCAACATAAGCGACATTCCAGGGTTCCGGCCCCAACGCTCTTAAAAATGTGGCCGGATTCATGGTCCCCGCTCCCTTTTCTATGTCATACGGCTGTTGGATAATGCATCCCTGCTCGCCCCAATATTTATTGAGGGCTAAGATAATGTCCTGAAAATACATGTTTCACGCTCCCTTTATTAACCGTTTATTAACTGTTTGATCGTTGCTGGCTTCCGCCCCGAAATATAAACCCCCGTCCCTGCAGCAATAAATGCTGCAGGGACGGGGGCTAATCCCGCGGTTCCACCCTGCTTGGCCTCTGTTAAGAGGCCCGCTTTTTTACAACCAGGCTCGAAGGTGCCAGCCTTCATCATCGCCTTATTAACTTATCAATGCTACTGTATCAAAGGCGGCAGGTTTTGTCAATTCCCTGATCTTATCTCCCTGATCTTATCTCCCTGATCTTATCCAACGGCTGCCGCCGCTGAAGCTTCTGTCCAGGCCGTTTTCACCGGCTCACTTTTCCTCTTGATCGTCCTTACGTTCGGCAAGAAAGTCCAGATTATGCTCCTCGACCTCTCCATCAGGCCTTACAATCTCCAGCTTATAATTGTTAATAACGGCTGCGGCTGTGCCGACAATTCCTAACACCGCCAGGAGCGGGCTCAGGATCGCGCCTCCCAGCCCAATGGCTCCTACGGTTGCCGGTATTTCGAAGATGATCTTGTCGCCTTTTTTCAACCGTACTTTGGTTACGTTGCCCTTTTTGATGATATCGCGGACATACTCCACGATTTCTCCCGCTTTATCCTCCAGCTTCCCATCCCATTTTTTACTTTTGTTCTCCAGAAAGATCAAAGCCTGCACCAAATCGCCGTCTTTTTCATCCAGCGCCGCCTTGGCTTCCTGATAGCCAATGCCTAGTCTTTGCCTCAACACATCAATCTTTTCAAGTTCATCCATTTTTTCCACCTCCATCAATAGTATTGCTCATTAACAACTCTTTCAATACCGAGCGGGATTTCAAGGGGCGTTCCAACTGACGCAAAAGATATTCCTCCATGAGCTGATCCAGCACCTGTAAACCTTGCGCACTTACCTTGAGCCGGCGGATCTTGCTCAAATCCATCCTCAGCAACTGTTGCCAGACCCCGATGGCTTCTTGTGTGCAATTAGCCGCAATCCCATTGCTGCAAGAGCCGCATAAGACTCCCCCTAATTCAGCAGAAAAAACGAATCGGTTTTGTCCGGCAAAAGTTTTGCCGCAGGTTACGCAATTATCCCAATAAGGCCTATATCCCGCCTGAGATAGGAGCTTGATTTCCAGTCCCCTGAAAATCACCTCATTTGCGGCTAAACAAAGGATATGAAACCCGGCCAAAGCTAACTGAAACAATTCGGCGTCAGCCTGCCCTTCAGCCGAAAAAGCTTCCAGGAGTTCTCCCCAATAACATGCCGCAGAAATCGTTACCATATTCTCCTGCAGGAGCGTGAAAGCTTCCACAGAGTCGCTCTGCGTTACTACATCCAGATTTCTGCCTTCAGCAAGATACATCTCGTTGTGGGTAAAAAGCTGAACGCCTCCCCGCAGACGGCTGTTCGGTTTCCGCACCCCTTTTGCAATAGCGGAAACTTTACCTCTTTGTTCAGTTAAAAGAGTAAGGAGGCAATCCGCCTCCATGTATTTCCTGCTTCGTAATACTATTGCCGCTGTTCGATAATATCCCATTTTTCTATCCCAATTTATTCCTTTTCTTCTTCCCATATTGTTCAGAGTAATAGAAACTGTGTCCCCCTGATATTTCCCGGAAAATAAGATAAGCACCAATATTACCTGTAGCCTTAAAGTAGTTCCAAAATACTTTTTTCATAAGCATAGGTCCTTTCTTTTTCCCAAGTGACATCAATGCTTTATTATTTTAACACTCACTTAAACTACTCTATACTAGTAGATTATTGCCAGCAGTCAAGGAGCTTTCTTTTCATTATAACTATTTTCGGTCATTATGGCAATCCCATTACTTGTCCCAATTCGGTCCGCGCCCGCCAGAATAAAACGCTTCGCTTGCTCAAGGGTTTTGATACCGCCGGCAGCCTTAATTTTAGCCCTCCCTTCAACAACCCGCGCCATAAGCGCAACATCATCCACAGTCGCCCCGCCTGCGGCAAACCCTGTAGAGGTCTTAACATAATGGGCGCCTGCTTGAACCGCTGTCCGGCAAACAACAATTTTTTCTTCTTCCGTCAAAAGACATGTTTCGATAATAACCTTAACCTGCCGGTCAGGGAACGCGTTAGATTCCTCAACTACTCCTTTGATATCAGCATAAACTTTGTTGATTTGTTTAGCCCGTAAAGCTCCCAAATTAACGACCATATCAACGTCATGGGCTCCATCCAAAAAGGCTCTCCGGGCCTCAAAAGCTTTCACCGCCCCAGTGTTTGCTCCCAGGGGAAAACCGACCACCGTAGCTACCTCTACCCCCGAGCCTTGGAGCTGTTCAACACACAAGGATACATACTGGGGCTGGATACAAACAGCCGTAAAATTAAATTCGCGGGCTTCTTGGCATATTTTGTAAATTTCCGTTTCTGTAGCTTCCGGTTTTAAAAGAGTATGTTCAATATATTGGGCAATGTTATCGTTCATTTCCATAACCCCAGTTGCGCAAATGTTTTTCAGTGTTGCGCCAATTCTCTCTGACTTTAACCCATAACTCCAAAAATATCTTATTGCCCGTTAGTTTTTCTATTTCACTCCGCGCACTGCTGCCGATCGCTTTTAGCATCTCCCCTCTTTTACCGATCAGGATTCCTTTCTGCGAGTCCCTTTCAGTGTAAATAGCCGCGCCGATATAGAGAAGATCATTTGAGCGTTTTTCTATCAGCTCTACATCCACTGCGACCGAATGAGGGATTTCCTCCCTGGTGGCCTGAATTACTTTTTCGCGGATCAGTTCGCCAATAATCATTCGTTCCGGCTGATCCGTAACAGCATCCTCCGGGTAATAGCAAGGACCCGCCGGTAAAAAAGGAACTGTGGCGTCCAACAAGGCAGCGATATTATCTCCCTGCAAAGCGGAAACGGGGATAATCTCTTGCCAAGCCATCTTGCCCTGATAAAAATCAATCAACGGCAGCAAATCTGTTTTTCTTAAACGGTCAATTTTATTTAACAACAAAAATACCGGGGTTTCCACTTTTTTAAGCTTCTCAAGTAAAAAAGCGTCCCCGCCTCCATATGGTACGGTAGCGTCAACCAAGAGATAGACGACGTCTACTTCACCCAGAGTGTTTAGGGCCGCGCGAACCATCTCATCGCCCAGCCTGTCGTTAGGTTTATGGATCCCGGGGGTATCAAGAAAAACCATTTGCCATTTTTCTTTGGTCAAAACGCCCGCAATTTTATTACGTGTCGTCTGCGGCTTGTCGGAGGTGATGGCTATCTTTTGTCCAATGAGATGATTTAATAAAGTAGATTTTCCGGCATTAGGCCGGCCGATCAAAGAAATAAAACCCGAACAAAAGTCCTCACTCATAAGTGAATATCCTCCCTCAAGCGTTGTGGTGTAAAAGCGTCTGGCAATAACTCTTCCAAACTGAGCTTGCATACTTTTCCCTGAATATTTGCCAGATAAACCGGCATTTGCGGCGAAAATTCGGCTAAGACCTGGCGGCAAGCTCCACAGGGAGAGGCTGGTTTGCGGGCGTCGGTCACAATGGCTATCCCTTGAAAATCCCGAACTCCATCTGATATTGCCTTGTTGACGGCAACCCTTTCCGCACAGACCGTCAGTCCATACGAGGCGTTTTCGACGTTACAGCCTGTGTAGATTTCTCCATTTTTAGCGAGGATCGCAGCTCCCACCTTGAAACCGGAGTAAGGAGCATAAGCATGCTCCCTGACTTTTAACGCTGCCTGGATAAGTTCTTGCATCACTTTTAATCACTCCAATAACCGGTCTAATAATTCACTTTCGTTCCATTTCTAACAACTTCGATCCAAGTGGTCCCTTCGGCTAAAGGTATCACCCTTCCTTTCATATCGGTAAACTGCGTAAATCCATCAGGCTCCTTCTTCCATAAGCCTTCTATTACCTTGCCCTGTCTAAGGATGAGAGTCTTGCCTTCTCCGTGCAGGATAAGCTGAAGACGGCCATCTCCGTCCGTGACACGCGAAGGAACATATTGTACGATGACGTTAGCGGCCATTAGTTGTTCACCCTTCGCGGTGAGGTGAGGCTTTTCATTTTTATAGCGTTGGAAAACTTTAGTATCCTTATCGTACTTATACGCTATTTGATTACTGCGGTTCGGATAAAGTATCGTCAAATCACTCACATCCGTTCCGGAAACATCAGCGTCATCTTTAAGATAAGTACGCTCCGGCGGCGGTGTTGTGAGGTTATAGCCCAGCTCTTTGGCAGCTTTTCTGAGGCTCTCCGAGCTTGCATAAAGGTTATAAGGTTTAGGGCGGTCCGAAACGCGCCAAAAGGCGGTTTCCGCTTTCGATCCGCCATAAATCTCATCAATATGATCCTGGTTTTCTCTGCCCAGCGTATCAAGCCCTTCTGCAGAACCACCGGCATGTACTAATACGGCGTTGTATTCTTTCGCCAGATCAACAAAAGTCGGTCTAAGGCTGCGAATAGGGCCCAGTAAGTCAATACTGTCCGCGCTAATAATCGCCAGCAGTCTGGTAAGCCCGCCTTCTACCGGAACCTCCACTACTACATCCGCCTTATCCAGCCCGGACTGGGCGCCCGCCCCGTCTGCGTTATCAATAATGACTGCCAGAGCACGTTTTCTTTTTCTCTCTTGCCAGTTTTGGAAAGGGTTTTCCGGTATTGTCCCGTTTTCATCCTGATGCGGCTTGCCGAGTGATTCAAAATTGATCTTATTTGGCAGGTAGGGACGTATAAAATAGTACGTAATACCCCCCACCAGCGTACTTATCAGCAAACTGGCAACGATCCATTTGATTATCTTCCCTCTCATCTTTCCAAATACCCCTTCATCCTTATTTAGTTTGGGGGCTCTCTGATCCAGCGGCTGTATCTTTTTTAATAAACCGCAATTTCACAATACGCCGTCCGACAACTTTTTCGACCACAATATGAAGATTCCCGATATCCAGTTCCTGTCCCTGAGCAGGCACCCTGCCCAAACTATGAAAAACCAAACCGCTGACCGTTTCAAATTCATCATCCGGCAAGTCTAACTCCAGCATTTCATTAATATCATAAATCGGCGTCCGGGCATTCACCAGCAACGAACCATCCCCGAGCTTTTCGATACTGTTTTCTTCATGATCGTACTCATCCTGGATATCGCCCACAATTTCTTCAACTACATCTTCTATGGTGACAAGCCCGGCAGTACCTCCATACTCATCCAAAACAATGGCCATATGGATTTTTTGGTTTCTTAGTTCTTTAAAGAGGTCGCGCACTTTTTTGCTTTCGGGCACATAATAAGCGGAGCGCATCAAATCCATGATGCGCGGTTTATCTTTGCTTAGAATGAACGGTTTCAATAAATCTTTCGCGTAAATAACGCCCACAATATTATCGACCGTATTTTCATAAACGGGTATACGGGAATGTCCCACCCCAGTAATCAAATTAACTGCGTCGGCAAGAGAATCATTGCTGTTAATAGCAGTAATATCTATCCTGGGGACCATGATTTCACGAACCAGAGTATCATCAAACTCGAATATGCTGTCAATCATTTCCCTCTCATCGGAACCGATCAGTCCTTCTTCCTGTCCTACGTTGACCAGCATCCGTATTTCTTCTTCCGTTACCTGCTGGCTTTCGGGGACGGCGCCGCCCAAGAGCTTGACCAACATATTGGTAATTAAATTCAAGACACGGATGACAGGCGAAAGGATAATTCCCAGCCCATTGATATAGGGGCTTACACTTAATGAGTAAGCTTCCGATCTCCTGGCTGCCAGCGTTTTAGGCGTTATTTCTCCGAAAACCAGGATCAAAACAGTCATGACACCCGTTGCAATCCCAGCGCCTGTCGCACCAAATAAATCAATAGCCAAAGATGTAGCCAAAGCCGTCGCGCCAATATTTACTACCGTATTGCCAATGAGTATGGTAGAGATTAACCGGTTAGGCTGTTCAAACAGACGCCGGGTTACAAGAGCCTGACGGTTTCCTTCCTCAGCCAGACGGCGGATCCTTACTTTGTTGACCGAAAAAATAGACGTTTCAGAGGCCGAGAAAAATGAATATAGTGCCAATAGAACCAGTAAAATAATCAATTGGAAAAATTGTGAGCCTATCAAAAAAGGATCCTCCTTATAGAATTATCTCTTGTTAATTTCAGAGATACTAATATTTCTTCCTCCAGGGCTCTCATTTCCTTAGCTTCTGCATCGGTTTGATGGTCATAACCTAACAGATGAAGTATCCCATGGGCGGTCAGAAACCCCATTTCCCGCTCAAAGCTATGACCGTATTCCGCAGCCTGGGCGGCGGCCTGCTCGCACGATATGACAATATCCCCCAACAGAAGAGTCCCACTGGCATCCGTAAAGGGGATTTTTCCGGCTTCCCGGCTTTCCTGCAAGGCAAAAGATAAAACATCCGTCGGGGCGTCGATCCCCCGGTATTCCAGGTTCAACTGCCGAATACCGGGATTATCGACCAAGGTAATACCCACTTCCAGTTTGTCAGTAAACTTAAATTTATGGAGCGCCATTGTAATAACGTCACGGACCAATACCTTTGTCGGTGCTGCTACCGGCACCTTTTTCTGCTGGTTGCTGATGATTATCTCCATCCGGCAGTAAACCTCCCTTCATAGCTTCCAGCACATTTTCCGGGTATTCGATACGGGTATGGAAAATACCGCCCAGGATCCGGAAAAAGGCAGCGGAAATCATATCTGTATCCCTGAAGGTCAGTTCCGACTCGTCTAATTGTCCATCCTGCAAGCGTTCCTTAATGATCTTACGAACCATTCCCTCGATCTTCCCACTGGTGGGATCAGGCATGGAGCGGACCGCCGCCTCAACGCTATCCGCCAGCATAATAATAGCGGCCTCCTTTGACTGAGGCTTGGGCGCATTATAGCGAAAATCATTCTCCTTAACAGTATCAGCGTTCCCTGCTTCTTGCGCTTTATGATAAAAATAGGTAACGAGGCTCGTCCCGTGATGCTGGGCGATCAGATCCATGATCACCGTGGGAATAGCGTATTGACGCGCAAGCTCCAACCCGTCTTTAACATGCGAAGTTATTATCAGCGTATTTAGTGCCGGAGTAAGCTGTTCATGGGGATTATCCCCACCCAGTTGGTTTTCTATGAAAAAATACGGTCTTTTCAATTTCCCAATATCATGATAGTAAGCGCCCACCCGCGCGAGTAGAGCGTCAGCTCCGATAGCGTCGGCTGCCGCTTCCGCCAAATTCCCCACTAAGACGCTATGGTGATAAGTTCCGGGAGCTTCAATAAGCAACCTTCGCAAAAGCGGCTGGTTGGGGTTGGAAAGCTCCAGTAAACGGACACTGGTCGTCACCTTAAAGCCGGATTCCAAAAAGGGTAAACTTCCGTAGGCGAAAACAGCGGAAAATAAGCCGTTGACCGCCCCCAGCAAGACCCCGATAGCCACTTCTTTCAGGCCGCTATTATTTAGCAAATCCAGGGATAAAATACATATGACATTAGCCAGCGCTATTAATAAACCTGCCCTGGCCCAATCCATTCTCTGACTGAAACGGGATACGCTGAAAATACCCACCAACCCGCCAACAAAGGCCACGATAGCATAAGACAACTGATTTTCGGTCAGGATACCCACCAGGAAACTCAAAATGATGGTTAAAAAAACAGCCAGCCTGGTATCCAATAAGATTGTCAGCAGCATAGAACCTGTTGAGATTGGAATCAGATACCCCACCAGATTGTCAATCTCCGGCATGGGGCTGATGTTAATAGTAACGATAAGTTTGGCTATTAACAACGTTAAAGAAAACAAGAGCCCCATCATGACAAGGTTATTCTCTTTCCGATATAAATCACGCCGATATTGTTTGAGGAAAAGACCCGTCAGGAAAATACACAGGATCAGGAACAAAGATATCCCACTTAGACTTCTATAAGGCGCAGAGGTGCGCTGATAGCCCAGAGCCCTCAGAATATCAATCTGCTCTGTAGTGACTACTTCCCCTTCCCCGACGATTTTTTGGCCTTTTTGAATTGTAACTAAGACGGCCCGTTCATCTTTCGAAGCAGCCTGCTTGGCTTTCAAAGTTTCCGTTTCGCTGACTGCATAGTTTGGATAAAGTTCCAACTGTTTAAAAACAGCTTTGATGAGTTCCCGATAAGGAGCGTTATAATTCAGGAGCTCGATCTGAGCCAGAATTTTTTCCCGTTTTTCTTCTACCTCCAGATCCGTTACTCCGGTTTGCCAGTTGGTCCTCAACAGATTGATCGCTTCCGAGCGCAGGATCTTCATCGTATCCGATTCAACTGTAATAAAAACAGTTGCCGCTACATCACTTAAGCCATAGTCTTTAATCAAAGTGTTGATCTTTTCCCTGGAATCCATATTATTGTTGGTAATCACCCGGTTAAAGTCTTGGAAAATCTGGGTTATTTTCTCCTCTAACTCAGGCAAAACGAACTGATCCAGTACATAAACATCCCCCACAGCATCTTCCGCCTGCTTTTTACGTTCCGCCGTTTTCTTGGCATCTTCAAAAGTAATGGTCTGAGGCGCTTTAATCGTGCTGGTGGCAATTTTCCCTTCACTAATAGGGTATTTAGTCGGAATAAAATGGGCGGAAAAGATAGCCATAATAATACAAAAGAACAAAACGAGCCAGGCGATTTCACGGACTTTACGGTTCAACCAATAGCGGCCTATGATATTACTGAGACGCCCTTTTGTTTTTCTCTGGATTGTTATGGTGATCCCCTCCTATATACCCTTGCTGTTTGCTTCTTCTTCCAGGCGCTGGTATTCCTCATAGGCAAGAATAATTCTTTGCACCACCGGATGCCTTACTACATCCGCCTGAGTAAGATACTGAAAGCTGATCTCTTTGATCCCTTTCAAAATTCGTTGTACCACAACCAACCCTGAATTTGCATTCTTAGGTAAATCTACCTGGGTAATATCGCCCGTTACAACCGCTTTCGAGCCTAACCCAATCCTGGTAAGAAACATTTTCATTTGTTCCGGAGTGGTGTTTTGGGCCTCATCTAAGATGATAAAAGAATCATCCAGCGTTCTACCCCGCATGTAAGCCAAGGGGGCAATTTCAATAATTGCTTTATCCATATAGCGCTGGGCGGTTTCGATCCCCAATACATCGTAAAGCCCGTCATACAGGGGCCGCAGATAGGGGTCCACTTTTTCCTGCAGATCTCCCGGCAGAAAACCCAACTTCTCACCCGCTTCGACAGCGGGACGGGTCAAAATAATGCGATTATATTCTTTATTTTTTAAGGCGGATACAGCCATGACAACAGCCAAATAGGTTTTCCCCGTACCTGCCGGGCCTACCCCAAAAACGATATCATGGGTTTTGATAGCTTGTACATATTTGTACTGCCCAATTGTTTTGGCTTTAATCTGCCTTCCCCGCGCCGTTATTTGGATGACTTCGTTTAAGGCCTCCGTTAAATGACTGCTTTTACCTTCTATAACTGCTTGCCTGCAATAATTTATTTCGGAAAGAGAAATACTGTTACCCGCCCGGATCAGGTCGATGAGTTGTTGAAAGATTTGGGCAGCCAGTTCAACGTCTTCGGAATTGCCTGTAATATGGATTTCTCCCCCCCGCGCTACAATTTTTGCTCCTAATCGTTCTTCTAAAAATTTAAGGTTCTCATCCTGTAAACCGTACAATACTGCCGCTTCCGAGTTACTAAGGTTCAGGTGTGTTTCTTTATAAGCTGACAACTCTAGTGATTACCTCCTTTAATACTCCTGAACTTTTATTATACCCTATTTGTATGATTCAAACCATTAGGGGTTATTGCTGTAGCACCCGATATCCTCGATGGCTGTTACCTGGTACTTTGCGCGGATCAGATCCTCACGGGAGGATTCTAAAGGTTCCGAACCCTCCCAATGGATACGGCTATCAGGGGGCAGTTCTTTTTGAACATCTTCTCCGGCTCTCCTCACTGCTTCCAAATAAGCTCCTTCCACCCCCCACTGACGGGTTTCATGCTTTTGTTCAAAATATACCGTAGTAATTAATTCGACAGTTTTACCGGGATTCCTTCCCGCTATCAGGGTTTTTGCCTGGCTGACCTGGCGGTACAGCCCGTAGGGTATAGTCTTAGGGCCTTTAAGAATAACCTTCCAATCCTGGTAACGCAAAAGAACAATGGTAGTTTCCGCCCCTGTATCAATATCCTCCTCTTCCGTAACGGCACATTCGCCAATGCCGGTATGATTTACTCTGGCCCGAACCAACCCCAAGGCCCGTACCTTTTGCGGCGTACCTCCCGGCGAAACGGTCCCATCTTGGTTCACAATCAGCCGCGAATATGCCCACGAGTTTATAAGCACCTGGCCTTTTTGAACATACTCCCCTTCCCTAACCTGCGGCGTGCCTTGCAAAACAAGTAATTCCTCAATTTTTCCCTCTGTTCGCGCCATCAGATCGGCAGCTTGGTATTCGTCATCCGTGGGAATTAATGTTTTTTCCGAAACCTCAATGATAACCTTGGTCCCCTGAATCCGAATACCTGTCCAAGCTAGTTCCGGTATTTGCGAGATGAGCTTATCCCTGATTTCATCTGTATTTAGACCGGCTTTGGGTACCCCGGTTTTCAGTCCTGCCCCGCTGGCGATAAGCTTTATTTCCCTCTCTTCAATTTTCTTATTGCCCTGCACTTCGATAAACCAGACAAAGGAACTCAATATATACAAAACTGCACAAAAAAAGAGCACTCCGATAACTAGGACTTTTCTCTTCCTGGCCCGCATAATTTCAAAGGGAAAGCCCCGCTTCCCGATGATTTTGATTCGGCAGGAGGATCGTCTGACTAAATTTCGCAGAGCTTTATACCCGCCTATGCGGATTTTAAGTTCATAACTACCCTTTTTTCGTTGCCGGATGTCCCAAAGATAGATCCCCCGCGTCATAGCCATATTAATGACCCTCTCAGGATTATCGCCGTACAAGGATATTTCCAGATATCCGGTAAGCCAGGCATAGCCGTTCATTTCCTTCACCCCCTAGCTTTTGCACTGGACAGATCTGATCAAGCCATCAAGATGTATTTCCTCGCGGGTTATATTCCGGATCGTCAGCATTTCACCGCTGATCTCCAATTCGCCAAAACTTACGGAAAGCCGAACGGATTCGGGTGTGTATTCAATGATCCCCCGGTGGTTTTCGATATAGAGCTGAATGTTGCCGATAATGGTGATCTTGGGCAAATCAAAAACAATGTCGTTGGGTATATCCAAAAGCCTGGCAATTTTTTGTTGAACTTCCTTGTTATATTTATTTACTTCCACACCCATCCCCCTTAAGATACTGTATTAAAATCATTTTATGCCTTCCGGCAACTAATAAGAACACCAAGAAAAACATGCAAAAATATCCTGAAGAAAAAATCATAACAATCCTTAAAGAGGTCGAAGCTGGGGTTAAGGTTATTGAAACCTGCCGAAAATATGGTGTCAGCAATGCGACATATTACAATATCGAAAGCCCCAAAAAAAGCGACCAAATGTGGGCTATGGATAGGTACGGGCGGTCAATATGTATAAAACCCCCAAAAACACCGGGGACTTGCTGATACTTACAGTGCATTAATGACCGGGAGGTCAAGGAAAATGCCAAGTTCATTGAATACTTAGCGTCGGTCATTAATTTCCCCGACAAACTCAAGGACAAACCCCGCAAGATCGAGAAATTCCTCAAAAAAATCGAGATTGACGAAGAAACTGGTGAGATCGTAGACACCAAGACACACCTTTTCATCGACAGGGACAAGATACAAGAATATATGGCTTTGTTGGGGTACTACACCATCATGACATCTGAGACTGATAAGAGCGACCGAGAAATCATCGACAAGTACCACGGCCTATCAAGGATTGAGGATTCCTTCCGTATCACCAAGAATGACCTTGAAGGCCGGCCGGTTTACGTCAGTAATCCCGATCATATCAACGCCCACTTTTTGGTTTGCTTCATCGCCCTCACCATGATTCGCTTCATCCAATACCGGGTCCTGCAACATCAAGGCAAAAGCACTATGAACGAAGATGGTTGGGAATCAGGGCTCTCTGCTGCCAGGATCAAGAAGGCACTCAACGACTTTCAGACCGACTTTCTTCCTGGCGGATATGTCCGGCTGACCAAGCCTTCCGACGACCTGAAACTGATTCTGGATGCATTCAGCATCACTGATGATCTACGTATGCCGACCATCAGCAATCTGCACAAGTTGAAATATTCTTTTGACCGTTCAGGGATTGCTTGAATTTTTATAGGCGCTCTGCGATTCCCAATACGATGTCGGCGCCTTTGAAGGATTGAAATTTATATGACTACAATTCTAAAATTTAATACTCGCCTCGTCTTCTGAAAACTCCTTGAGTTTTTATGGTTCAAGGTTTTTCAACTCTTAAATCCTGTTAAACTCGGGTCCTGCCTATCCTCCTTATAGTTGTTTTACTTTAAATATTTTCCCGGTATGAAATACATAAATAGGTAATAATGTTATTTATGGTATAATGTATAAAGAATGTTCAATGGCGTGTGGTAGGGGGTAAAATTCTTGTTAAGACCCAGAAATATTATATTTTTAATAATTGTTCTCCTAGCTTTTCTTTTGTATTATAACGACGCTAATTATTCCCAAACAGTTATTGGAGCAATCCAAAACGCGGAGGTTTCTTATGCGAAAATTATTCATATAAAAGAGATAAAAGATGTAGCTATCGTATTTTATGAAACTAAAGAAAATAATTTTGGATTTTGTTATATCAAGAAGAATTTTTTGGGTTGGTACTGGGTAAGTGATGGTGGAGGCCTTATTTCAATAAATACTCCTCAATCATGGACATATTCAAATAGGAAAATTGGTAAAAATAGCTATCCGGTTTGCTTTGGATGTGTATCAAACGACACAATCCAAAATGTGTACTACATTATTATTAATTTAAAAGATGGGGCCAAAATTATAAATAAAGCATCAGCCGAAATTATTCATGAATATACCCCAGCAAAATTATGGTATGTTTTGCTCGGTGAAGCTGATCTTCAATTCAAATATGCAGAAGTGACCTTTGAAGGTTCTGATTCAGCAGTTGTTAGCTTGTATGTTAATAACTACCCATAAACATAGGGGCTCCTGTAAATTACGAAGGAGTGTCGCAACGAGGATTTTCGCTTGCCTTTACCAATATAAAACAGCAAAAGGCGGCTTCTTAGCATTTGCTAGTCGCGCCTTTTGTTTTTTTCCCTACTTTAGTAAGTTCTCCTAGCATTATTTAAGCCAGGAGAACAAAAAACCACTGCTATGCGGGTGGGATTCAATGCTAAGCAAAGCAATACCTTTCTGTTAAAATGATGAGTGTTCAAACCATCATAATAACAGAAGAAAGGTGTTGCTTATGGCAGAGAGTTTAGCACATAACATATGGCTTGAACGGAGTTCAAGCCAGCGCCCTTGAGGCGCTGGCTTGTAATAAGCCCTTATAGGGCTAGAGCAAACCACCCGTTTTACTGGTGGTCATGATTAGGCTGTTAGTGCAACAACCCCATTATATAATTATCAATAATCAAAGTAATCAGTGTCCGCTCTTTGGTAAACTGATCCGGAGGGCGTAAAAGTAATGGAAGGAGATATCCCTATGTTTGCCCCTAACGTTACGTCAGTTTCAGAATAGCTACAAGCACCAACAACATCAGTTGTACCGCTATTTGCAGCTGATGTACGCAAATCCATGCTAAATACAGAGTTGCAGTGATCAATCCACCAAGGATACTCATCATAACCATACGCCACTCCAGCTTGTGGCTGTGAACTAATGCAATACATGTATTCAACTTCTTCTGTTCCCCAGAAATCCAAATACATTGTAAGCGCCTCATGGTCTATTATATTCCAGCCATCCGAGAAGGCCGAGCCTATACCCATATCTATTGGTTTTACATCGCAGCTTGCAGACCATACAACATATGCGTATTTATATGTTCCGTCACTTCCAGAGTAAGAGGCACCGCCGTAGATACTTAAATCGCCAAGACCTCTAGTTCCAAATTCACCATTTTCATCTTTTAGTAGAACAGCATTTCCGTTATGCTTATCATAAAATTGGGCAAGTACTTTCTTTTGAAACATATTCATATTATTAAGATCTTCTTGGGTTGCCCCCATAGTAATAAGCTTTGTATTAATTGTACCCAGATCACTTTTATCATTCATTGCTGTGGAAACTAAATTCTTTAGGTTTGAAGTATCATCCTTGGCAAATATTTGCGTCGGTATTATTAATGCCGTGATTAATAATACTAAGGTTAACGTAGTAATCATTCTCTTTTTCATCATTTTCTCCTCCTTATATTTTTTTTAAAATAATCTTAAGCAAATGTATAAGGTATTTGGTATTTAAGAAAATCAGAACATTGGAATCACCCCCTATTTAGGAAATTTCCCCCTTTACTTTAAAAGAAACGATATTTTGCTCGAATTAAGTTTGCCTAATAAGAGCATACTGCCCATGGCTAAAAAGGATACAGAGATGCAAATTGAAATTTGACTAACATCAAGAACTAACATTATCAGCAATATACAAAACTCTGTACTCAGAATGATCCTTGTTCGTTTTTTATATACTGCTGTTTCCGTGTCGTCTAAGGGCTTGTTGCTATCCTCCAAGGGTGCCAAAATAAAGATTACTACTCCCGCGACAAATGCTAAACTAAAACAAATTAAACTTGTCCATGAGATAAATTTAATTGCAAAAAGGACTGCAAAGATAAGCACTATGGAGAATAAATAGCATTGTATCTGAGTTTTGGCATGATACCCTCCTGCATATGAGCGCAAAGGGAGATATGCCACCATAAAAATAATGCTTTGCCAAACCATTCCGAAGATAAGCCCAATTATGATAATAGTGATGACATTAGCTAACATAATCAGGCCTTGTTTCAGGCCATAGAAATATAGTTCTTTGTCATCTTCTTTTATAACATTTCCCTCAACAAGTTGATCTATGGCCTTGTCCCAAAAACTAGCTGACATTAAAATTTACGAAGCTTCTCCGTACCTTTTGGCAGTTTGGGCTGATGAATGAAGCAGATGCAGGTTGTGTTGGCATTCATTGATGTTACCAGTAATGCTAAACTCGCCACAATACCGCCGAATCTCATAAGAAGATTCTTCAAAGCCATTACCTCCCTCCATAAAGTTCTGTTTTATTGACAAGTTTAAACTATCACAAAATAAGTCTTTGTACCGGAATATGGTAAAATTGACATATTCTTTTGGTAAAACTTAAAAATAATTACAAAAGAAGCCGCGGTAGGAAAGCCGCGGCTTCTGCTTAGTTAAAATTATGAGTTGTTCATATAATTTATGGTTCGTTAAATTAGCACGCCTACTTTACACTCCTGTTGATTTGTATTACTGTCAGAACCCTGTGTTTGTTCCTTTTGCCCGGAACAGGCACAAAAAAGAAGCAAAAATAACAGTGTTATTGCAAGCATTATCTTTTTCATTACAACCAAAACCTCTTTCTCAATAAAGATAACCTTAGAATTAATAAAATTTATAACACTATATAGTATTTTGTTCTGATAAAATATCCAAAGAATTAGAGTTATAAATAAGCACATCAACGCAAAAAGTATCCTCAGTATGTTTGATATTCATTGTGCCGTTATATTTTTCGATAGTCATCCTTATGCTTTCCAACCCAAAACCATGATTTTCTGCATCCCTATGAGTAGTTTTCAATTTATTGAATCCATAATGTAACTTTCCCTGAAAAGGATTGGTTACACTAACGTATAGTATGTTTCTGTTCAATTCCACAAAAATCTCTATCTTTTTTTCTCCTGCGAGTTTAGACGTTGCTTCTATTGCATTATCAAGTAGGTTCCCTAAAATAACGACCAAATCAAACGATTGAACATTCAATCTTTGTGGAATATGCAAATTTAACGAAACATTTATGTCTTTTATTTTCGCCTCGTGTATTTTATAGTTAAGAATGCTATCAACTTCTGCATTGCCGGATTTAGCATATTCATTTACATTGTCAATAAGATTAAAAGCGTTTTGAAGGTATTGTAATGCCATATCATTATGGCCTTTTTCAATTAATGCTTGTAACGCCAACATATGTTTCTTAATATCATGGCGGAGTATTTTAATATTCTCCTGCGATTGATTTATGATATTTAGCTGCTTTATATAAGCGTTATTTTGCTGCTTCAATAGATTTTTCTCCATTTTCTCTTGATAGGACTGCAATAGCCTATCGTATAAGTAAAAAACAAATATATTTATTAAAAATAGTATTGCAATACTAATGAAAATTCGCAGAAAATTCTTGGGATTACTTTCTGTCATTAATATAAAAGTTGAAAATAAGGTTCCTAAGGGGATAATAAAAACTGCGATCCAATGTAACAGGGGGATATGGTATTCCGCTTTAATCGTTTTAAGGTTTGAAATTACCAGAATGACAATGTATGATAAAATTTTACTAATAATATGGGCAAGAATTAATTGTAAATCAACGCCTTTAGTAAGTGCATTCAAATTTAATATGCTTAATATAATTATAGTAATTGTTTCAATGGAAATTAATATTGCATAAACATAAACAACCGCAGTCAATTTCATTTTCCAATTAGAATGATAATTTAGCGTTAGCAGAAGAAACATGATTAAGTTGCAAACGAGATTAACAATAGGTGTATTATAGGATATATGTATTATGCCAATTGCAAAAAAATAGAGTATGTATGAAGTCAATTCCAGTTTTTTGTTTTTTACTCGTTGGGCAAAAAAAATATGCATAAATCTGTAAATGATATAGGTCCCAAAAATATTGGATAGCAAATAAATAAGATCATAATTATCCATTTTTTCTACCCTCCAGCCAGCGTTGCAATAGCCTGTCACTGACCGATTTTCTATGCTGCTGGCTAATTGGTAACACTGTATTATCAGACATTTGCACGTTTTCATATTGATATTTAATCACATGAAAATAATTTACTAAATAAGATTTGTGAATTTGCATGAAGTCTTTGTTATTAAGCTGCTGTTCAAGGTCCGAAAGCTTTCCGTAAAATTCATGAACCTCGCTTCGTGTGAATATTTTTATTTTTTTGCCGCAACTTTCAAAAAATAAAATATCCTTTGCAGGTATTCTATTTTGTGTGCGGCCAATTCTATATTCAAAAATTTGATTGCTTTTTGCTGCTAACTTAATAACTTCTTTTATAACTTTTTCTATCTTTTGCTCTTCAAGGGGCTTAATTAAAAAATTCAGAGGCCTTGTTTCAAAAAGCTCCATAGCATAGCTATCTTTACCTGAAATATATATAATTTGTGTGGTTTCATTATGCATTTCGTCTCTGATTTTTTTCCCGACCTCTACACCATTTATGACTTGGAGTTCAATATCTAAAAAGATAACATCCAGATATCCTCCATCAGACATATACTGGCATAATGATTCGCCTGAGTAAAATATCTCAATTTCCATTTTTTCTACAAATGATTTACTGAGTTCGAACAATATACCTTCAATTTGGGAGCAAATTGTATTATCATCATCGCAAATAGCAATACGCAACATATTTTATCACTTACCTCCTATTTATTTATAATTATAGCACAATAAGGGAATAAAGGACTTTATCATTAAGCTCCCAGTACCAATTGCGTGCATATTCTCTATAATGCAGATATTTTCGATAATATTGGACTATATTATTACTATCTCAGGAAACTTATTAATCCTAATATTAATTAGGGCTTGCTAGCCAAACCCCGAATTTATTCACAAAGCAAAAACAGCTTCAAATTTTGGCCTAAACAGCCGAAACAAAATTCGGGCAAAAAGAACTCTGAGCTTATGCTCCAAGTTCATCACCAAAAACTGCATAGAAATCACACACTCCGAAGTTTCCTTGAGTTTTGCAAAGATACAGGCAAGTCCATATTTCCTTTTGCCTTCCCCAAGCTTACCTTCTACCGCATTGCGTTCTTTGGCATCCTGTCTTTCTATTCTTTTTTCTGCCTTCTTCATAAGTGCTGTTGCCGGGGGCCTTCCACGCTTTGGCCCACTTAGCCTAATGTTGTGCTTTTTGCAGTAGGCCAGGTTATCACGATTTCGGTATATCCGGTCTGCTTGTACAGCCTCAGGATAACAACCATTACGGTCTTTGTTATCTGTCTACACTTTCAATCAAGGTTGCTGCTTCATTGTAGGGATCCCATGACAGTTTTTCAATCCGGCAAAACCCTTTTTCGAGACTAATCGCCACTTTTGCGCCGAACTCAACAGCAGCTCCGGCTTTACCTCTTACAATCGGTCGGACATGTGGTTGATAGATGCTCACTATTCGATCTGCTATTCTATGGTTCTTCATTTTATACATGGTTGTCTGTTGACCGATTAGTTCACGAACCGTGGTCAAAAGCTTTTCTTGCCGACAACTTAATACTGTTTGTTTATTTGCCTGTTGCCTCATCCGGTCAATCACACCAAGGTTTCGTCTGCAATACTACAGTTGCTTTTTTACCGCTTTCCGAAGTTGTTCCTTTCTGGGGCTCTTTTGCTTCGATACGGACAGATAGTCTCTTCTGGCCTTTAGGCGATATGTTCTGGGCCTTTTGCTCACTTTTCCATTGGCTTCATGAAGTGTGTCAATAATCATATCCAGCTTCTCCCGGGCTTCGTTCAGCAGCCCCAGGTCTGTTGGAAACCTCATATCCGCCGGTGTACAGGTTGCATCAAGGATTAGTATTCCCTGGTTTACGCCGTCTTCCGGGATGTTTGGCGCTTCAGTTTCTTCAGAAATTCCGCCTGACCCATCGTTGTTATGATTGTCTTTTTGTTTTTTATCCTCTTCTTCACTCTTTTGTGCTGTCTCTGCTTTCAGAATAAGTTCGTTAATCTTGGCCAGACGTTTAGCATTAAACCTTTTCCGGAACTTAACCAAGGCCACTGGTGTAAATGGTTTTGTGAGTTGGTACTCCTTTAAGCCAATGAAGTATTGAAGATAAGGATTTTCTGTAATCTGCTGTACTGTTTCCCGATCAGTGAAGCCGCATCGCACCTGTATAATCAACGTTCCCAGCGCCATACGTACAGGTTTTGCCACATTGCCCCGATCACTTGGAAACATGAAAGCGTATTCTTTTTCAATTTCATCCCAGGGTATTATCTGAGCTAATTTGACCCATCGGTTATCCGCACTGAGCTTGCCTGAAAATGGCAAGATAAAATCGTCAATGGTTCTCTGCTTGTCGGGTTTTCGGTACATGTTTTTCCCTCCATGTGCACGGTTTTTTAATGCATTTTGCGTTTCCCCATGCATATAGTATTCGACATTTATACCTCCAAACCCTTGTTGTATCTGGATTTATTGCGTTTTAAGCAAGCCCTAATATAAACGCTCCGGTCGGAAGCTTATGTCCTGGGTATAGGCAAAGGTGCGGCCCCAGTCGTAGAAGTTGTAGCTGGTGCCGTTGATGGTGACAGGATATGTACGGAGATAGCATAAAGAAAGAACCCGTTTTTATCAAGCGGGCTCTTTTTGTGCAAAAAGTCTTTTTTTTGTAGAACCAAATCGTGTATTTTTGACATAACTAAAAATTGATTATTTCACCTTGCCTCTTGTTTCCGGCAACATCAAGAAGTTTTCGGCCATCTATATCCGCGCTGTCCCCTGCGAAAACGCGGCTGCTGCAGGATCTCGCTCCAGATGACAGCCTGTCTGAGGTTATCTTCGGTAAGGTTCAAAGTAAACCCGGCGGTAACAAGTTCCGGCGCATAAGCCGTAACCTCTTTTTTCCGTTTCGGTCTATGCTCCTGCGGTTTTGCGGGTTTTTCCGGAGCAACCCCTTCCATATACGGAAGCATGTGGTAGTCACTCTGCCCTTCGGGGACTCCGGGTTTCACCTCATCATACTCTTCCGCCGCAGCCGCCACAGGTTTATACGACTTCGCCGCATGACGCATCAAAACCGGCTGTGGAGCATGTGGCGTCCTGGGCGGCGGTTTGGGCGGCGTTCTCCGGGTTGGCGCTTTCCGCTCCATACCCTTTTTCCGTTCACCCATCGTGCGCACACCAATATATATAATAAAAATAATGACCCACAAAATATCCAAAGGGGAACCCCCCTCTCATTTGTTAAATGTTCGTTGTTAGTTGATGGTTGGGTTATTTCTTCCCGGTTTCCGGGTTGTTCGGCGAAGTCGACTTAGCCAATGATTCCCTCATACCGGTGTCGGCCTGGACGTTCTGCATATTAAAATAATCCATCACACCCAGTTTTCCTTCGCGCAGAGCCTGGGCCATGGCTTTGGGCACCTCGGCCTCCGCTTCCACCACCTTGGCTCTCATTTCCTGGGTGGCAGCTCTCATTTCTTGTTCCCGGGCAACAGCCAAAGCCCGGCGTTCTTCCGCTTTAGCCTGGGCGATCCTTTTATCGGCTTCGGCCTGGTCTGTCTGCAACTGAGCCCCGATGTTACGGCCCACATCAACGTCGGCAATATCAATGGAGAGGATTTCAAAAGCGGTTCCCGCATCCAGCCCTTTGGCCAATACAGTACGGGAAATGGAATCAGGATTCTCTAAAACTTGTTTATGGGATTCTGAACTACCTACTGTGGTAACGATCCCTTCCCCCACGCGGGCAATGATGGTTTCTTCCCCGGCGCCGCCCACCAGACGGTCAATGTTAGCCCGCACCGTGACCCGGGCTTTGCTCCGCAGTTCGATCCCGTCCTTGGCTACTGCCGAAATGAGAGGAGTTTCAATGACCCGTGGATTAACGCTCATCTGCACCGCTTCCAAGACATTCCGCCCCGCTAAATCAATAGCCGCGGCCCTTTCAAAGGGCAGAGGGATAGCCGCCCTTTCTGCCGCGATCAAGGCATTGACGACACGGTCCAGATTACCGCCTGCCAGATAATGAGCTTCCAGTTGGTTGGTAGTCACATTCAAACCGGCTTTGTCCGCCTTGATCAGATTATTGACAACCAAGCCGGGCGGCACACGGCGGAAACGCATTCCCACCAACGTAAATATTCCGACCTTCACCCCGGCGGCTATGGCTGAAATCCACAAGCCCACAGGAATAAAACTTAATAGTATGACCAATCCGATAAAGACCAGAGCAAACATAATGATTAAAGAAATAAAAGCACCCATTTATTGACCCTCCTCATTTTTCTTTTCGCGAACCACGATCCGGGCGCCCTCGACCCGGATTACTTCGATTTTCTCCCCATGGGGAATAAACTCGCCTTCTGTTACCACATCCAGACGCGTTCCATCCTCAAGCTCCATTGTACCCGCAGGCCTCAGCGTGGTAAGAGCCGTCCCCTGTTTTCCGGCAAAGGCCCCCAGATCCCGGCTTTGGGGAACATAGCCGGTATCTTTCTCATACTTGAAGCGCAAAATTAAGCGGTCCCAAAATCTCCTTTTGGTAAGAATCTTAAAGCTGATCAACAAAAGGATGATGCTGCCCACCAAAGCGATAACAAGAGAGATCAGCCCTGTTTCCCAACTGGGGGCCGCCAGTACAATACTCGTAAAAATGCAGCCGATCCCCGTAAATCCCGGTATCCCAAAACCGGGCATAAAGGCTTCCACCGCCAACAGGATAATTCCCAATAAAAACAGCAGGATAGCTTCCCAGCCGGAGAATCCCGCCAGTAGATGACCCCAAAAATACAAGATCAGGGATAACACACCTACCGTACCTGCAATACCCCAACCGATGGTAAAGACCTCGATGATAATACCGGCGATCCCCAAAGTCAAAAGGAGCGGCGCTACGTAGGGATTCGTAACTATCCGGGTGATTTTCTCCGCTGCGGAAAGCTTCGCTTCAATGATCTGGGCATCCTGAAGACTTAATTTTGTTAAGAGTTCACTGCGGTCCTTCACCACAAAATCGGTATACCCAACCTTTTCGGCTTCCACATAAGTCAGGGTCAAAAGCTTCCCTTTTTCCGCCAGGCCCGGATAACCGGCATCCCGGTCGGCCATGGCTACAGCAATCAGGGGGTCGCGTCCGTTGGCTTGAGCTGTGGAGGACAATTCCTTAGCCCAGTATGAAACATACTTTTCATCAGCCCTCTCATTTCCCACCCGGGGCTCAGCATCTCCGATGGTGGATCCCGGGACCATGGCGATCTGTTGGCAGGCTAACGTCACCAACGCCCCGGCGGAAATAGCCCCGCCCTGGACCAAGGCTGTCGTAGGTATGGAACTTTGACGGATCACATCGCGGATCTGCAAAGCTGCATCCACCCGTCCGCCGGGGGGTATCCACTTCCAGAAGCACCATCTCCGCCTGGAGTTCTTGCGCCTCCTGGTAGCTTCTTTCCACGAATTTCGCCAACCCCGGATCTATGGTTTCCTTGACAGGTATGACATATACATTTTGTGCAGTCCCGGCCAATAACTGCACTCCATAAAGCAACAGCAACAGGCAGATCAATAACAGCCTGATTATGACCCTTCGTTTTTTCATTGACTCACCCCTTCCGCTAAACCTCTTTACTCATTTATTCTCGCCGTTAGTGATAAATTCCTGTATTTTAATTAAAGTATTTCCCGCGCAACTAAAACAGCGCCTTTATCTGCGGATGTAACCAGTTCGGCATACCTGGCCAGAGCCCCATGCCGTGCTTTGACAGGATGGACCACGTGTTTTAAGCGCTCCCTCAACTCTTCATCACTCACCCCAAGATCGAGCTTCCTGTTGGGAATGTCAATCGTGATGCGGTCTCCGTCCCGGATTGCGGCAATGGGCCCTCCGGCTGCCGCTTCCGGCGATATATGGCCTATAGCCGGCCCTCTGGTAGACCCTGAAAACCGTCCGTCGGTAATTAGGGCAACACTTTCATCCATCCCCCGGCCAACGATCAGAGAAGTTATCATATGCATTTCTCTCATGCCCGGGCCGCCTTTAGGGCCTTCATACCGGACTACAATAACGTCGCCTGCTTCAATAACATCATTTACGACCGCTTTAACCGCTTCCTCCATAGAATTGAACACTCTGGCTGATCCGGTAAAATAATACATACCGGGTTTTACCCCGGATTGTTTCACGACAGCCCCGTCAGGCGCCAGATTACCTTTCAGGACAGCGATCCCACCCTCTTTATGCAAAGGATTGTCTAAAGGCCTGATGATTTTACCCGGACTCATTTCCACCTTTTCCAGAGTTTCCTTCAGCGTCAAGCCGTTTGCGGTGAGCTGCTCCGTTTTAAGAAAAGGTTCCAAAACCTTTAATAAAGCGGGAACCCCGCCTTCCTCATAAAAATAAACCGTGGGGTATTTCCCGGAAGGCTTCAAGTCGCAAATATGGGGAACTTCCCTGCTTATTCTGTCAAACTCCGCCAGGTCAAGGGACAGACCTGCTTCCTTAGCGATAGCCATAAGGTGTAAAACGCTGTTGGTGGAACCCCCTATAGCCATATCCGCCGCAATGGCATTGGTGATAGCATCCTGATTGACAATCATTCTGGGGGTTATTCCTTTTTGCAGCAATTCGAGCACCTTTCTGCCGGAGGCGCGAGCCATCTGCCATTTCGCGGATTTTATGGCCGGAATAGCCGTAACCCCTGAAAGTGTGAGTCCCAGAACCTCCGTCAACAGCCCCATGGTATTTGCCGTAGCCAGCATGGCGCATGTGCCGGGACCAGGCAAAGCCCTTTTTTCTATTTCTGTCAAATCGGACATCGCCATCCGGCCGGTTTGCACCTTCCCTATATATTCCCTCATATCGGTAAGAGTAATATTATTGAATTCCTGATAATTTCCCGGCTCCATTGGCCCTGCCGTAACGATCACGGTAGGAATATTGATCCTCAAAGCAGCCATAATATGCGCAGGTACGGTTTTATCACATCCGGGGATCATGACCATCCCGTCAAATTGATGAGCTTCCACCATCATTTCAATGGAATCCGCAATAAGATCCCTGCTGGGCAGAGGATACCTCATCCCTGTATGACCCTGGCACAAACCGTCGCAAAGGGCGATCGTGTTAAATTCCAGAGGGACTCCTCCGCTCTCGGTGATCCCTTGTTTAACGTATTTGGCAATGCCCTGAAGATGGATATGTCCCGGAACGATTTCATTCCAGGAATTAACGACCGCTATTAATGGTTTATTAAAATCCTCCGACTGTAAGCCGACACAATGCAAGATCGCACGGTGAGCGGCCCTTTCAACCCCTGCGGATAGTTGTTTGCTTCTCAACAGATTCTCCAACATCAATTCCTCCTTTAAATCATTATTGTATACTCCTTTATTATATTATAACGTTTCATTGTATTACAAAGAAAGCAAATTGAAGTTGCCGCCGTTTTGGTCAAGTTAACTTGACGGAATATCATTTTATAGATAGAATAAAATGGAAAGTTAACTTTACTTTTATTCGTTCCGCCGGCTAAGCTTGGGCAAGCATATTAGCGGCTGATGCGTCTAAAAAGCATCGGACGGAATGAGTGACAGGCATAAAAAAGGAGGAAATATGGAACATATTGCATATTGTGACGCCAAAGCAAAAGAACTGCAAAACCTGCTTAACGGCAGTAAGACCATGCTGATACGGGGCGCAGCGGGCAGAAAGCTCCCCCACGGCAGGGTGGCTGAAGGAGAAGTTGTATACCTGTTGGAAAATGACAGCAGCGGCACTATCCGCGCCCAAGGAACAGTATCAAATGCATTTCACTCGGATAAGCTGACCCCGGAGGAATCCGGGCGGATCATCGAAGAAAATATGAATCAATTGAAGCTGACCGAAGCCCAGAAGAAGCGGTGGACCGGAAAACGGTATCTGTGTCTGATCGAACTAAAGGACGTACAGGAAATCAAACCGTTTTCATACGTGCGCGAGAAAAATATGGACGATTGGATTACCGTGGAAAGCGTCAAAGACGTTATGGAGTAAATCAAAAATGCGGATATGGATAACGGTCGCACTAATTATATCGTTTATTCTGGCGCTTGCCGCTTCGGGTCTGAATACAATTAAAAAGACAGCGGAGCCACATGCTCCTCTGGACCAATTCATCGCACACCTTAACGGGCGAATTCCCGCGCTGATGGAGCTTTATCATATTCCCGGAAGCAGTATGGCGCTTGTAAAAGGCGGCGAGCTTGTCTGGTCGGAGGCGTATGGGTATGCCGACATGGAAACCGGGAGAAAGCTGACTACCGACACACCGATGCGAGTGCAGTCCATCTCTAAATCTGTCACCGCCTGGGGCGTTATGAAACTGGCGGAACAGGGGAAAATTGAACTGAACGCTCCCGTAAAGCAGTACTTAAAAACCTGGCGTTTCCCCTCATCCGGCACTTCGGCGGAGCGGGTGACGATTCGGCATCTTTTAAGTCATACAGCGGGATTGCCGTTGGGAGATGTGTTTACCATATACGCTCCCGGAGAGGCTATGCCTTCGCTGGAAGAAAAGCTCCTGGAAGAAGCTGTGTTTATCAGAGAGCCGGGCAGAACCTTTTCCTATTCCAATACAGGCTATAACCTGTTGGAACTGCTTATCGAAGAAGTTACCGGACAGTCCTTCGCCGGGTATATGGAGCAGGAAATTTTGAAACCGTTGGAAATGTACCGCTCAACCTTTGTCTGGAGCGAAACACTTGACCCCGCCGTTCCCGTAGGATACAACTTGGACGGAAAACCGGTCCCGGTTTATGTGTATCCGGAAAAGGCCTCGGGCGGACTCTTCTCCACAGCGGAGGATATCGCCGCGTTTACTATCGCCGGGATGAAGGACGTACCCCAGGGTAAACAGGTACTCAACCCCGGCGATATAGATGCCCTGTATACGCCGGTCAGCCATGACATAGGCATATATGGACTGGTGTTTGACGCCTATGGCTTGGGTCACTACATTGAAACGCTGCCGAACGGCAAACAGGCAATCTCCCATGGAGGACAAGGCAGCGGTATCATGACCCATTTTCAGACAGTACCTGAAACCGGCGACGCCATCGTGATACTTACGAACAGCCAAAGAAGCTGGCCGTTTATCGCCTGTCTTCTGAGTGATTGGGCAAAGTGGCGGGGGTTTGGATCGGTTGGCATGAGCCGGATTATTTGGGGCAAATACGGAATATGGACTATCATAGGCTTGATCTGGTCAGCGGCGCTCCTGCAGACGCTGCGTCTGACAACCGGTATTATGAACAGAAAGCATAAAGAAACGGCCCTGCTCTTAAAGAACTCTACTCCGCTGCGTATTACGCTGGCCGGCGCGTCTTTTATCATTATGGGCGGTCTTACCTGGTGTCTTTGTCAGAAATATTTGTTTCTTACGTCAGTGTTCCCGAGAGCATCCCTATGGCTTGGTATTTCAGCGTTTGCTCTGGCGATTATCCTGCTGTTGTCGGCACTGTTCACAGACAGAAAGAGTTGTCGCTGACAATATATTATTGATATTATTGCAAGATGCGCTGTTCCTTACGGGACAGCGCATCTCTTGCTTTTTCGTATTTATTTGGGTATCTTTTTCGTATTTATTTGGGTACGGTTCAGTAAATTTCCTTATTAAAGCGTGCCTTGGTAGGCTGTTTTTTTATACACCGTTTAAATTTTTAGCGGTTTCATTGACCAGTCGAGGGCAACAATTTATTTTGCGGTCATTTGTCGGGGGAGATATTCCCTTAAAAATAACAATTTCCTGTTGTAGTTATTCAACTGCTCTGGTAGCCCTATTTAAACTTACGCTTTCTGGCTGCTTCTGACTTTTTCTTTTTCTTAACGCTTGGCTTCTCATAGTGCTCGCGTTTTCTAACTTCTGATAGAACGCCGGCTTTCTGGCAGGTGCGTTTGAAGCGGCGGAGTGCACTGTCGAGAGATTCGTTTTTACCAACTCTCACTTCACTCATACATTTTCCCTCCCTCCACTAATGACCGTCTTGCTGCAAATCATGCTGCTTTCCTTGTAACAGGAAAAGTGGGATTAGAGCTAAAATTACACATTCTTTATTATACTGCAACACGCAAAGTGGGTCAAGGATTAACCTGGAGGCCATTGCAGGCTTCTGCCGCCCAATAAATGGAAATGCAGATGTTCCACCGATTGCCCCCCATCCTGACCATTGTTGTTGACAACGCGATAGCCCTTTTGTAGGCCAAATTCCTTCGCCAAATCCCGTATGACCCCGTGAATATGGCCGACCAGTCCCAACTGGTCATCCTGTAATTCAGCCAGGTTCCTGATATGCGCCTTCGGAATAACCAGAATATGAAGCGGCGCGGCGGGATTGAGATCATGAAAAGCCACTGCCCGGTCATCTTCATAGACCTTTTTGGAAGGGATCTCTCCTTGGACGATTTTACAAAAAATGCAGTCCGACACTTTAACACCCCCTCGTATCATAATTTTTTTTTCAGATGGCGATTACCCCCTGGCAATTTTTCCCTTCCGCTTTCAGCAAGGTAATTGGGACAATCTCCCCTCTCTGAACTTTCTCGGAAGAAAAAGCGACTTTTAGATAATTGTCGCTGTGCCCTTCCCAAAGCGCTTCGTCCACCTTCGTTTCCGCCAGGATTTGAAGCGTTTTTCCCAAAAAACCGCGGGCATACTCATGGGCCATGGCCGAAGCTAATTCCAGTAATTGACGGCTGCGGGCCTCCTTTGCAGGAGAAGGGATCTGATAGGGAAAACCCGCCGCTTGGGTGCCGCGGCGCGGGGAATATTGAAATACATGCATATTACTAAAAGCCATCTTAGCTGTAAATTCAAGATAAGCTTGAAAATGCTTATCAGTTTCTCCGGGAAATCCTACCATAATATCCGTCGTAATGCAAATACCCGGTATCCTCTTTCTTACCTGACGAAGCACCTCCTGATAATCAGCTGTCGTATAGGGACGGTTCATCGCCCGCAGGATCTCGTCATGCCCGCTCTGCAGCGGCAAATGGAGGTGCGGGCAAAAATTTTTATGGCTGGCCATCAAATCCACCAGGTCCCGGCTCACCTCGGTCGGCTCCAGGGAACTTAGCCGCCAGCGGACTTCCGGCGTAATTGACAATAACTTCTCTAAGAGCGCCTCCAGGCGGATCTTCCCAGCAAAATCACTTCCGTAAGCCCCCAAATGGATCCCTGTGAGCACAATTTCTTTATAGCCCGCCTTAATGAGCGCCCCGGCTGCCCGCAGAGTGCTTTCCAGGGTACGGCTCCGCACAGGCCCGCGGGCGTAAGGAATAATACAATAAGAACAATACTGGTCGCAGCCTTCCTGGATTTTCAAATATGCTCTGGCCCGTTCACTGACTTTATCAGGCTCAACCTCTTCAAAGATTTCGTCGAATTTTTTTTGCTCCCGAATATCACGTACCAGACACGCGGGTCCCCTTTTGTCCTGATGACTATCGAGCCATTCCAGGATCCGCGTTCTTTCGCTGGTGCCCACTACCAAAGAAACGCCGGGGATTTTCCTTATTTCCTGGGGCGATATCTGAGCGTAACAGCCCATCACCACCACCTTCGCCTGCGGATTGGCCTTAACAGCCCTGCGGATAAAATTCCGCGACTTCCTGTCAGCCAAATGGGTTACAGTACAGGTGTTCAGGATATAGACGTCCGCCTCTTCTTTAGGGTCCACGATTTCGTACCCCCGCTCCCTGAATAAAGCGGCCAGATTTTCCGTTTCATTCTGATTGACCTTACAGCCCAAAGTATAAAAAGCTGCCCTGCCGGCCATTTTCATCCCCCCAAGTCCCCCCACTGGTACAAAAACAAGGCTGCTGTTATCAGCCCAGCCGTTTCAGTGCGTAAAATGCGCGGACCCAGTGTCACAGGAATACCCCCGTAGCTTTGGGCCAGGGCTACCTCGCTCTCCTCCAACCCGCCTTCCGGTCCGATCAAGATATAGACAGTTTTAGGGAGGACAGCACCCGATCCCTTCTCCTCCAAAACCTTTTTGAGAGGGCGCCCTCCTTCTTCCCAGGGGATCACCAACAGGCAGTCCGGAGGCAGATTCTGCAAAAAAAGAGTTAATGTCTGTATGTGACCGATGGCGGGGATCAAGGCCCGGCGGCACTGTTTGGCCGCCTCCGTCGCCACTTTCCGCCAACGGTCTTCACGTTCCAGCCTTTTTTTACCCGTTAATTTCACAATACTGCGCGAGGCCTCCAAAGGCACTATGCCCCGAATTCCCAACTCTGTTGTTTTCTGGATGATCCATTCCATTTTATCACCTTTGGGAAGGCCCTGGACCAGCCAGACCGCAAGCGGGCTCTCCCTGGGCAAGCGGACGGCTTGTGCCACCTGCACCAGGGCTTCCTCTTCGGTGAGAGAAATAATAACGCCCTGATACTCCTGGCCCAAACCATCAAATATAATCACAGGGTCTTGTGTTTCTAAGCGCAAAACCCTGGCTAAATGCCGTAATTCATCTCCCCTGACCCAGGCTTTAGATTCCCGGATCCTCTCTGGAGGAACATAAAAACGGTGCACTTTAACACCCCTTCAGCTTCCATACTTGCGCCACCCAATCTTCCCGCTCATCCTCTGCCGCCAGGATAAAACCCAACTGCCCGGCAGCTTGCGCGACATCCGCTTTCCGCCCGCCGATAATCCCGGAAGCTATAAAAACACCCCCTGGCTGTAAGCGTTGCTTCACCTGGGGAAATAGTCTGATGATAATATCCGCGATAATATTAGCGGCAATCAGGTCGGCCTTTCCTTCAACCCCCGTCAATAAATCGTTCTGCCGTACCCGGATATGCTCTTGCAGCCGATTGAGCCGGATATTTTCCTGGGCTACTTTAACGGCTACAGGATCAAAATCCAGCGCTAAAACCGGCGCGGCTCCCAAACGTGCGGCAAACATCGCCAAAATACCTGTACCGCACCCCACGTCAAAAACCTGAAATCCCGGCCGACAGTATTTCTCCAGAAAACCGGCGCACATGACGGTTGTAACATGATTTCCCGTACCGAAAGCCATCCCGGGATCCAGATCGATCACAATATCCCCTTTCCGGGCGCAATACGGCTCCCAGGTAGGCCGTATCACGAAATGCCGTCCGATATGGACCGGTTTAAAATAGGCTTTCCAGGAATTGGCCCAGTCTTCCTCCCGGACTACAGCTACGGTCAGCTCGCCTGGTTTTTGGCCCAGGCGGGCGGCAATTTCTGTGATTTCCCTTTTCAATTCCTCTATTTTAGCAGGTAACTTCTCGTTCATAGGGAAATACCCCTTCACGACAGGACAGGCCTGGCAAAAGGAGTCGGGCGAAAGCTCACAGGCGTCCCAGAGCCCGCTGGACGCCATCTTTTTCAAGAGTTCGGGGTCTTCAATGACCACCCCGCCGGAACCCAACTGGTAAAAAACATCACTCACGGCCTCAATGGCCTCCGGTTCGGCGGTAACTTTTATTTCCTGCCAATCCATACCTTTTCCCCTATCCTTTCAGACCGTCCCATAACCTCTCGAAGATACCTTTATCCCTTTCCTTCCCCTGGGAACGGTAATTATCCTGTCCGCTGCTTGCGGAAAACTCCCGCAAGATTTTCCTTTGCTCTTCGTTCAGTTTGTTCGGCGTGACGACTACGATCTTCACATGCTGGTCGCCTCTGCCAACGCCCCGCAGACGGGGTATCCCCTGCCCGCGCAAACGGAACACGGTATGGGTTTGGGTTCCTTCCGGTATTTTTAAAGTGGCATAACCTTGCAGAGTCGGCACCTTTATTTCATCGCCTAAAGCCGCCTGGACAAAGGTAATGGGCATCTCCATGAGGATATCCTCCCCGTCCCGTTCAAAGATCTTATGGGAGCTCACCCCCAGATAAACATAAAGGTCGCCGCTCGGCCCTCCTTTTGTCCCCGCCTCCCCTTCGCCGGATAAACGGATCCGGGACCCGTTATCTACCCCGGCGGGTATTTTAATGTGAAGCTTACGGGTCTTTCTCACCTTACCCCTGCCTGAACATTCCGGACAGGGCGCAGTAATGATTTGCCCCGTTCCGTTACATTCCGGGCAGGTTTTAATGGTCTGAAAATGACCCAGCGGCGTCTTCTGGGTGACGCGGACTTGCCCCGTACCCTGACATTTCTTACACCTGGCGGGCTGCGTTCCCGCCTTGGCCCCTGTTCCACGGCAAGCGGAACAGTTTTCCAGGCGCGGCAGTTCAATGTCCTTTTCTATCCCAAAAGCGGCTTCCTCAAAGGTCAGCTGCAGATCCATGCGTAAGTCGGAACCCTGCTGAGGCCCATTGGAACGTCGCTCAGACCCGCCAAAAAACATATCAAAAATATCGCCGAAACCGCCAAAGTCGGCGCTTTGTCCAAACCCGCCAAACCCCCCGTAACCGCCGGGGTCGGTGCCGGCATGCCCAAACTGGTCATAGCGCTGCCTTTTATCCGGATCGCTCAATACTTCATTAGCCTCGTTGATCTCCTTGAACTTTTCCTCGGCGTTTTTATCACCCGGATTTACATCCGGGTGATACTGACGGGCTAACTTTCGAAAGGCCTTTTTTATCTCATCTTCAGAGGCGTTTTTTTCGACCCCTAAAACCTCATAATAATCCCGTTTGGCCAACAATAACCCCTCCACTGTTAATTAATCGTTTGAGTTTGATGTTAGCGGCTTATTTATCGTCCTTCACTTCAAAATCCGCATCAACGACGTTATCGCCGCCATCTTTTTTAGACTCGTTCGCCGGTTCGCCAGACGGATTTTGCGTTTGCTCAGCCTGCTGGTACATTTTGGAGGTCAACTGGTAAAGAACTGTTGTTAACGCTTCACACTTACTCTTAATAGACTCCGCATCCCCACCGGGCAGGGCTTGTTTGAGGGCTTCCAGGGCCTGTTCTATTTTTTCTTTTTCTTCACTGGTCGCCTTATCCCCGGCCTCTTTTAAAGTTTTTTCCGTCTGATAGATGAGATTATCGGCCTGGTTCTTAACCTCGATCTCTTCCTTACGCTTTTTGTCATCTGCCGAAAACTCACTGGCTTCTTTCACCATACGCTCGATCTCGTCCTTCGCCAGGCCGGTGGAGCCGGTGATGGTGATCTTTTGTTCCTTCCCGGTTCCCATATCTTTGGCCGACACATTGACGATACCATTAGCGTCAATATCAAATTTAACCTCGATCTGAGGCACTCCTCTGGGAGCCGGCGGGATCCCGGTCAATTGGAAACGTCCCAGGGTCTTATTATAAGAAGCCATATCCCGTTCCCCTTGGAGAACATGGATTTCCACTGAGGTTTGATTGTCGGCGGCCGTGGAAAATACCTGGCTCTTGGAAGTAGGGATAGTGGTATTGCGGTCAATCAACCGGGTAAAGATACCGCCTAGAGTTTCAATCCCTAAAGAAAGGGGGGTTACGTCCAGAAGCAAAACATCCTTAACTTCGCCTACCAGCACACCCGCCTGGATAGCTGCGCCAAGGGCCACGCATTCATCAGGATTGATCCCCTTAAAAGGCTCTTTGCCCAATAAGTTCCGGATAGCGTCCTGCACAGCCGGAGTACGGCTCGAACCGCCCACTAAGAGGACCTTGTCGATTTGGTTGGTATCCAATCCGGCGTCTTTAAGAGCCTGACGGGTAGGTCCGATGGTCATTTCGACCAGATCCGCCGTCAACTCATTAAACTTCGCGCGGGTCAAATTCAATTCCAGGTGTAAAGGACCCTGGGCCGTTGCCGTAACAAACGGCAAGTTGATGTTGGTGGACAAGACGGAAGAAAGCTCGAGTTTAGCTTTTTCGGCAGCTTCTTTCATGCGCTGAAGAGCCATTTTATCATTTTTCAGATCAACCCCGGTTTGTTTCTTAAATTCATCACTCATCCAATTGATGACACGTTCGTCAAAATCATCGCCGCCCAGACGGTTGTTGCCGCTGGTGGCTTTGACCTCAAAGACGCCGTCGCCCAATTCCAGGATGGAAACGTCAAAAGTACCCCCGCCCAGGTCATAGACTAAGATGGTCTGGCCTCCTTCTTTATCCACGCCATAAGCTAACGCAGCCGCCGTCGGTTCGTTGATGATCCGCAGTACTTCCAGACCGGCAATTTTACCGGCGTCCTTAGTGGCCTGACGCTGGGAATCATTAAAATAAGCCGGGACAGTGATAACCGCCTGGGTCACTTTTTGCCCCAGATATGCTTCCGCGTCTGTTTTCAGCTTTTGCAAAATCATGGCGGATATTTCCTGGGGCGTATATACCTTGTCATCTATCTTAACCGTGTGGTTCGTCCCCATGTGGCGTTTGATCGACTGAATGGTGCGTTCGGAATTCGTGATTGCCTGGCGTTTGGCTACCTGCCCTACCAGACGCTCCCCGCTTTTAGAAAAAGAAACAACAGAGGACGTGGTTCTGCTCCCCTCTGAATTGGGAATAACGACTGCTTCTCCGCCTTCCATCACAGCTACACACGAGTTTGTTGTCCCCAGGTCAATACCAATTACCTTAGCCATATTCTATTCCTCCTTTAAATCCTCGGATTTTTTCGCTACCTTGACCAATGTTGGTCTGATGATCTTATCCTTGAAGCGGTAACCTTTGCGCAATTCTTCCACCACCTGGTTATCCTCCTGGCCTTCCTCAGCCTGTACCAGTTGCATGGCTTCCTGCTGCAGCGGATCAAACTCCTTCCCCACCGCTTCCAAGGCTTCCAGCCCCTCGCCCTGGAGAATATCCACCAGTTGGCGATGGATCATGACAACTCCTGAAAAGACGTTGCGCACTTCGGGATTTCCTTGCTCGATTGCGGCAAGAGCCCGGTCAAAATTATCGATCATGGGCAGGAGCTTTTCTACTATCTCCTGAGAAGCATAGCGATACCACTCTTCTTTTTCTTTGCCCATCCTTTTACGGAAATTATCAAAATCAGCGTGAAGCCGCAAGAGCTTGTCTGTGGCTTCCGCTAACTCTTTCTCCTTCTGGCTCAAAAGCGGTTGTGTTTCAGCCCCGTTTTCAAATTCTCTTTCTTCTCTTTCTCCCATTTCTTCCCTTTCTTTTCTTTCTTCCCTTTCTTCCCTTTCATTGATTTGTTCTTCCATATTCAAGCCACCACCTATTCAAATTTTTCCAGCGCGGATCTCTCCTCGCTATTTCTTTCTTTCTTTTTAATAATGGTGTCGATACGTAAAATCGCCTCAGCAACTTCCCCGGCAGCTTGTAAAGCGTATTTCTTAACCAAGGTTGGATCAAAGACGCCTTTTTTAAACATATCGGCGACTTCCCCGGTATCGCAGTCGATCCCTAAGGAATCGAGCCCGCTTTCTACCTGCGCAGCCGTGACATCGCCCAATTTTTCCAGGGGATTAAAACCGGCGTTCAAAACGATCTGGGAAAAGGGTTTCTTTAAGGCGTCTATTACACAATCCATTCCATATGCAGCCATACCTCTTACCTCTTTACGGGCTTCCTCCACGTACCGGGCAATGGCTAATTCCACTGTGCCGCCCCCCGGTACAATGCCGCCCTGGATAGCTGCCTGCACAGCCGAGGCGGCGTCTTTGGCGATCCGCTCCCGCTCGCCTACCACTTCCTCGGTGGAAGCTCCCACCAGGAGAGTCGCCAGGGCTTTTCCCCGGCCATCCAGGATCCGCACATGTTTTAATTTCTCATCAAGATAAGCTTCCCGGGCCTCACCCAGGTATTTCATGAGGTCCTCCCGGTCTTTTTTAAGCCCTGTTCTTTTGATGGGTTTAGCCCCCGTAAGCTCGGCGGCCAGCCGCAGTTCTTTGTTGGCTACCCGGCTCAGAACCATCACTTGAGCGTCGGTCAGGATTTCCTCTGCGGCTTCATGGACCCCACGGTCTACCAGAACCAGATTGACCCCTAATTCCGTTATTTTTTTAACATTCTGCTTAAACTCTTCCTGATATTGAAGATACCGGGTAAACCCTGCTTCTGTAGCCAGGGCTTCATCCCCAAGTTCTTCCGGCTCCAAAGCGTCATCCAGCGCTAAAACCTTGAGCGGGGTCAACCTTTTGGGCATTTCAGCATTGAGGGGTTCTTTATCCAGAATCACCCCTGAAACCACCTGGTTTTGAGCTCCGGCTTGAGCCCGGACAATACCGGCCAATTTGAAAACAGGATCAGCCAGCTTCTCTTTACCCATTAGCTTTGCCGCCTGTACAGCCAGCTCGGCAATATCCTTATTTTCCCTGCTGGCAACCAGCGCTACGTTCTGCAGGACCGGATCATCGAGGTCCCTGATCTTGCGTGTCTTATCTGTCAACACAGCTAAGGCCTTATGTATCCCGTTTTTTATCCCTTCTATGACCTTGACCACCGGAACTCCTTTTATAACCTGCTCCACACCTCCGTTTACCAAGGAGCCGGCCATAATAGTGGCGGTCGTCGTGCCATCGCCGACCTCTTCCTGTTGGGCTTTGGCTATCTTGATCAGCATACGCGCGGCTGGGTGGTTGATATCCATCATATCCAAGATGGTTACGCCATCATTGGTGATAACTACCTCACCAAACTGATCCACCAGCATGGTATCCAGCCCTTTCGGCCCGATAGTCCCTTCCACTGCCTGGGCTATAGCCCGGATGGCATTGGCATTCGTCAATAAAGCAGCCATACTCTCATCTACTTCTGAGTTTTGGGCAGCTTGCTGTTTTATACTCATCCAGATAGCCTCCTATAACTTATTCAGCCCTTCTGATAAAGCTTTCGTCAAAAAATCCAGAACGCTGATGGCTTTGGAATACTCCATCCGGGTCGGCCCCAAAACCCCTAAAGTTCCGATTATCTTCCCATCAAACCGGTATGTGGCCGTAATCAAACTGCAATCCTTCAGGCCCTCATACATATTTTCCGTACCGATACGCACCGTTACCCCGTCTTCGTCCGTAGGACTAAGAACTTCTTTCATCAAGCTTTCTTCTTCCAACAATTCCATCAGAGTCTTAACTTTATCAATATCCTTAAACTCCGGCTGGTTCAAAATATTAAGGGCGCCCCCCAAATATACCTTCTGATCCTGCCCTACCAGTAAAGAGTTCTCTACCTGCGCGATAAATTTCCCCAATAGATCCCTATGATAATCCAGATCCCGATAAATAGTTTGCATCACACTGGCCCGCCAGTTTTCCAGGGATAATCCCCGTATGTGTTGGTTCAATAATTGGGAAATGGAATGAAAATCCTCTTCGTTTAAGCCCTCCGGCGCTTCAATCAGGCGGTGTTCCACATGTCCGTTATCCAGCACGATCACCATAACCGCTTTCTCGCGTTCCACCGGTAAAAACTGAATATGCCTTAATGTGTTTTGGCCCATCGAAGGAGCCAATACGAGCGTCGTATAACTGGTCAACTGGGATAAGAGCTTGCCTGACATTTGGATAAGAGCTTCTGTTTCCCTCATCCTGTTTAATAATGCACCCCTAATCATCTCCCTTGTTTCATTGCGTACGGGTTCCTTTTCCATCAGACAATCCACATAATAACGGTAACCGGATTGGGAAGGAATTCTTCCTGCCGAAGTATGGGGTTGCTCAATCAGACCCATTTCCTCCAAATCGGCCATTTCGTTCCGGACAGTAGCCGGACTCACTCCTAAATTGTATTTTTTGGCTATCGTACGAGAGCCGACTGGATCTGCGGTAGCAATGTAATCTAGGATGATAGCCTGTAATACTCTGCGTTTTCGTTCATCCATGGCCATGCTTCCACCTCTTGTTAGCACTCGCCTCTTTTGAGTGCTAAAGTATTCTCTTTAAAAATACCACCGGGGCTTTTTTTTGTCAACTTCCGATATATCAAAGAAACGCCATAAAAACCTCATTCGCAATATATAACCCCCGGCGGGTCAATGAGAGGCTGTTTTCTCCTTCCTGGAGAAGACCGTGCGCTTTGAGCGGCTGAATGACTTTTCCGAAACGCTCCTGCAGGGTAATTCCATAACGTTCCTGGAAACTGTTTTTATCTACTCCCGCTAAAAGACGCAGACCTAAAAACATAAATTCCCTCATCGCCAATTCTGTACTGATTTTTTCTTTTTCCCCGATGGGATACACCCCTTGAGCAACCATCTCACTGTAAGCAGCCAGGTTTTTTTGATTGGTATAACGGACCCCTTGCAGATACCCCGCGGCGCCGGCCCCCAGACCAAGGTATTCCCGGTTCTGCCAGTACATTTGGTTATGCTTGCTCTCACAGCCCCGGCGGGCAAAATTACTGATCTCATAATGATGGAACCCTTGGGCCGCAAGAAACCCGATCGCCTCTTCGTACATCTCCCCGGCCCTATCCTGCTCAAACTCTTGAAGAAGCCCCTGTTTAAATTCATCGTAAAAGGGCGTTCCAGGCTCAATAGCCAGTTGATACAAAGATAGATGGTCAGGTTCTAAGCCCACGGCTTCCCGTAAGCTCTCCCGCCAGCCGGCCGGCTCCTGTCCGGGAAGCCCGTACATCAAATCGAGGCTGATATTGGAAAACCCCATCCGACGCGCCAGTTTGTATGTATTATATACGTCTTGCCGGGAGTGTATACGGCCTAAACTATGCAGTTCGCCGTCATGAAAGCTTTGCACCCCTAAAGAAAGACGGGTACAGCCGCCTTTTTTCAGCGCCCGCAGTTTTTCCCGATCCAGCGTAGCGGGATTTGCTTCTATCGTAATTTCCGCGCCGGCTGCCGGTTGCAAAAGCCCGCCCAGAAAATCCAGCAGAAGAAAAAGCTGCCCACCTGACAAACAGGTGGGCGTACCGCCTCCTACATAGAAGTTTGTCACCGTGAAGCGGGGCAAATTCCTTAGATATAACCTTGTTTCCTCCCTCAGGGCATGCAGATATTCATCTTTTTTGGCCTTTCCTTGCCCAGGATAGGATAGAAAGTCACAGTACTTACATTTTGCCGCACAAAAAGGGATATGAACATATACTCCCAATTCCATTTTACTTCTCATCCAGGCTTAGTACGGCCATAAAAGCTTCCTGAGGTATCTCCACGCTTCCCACCAGCTTCATCCGTTTTTTGCCTTCTTTTTGTTTTTCCAGCAATTTGCGCTTCCGGGTGATATCCCCCCCGTAACACTTATCTAAAACACTTTTGCGCAGGGCGGCGATGTTTTCCCGTGCGATCACCTTATTGCCTATCGCCGCCTGAATGGGCACCTCAAACATCTGACGGGGAATAAGCCGGCGCAATTTTTCCACCAGGGCCTTACCGCGAAAATAAGCGCGTTCCCGGTGAACGATAAAGGACAAGGCGTCCACGATCTCATTATTGACTAAAACATCCAGCTTGACCAAATCTGACTCCTGATATCCGGTCAGTTCATAATCCAGCGAGGCATAGCCCCGGGTTCTGGACTTCAGTTGATCGAAAAAATCAAAAATGATCTCACTCAAGGGTAAGTTATATTTAATCATGACCCGGTTGGCGGAAAGATAATCCATGGCAAGATAGGCGCCTCTTTTATCTTGGGCCAATTCCATCACGGGCCCCACATGAGTGCTGGGAACCATGACCATTGCTTTGACATAAGGCTCCGAGATACTTTCGATCTGCTGGAGCGGGGGCAGCTTTGTCGGATTATCTATATCCAGTACTTCACCGTCCGTCTTCCGCACTTTATAGACAACACTGGGGGCTGTGGTCAGGAGCTGCAGGTTATACTCGCGTTCCAGGCGTTCCTGCACGATTTCCATATGCAAAAGACCTAAAAACCCGCAGCGGAAGCCAAACCCCAAGGCTATTGATGTTTCCGGCTCATAGACCAGCGAAGCGTCATTCAGTTTCAGTTTTTCCAGAGCATCTCTCAAATCCTCATACTCATTTGTTTCCACCGGATAAAGCCCGCAAAAAACCATAGACGTGATCGCGCGGTATCCCGGCAAAGGCTCCTGCACCGGGTTTTCCGCAGAGGTCACGGTATCCCCCACTCTCGTGTCTTTGACGTTTTTAATACTGGCCGCCAGATAACCCACCATCCCGGCGGACAGCTCGTCCACGATACGCATTGACGGGGTAAAAACTCCTACTTCCGTCACCTCAAATGTTTTTCCTGTAGCCATCATCAGGATATTCAGGCCTTTTTTGACGGACCCGTCCACCACCCTGATGTAGGAAATGGCTCCTTTATAGGAATCGAAGTGACAGTCAAAGATCAGGGCTTTTAAGGAACCCTGCTCGTTTCCCCGGGGCGGCGGCACTTTTTTTACAATAGCCTCCAGAATCTCCGGTACTCCCGTGCCATCTTTGGCGGAAGCCAAAATAGCCCCGCTGCAATCCAGCCCGATTACATCTTCAATTTCCTGAATGACCCGTTCCGGTTCGGCGCCGGGCAAATCTATTTTGTTGATTACCGGAATAATTTCCAGGTCGTGTTCTAAGGCCATATAAACATTGGCTAAAGTTTGCGCTTCAATACCCTGGGACGCGTCTATCACCAGAATAGCCCCCTCACAAGCCGCCAACGAACGCGACACCTCGTAAGTAAAGTCTACATGGCCGGGGGTATCAATCAGGTTGAGAAGATACTCCGCGCCGTCTTCAGCGTGATAATTCATCCGGACCGCCTTCAGCTTGATGGTAATACCCCGCTCCCTTTCCAAATCCATCTGATCCAGAACCTGTTCGCTCATCTCGCGGGCTGAAAGGGCTCCCGTACATTCGAGAAGACGGTCGGCTAAGGTTGATTTTCCGTGGTCTATATGTGCAATAATGCTAAAGTTGCGGATATTTTTTTGGCTCATAAATTCCCCTCGCTAACTACTTCTTAAGTATATCAAAAAAAGTATATCAAAAAAGCGTCCGTTCCCGCAATTATTAACAGGGCCCCAGCGCACTAGCCATCAGATGAACGCTGACGGCGCAGCCTTTTGAGAAACAGGGTTTTTGCCATTTGCCCTTCCTCCATTTTCAAAAGCAGCACCAGCACGAAAAACACCACTACGCCCACTGTTATACCGCCCCCTACCTGGATAAGCTGGCCTGCTTTGCTTCCGGTATTCACTAAATGCTCTATGATCCGGGCTGTTTGAAAAGCTGCCAGGCCCATGGTCAGGGAAACCCCCAGGGTTTGCAGAAAGGAAATCAGCATTTTTTTCCCGTCTATCGAACCGATTTTCTTTCGTAAAATATATAAAAGCCCTATCATATTGACGAGGCCCGCCAGGGAATAGGCCAAGGCAAGCCCTCCATGCCCCAGAGGCCCGATCAGAAGAAAGTTCAGGACAATGTTGACAATGATCGTAAAGATCCCTACCACAACAGGCGTCCTGGTGTCCTGAAGAGCATAAAACACACGGTTTAGGAGCTGGATGGCCGAATAGCCGATAAGTCCAAAACAATAAAACAATAAGGCATAAGCAGTGGCCTGCGTATCCTCCGGTGTGAATTTACCCTGCTGAAAAAGCAGCCGTATTACGGGGACCCGAAGGGCGATAAGCCCTATGGCGGAGGGAAGCGTAATAAAAATAATGGTGCGGACCCCCAGGGACATGGACTTTTTAAATACCCCTGTTTCCTGACGCGCGGCCAACCCCGTCAGCGTGGGAAAAAGGGCTACCGCTATGGCTACGGCAAAGATGCCGATCGGGAGCTGCATGACCCGCTGGGCTGCTCTAAGGGCGGAAAGCATCCCTTCAGGAAGATTGGAACCCAGGTTCTGGTTGACAAAAAGGTTGAACTGGGCCACCGATAGTCCGATCAGCACAGGCATGACCAAAGCCCCGACTCTTCGGACTCCGGGATGCTTCAGGTCTATGACCGCATGGTAGCGCAGCCCCAGCTTCCATAAAGCCGGAAACTGTACCGCAAAGTAGAAAACAGCTCCGGCTACCACGCCAACGGCAAATCCCGTGATCCCCAGATAGGGGCTCAAAACAAGGCCTACCGCAATAATGCCCAGGTTGTACATGACCGATCCCACGGCCGGGGCTAAAAACTTTTGGTAGGAATTCAGGATCCCCATGGTTATCCCATTTAAAGCCATAAAAAAGGTCTGGAAAAACATAATCCGGGTCATTTTCACGGTCAAATCAATATTATCCGGAGTGAAACCCGGCACCAAAAGACGGATAAGAGGAGTGGCAAAAATATTCCCAACCACAATCCCGGCTGTCATCAGAATGATAATAATATTAAAAACCGTACTGGCGACATACCAAGCGTCTTCTTCCTTCCTGGTAGCAATATAACCGGAAAATACAGGTATAAAAGCCGCGCTTAAAGCCCCCCCCACCAGTAAATAATATAAGAAATCCGGAATAGAAAATGCGGCATTATAGGCGTCGGTAAACTTATTCTGACCAAATTGGGCATAGATCACCATATCCCGCACATAACCAAGGAAACGGGAAAGAACCGTCGCGGCCATTAATATCCCGGCAGCTTTTGCCACTTTAGTCCCTGTGGACAATCCGGCACACCTTCTAACAATCTGATTACAATAACTTATTCTAGCCCATGTAGCCCTAAATGTCTACTCCTTGCCCCGCCATGCGCTCCAGAGGCTAAAAAGCTGGGCGGCGATATCTTTGGCCCCGGTAAGTCCAGTTTGAAGGACATCGTTAAAAAAGGCGGTCCGCAAAGCAAGATCAAGCCCAAGGAAGTCGACATTCAATTGATCTTTCTGCACCCGGATGGACAACATACTGTCAACCGGCGCCTGAGTAACCTTTTTCATCGTATAAAAAGTGCCGGAAAGCCCCAGGGCAACCAGTACCAGGACGAATATCAGGATCAGGGCCATTTGTTTCCGATAGGCAAGCAAAATATTCACCTCTTTATATGGATACCTTGCCCGCTGCCGGCAAAAAATAAACGCAGAAAAGGGATAGTATGCGCACGTACCATCCCCTGCTACTTCTTATTAGATTTATCGACGGTCCTTACTACTTCTCTTTAAGGACGGCAGCTATCACATCCGACATCAAAACAGCCGAATTTTGCGCATCCTCTGTTTTGTTGAGGTCACTGCCCACCTCCAGGAGCAAAGCCCGGGGGTGCAGGTGCTGATTATAGCGTCTTTCCTTGCGCAGGCGAACAGTCTTAATAAGTCCGGGATACAATTCATCAGCCTTTTGCGCAATTTTCTCCGCAAAAGCCAAGTTCTCTTTCCAGTTTGGGTGCTCAGTGCCGACCACGATCATCACCTTAGCGCATTCTTTCTTACCAATCTTAACCAACGTATCAGAGCGGGTTGCCAATCCTGCATCCCGGTGGATATCCAGCACTACTTGGATTTTGGGGTATTTCTTGAGTATTTGTTGGACGGTGCGCATGGAATTAATATACGACTTTGTCCAATCGGGGTAATCATGTATCATATCACTATATACCGTTTTGATACCATGCTTGCTTTCCATAGCCTGGGTAAACAACTTGCTTACCTGTGCTACTCCGCCATTTTCTCCTTCCTGACGGGATACGCCTCCGCCAAACTTATAAGATTCGGCATTATGGGTGGTATAAACCAAAATCATTGGTTCCCCATTGATCTGAACAGGAGGAAACTCTTCCGGGAAGGAGCTTTCTTCCGCAGAAGAATTCTCCTGTCCAGGCAGATAAAAATCTTCTTCTCCTCCCTCTTCCTCTACTGAAGGCGCTAAAGCCGTTGTAGCCAACTGCGATATATTTATATTCAGCCCTTCCCCCAAAATCAGGGCGGGATTTTGCGAATCGACGCCTGTCATGGAGAGAATCAGTTGATGAAGAAAAGATTCCCAGCCGTTCTTCGGTTTACCTTCACGGGTTAGGGGCAAGACCTGAATAATCATGTCCTCGGATTGATCCGGCTTCATCCCCGCCAGGGTCCCGATTTTTAACGCGACCGCATTCAAACTGGCATGCCGTCCAAGATGGATGAGTCCAAATAAGATCAAGCCAAAACACAGGCCCAGTAGTATAAGCTTGACCCATCGTTTCTGGCAATAGTAAAATCGCTGCCGGAATAAAAACATACTCCCCCGTCCTTTCTTTAATTCATATGAACGGGGGAGCCATAATATGACCTGCTTAACGTAAGTCGGTGGGAACAATTGCGTCGATCAGCCCTATGACCAAAGAGGCCAGCAAAGCTCCGATTATATTGACCCTGATGCTTCCTGGAACAATATACTGCGCTAAATAAATAACAACCGCTGCAGCAATAAATCCGATCAAGCCGCGGGACTGGGGAGTGGCCGTCTTACCCAGAAGTTTTTCCGCCACCCATCCCAATGCTGCGATAACTGCCGCCGCAACTATAGCGCCGGTAAAACCTGCAATAGATAACCCCGGCACCAACCAACTAACGATAAGTAATACCAGTGCGGAAACGATAAAGCGAATAACCGCCCGAATCAAAACTATCACCTCCTTTCCCAATATCTTATACTTTTTTCATAAATCCTATTCTCTCCAGGCAAGTAGATTCCCTGATGATTATTTACTTGTGTTTTCGTTGGAGAAATGATAGAATTTGTTTTATGGTTTTACATGATTTTCTAAGAAAAATCATGTTCGAAGGAGGTGAGCTTGAAGATGGCAAATATTAAATCAGCTTTGAAAAGAGCCCAAATAGCCCGCATTCGTACAACTAAGAATGCTGCATATAAATCTATGATGAAAACTGCGATCCGCCGTTTTGAAACAGCCCTGAAGGGGAATGTGCTTGATGACGCCAAAGAGCCCCTGCAGAAAGCGCTGCGCTTGATCGACAAAATGTCCAGCAAGGGTATCATTCATAAAAATAATGCGGCCCGCAAAAAATCCCGTCTTACCCGTCAGCTCAATAAAAAAGCCGTTTAATAAGGCTGGGGCTGTGTCAAAAAGCCCCTGGAGAAACATAAACAAAGACCCGAAAACGTGTGAAACCGTAAGGAATCACACGTTTTTGCTAAGTACGGGCAGTAAACAGCGCCATAGACGACATTACCACAGCTTTCTGGAGATAGCGGCTAAAAACTTGATCCTTGAAGTCACGCATGGTATGATTAGTTAAAACTAACTTTATAATTATCGCCAGATATATTTTCCCGGGCAGCTTCGCGCCGTTTCGCTTATAGGAGGCTCTATTATGCAGATACGTCCGTCCGCAGAGGACTATTTAGAAACCATTCTTTTGTTATCAAAGAAAACTGGGGCGGTGCGCTCCATAGATATTGTTGAAGAAATGGGATTTTCCAAACCAAGCGTCAGCGTTGCCATGAAAAAGCTGCGCGAAAAAGGGTTGATTCACATGAACGAGGACGGCTATATCACGTTGACCGAAAAAGGCGTACAGGCCGCCCAACAGGTATATGACCGCCATTCTACGCTCTACGACTGGCTTGTGAGCATTGGTATCGGCTCAAAGATTGCGGCGGCGGACGCTTGCCGGATGGAACACGTGCTAAGCGAGGACACCTTTTCGGCAATCAAGAAGCTGTATGAAAAAAGCTTAAAATAGTAAAACCCCCTTCGATTACCCGAAAAATATTTATCCAAACTCCTTGACAAACATTTACCAGATAGATAGAATAAACGTGGTTAGTTGCCTCTAACCGCTTTTATTTGACCTAGCAGTTAGTCACAACTTACTCATATCGCGGACAGGAAGGTGAATTATGATGCCTTTGACAATGGCGAAGGTTGGAGAGGCAAATTCAATCAAAAAGGTGGGCGGTAAAGAAGAAACGCGCCAGTTTCTCGCCAATCTTGGATTTGTCCCCGGCGCGCACGTCACAATCATCACGGAAATCAGCGGCAACGTGATTGTGAACATAAAAGAATCCCGCGTGGCTATCAGCCGCGAGATGGCGGCGAAAATAATGGTCTGAGCGAATGAGGTATAGGCCGTAAATTTTGAAAGGAGAAAAAACCATGCAGACACTTAAAGAAACCAAACCGGGCGCAACTGTGCGGGTGGCAAAAATCGGCGGCGGAGGCCCTGTCAAACGACGGATTATGGAGATGGGGATTACCAAAGGCGTAGATGTCTTTGTCCGCAAGGTTGCCCCTCTTGGCGACCCAATGGAGGTCACGATCCGGGGCTATGAGCTTTCTTTACGGAAATCGGACGCTGAACTCATCGAGGTAGAATAATTTTTAAGCGGTGCGGAGAAACGCGGATTCTCCGCATATTTAAGGGCTTCTCGTTAGTTGTAACTAACCTAAAGCTACCCTATTTGAAGGAGGAAGATATCATGCCTATTAAGATTGCGCTGGCCGGAAACCCCAACAGCGGCAAGACAACCCTGTTCAACGCCCTCACCGGCTCAAACCAGTTTGTGGGGAACTGGCCGGGTGTCACGGTGGAAAAGAAAGAGGGCAAACTGAAAGGCCACAAGGATGTGACCGTCACCGACCTGCCGGGTATCTATTCCCTCTCGCCTTATACGCTGGAGGAAGTCATTGCCCGGAATTACCTGATTGACGAGCGTCCCGACGCCATCCTGAACATCATCGACGGAACGAATTTGGAACGCAACCTGTTTCTGACCACACAGCTTACCGAGCTTGGCATCCCTGTTGTGGCCGCCATCAATATGATGGACGTGGTGAGCAAAAATGGCGACAAAATTGATACCGCCCGCCTTGCCAAAGAGCTTGGCTGTCAAGTGGTTGAAATTTCGGCGCTAAAGGGCACGGGGGTCACGGCTGCGGCTGAAACCGCAATTAAAGCGGCAAGCGGCGCAAAAACCGTGCCGCAGCACTGCTTTTCCGGCGGTGTGGAGCATACGCTGGCGCATATTGAGGAAGCCGTACTGCATGGTCTGCCGCAGGAGCAGCAGCGTTTTTTCGCAATAAAATTGTTTGAACGGGATGAGAAAATCATTGCCAAACTGGGGCTGAAACCCGAACAAGCGGCCCACATCGACGGCGATATCAAACGGCGTGAAGAAGAGCTGGAGGACGACAGCGAGAGCATTATCACCGCCGAACGCTATACTTACATTGATTCCATCATCAAGGACTGCGTAAAAATCAAAAACAAAGGCAAGCTTTCCGTTTCGGACAAAATCGACCAGGTGGTCACCAACCGTTTTTTGGCCCTGCCGATTTTCGCCGTGGTCATGTTTATCGTCTATTATGTTTCCGTGACAACGGTAGGCGCTTGGGTAACCGACTGGACCAACGAGGTCCTCTTTGGCGAGCTCATCCCGCCCGCGCTGGAGAGCCTCCTGGTTTCCATAAATACGGCCGACTGGCTACAGAGCCTGATCCTCGACGGTATTGTCGCCGGCGTCGGCGCTGTCCTCGGGTTTGTGCCGCAGATGCTTGTCCTGTTTATTTTCCTTGCGTTCCTCGAAGCTTGCGGGTATATGGCGCGTATCGCTTTTATCATGGACAGGATTTTCCGCCGCTTCGGGCTGTCGGGAAAATCCTTTATTCCGATTCTTATCGGCACCGGCTGCGGCGTTCCGGGCATTATGTCCTCGCGAACGATTGAGAGTGACCGCGATAGAAAGATGACGATAATGACCACTACGTTTATTCCGTGCTCGGCAAAGCTACCGATTATCGCCCTGATTGCGGGCGCTATCTTCGGCGGCGCGGGCTGGGTCGCTACCAGTGCGTACTTTGTCGGTATGGCGGCGATTATCTGCTCCGGTATAATTTTGAAAAAAACAAAACTGTTCGCCGGCGACGTCGCGCCGTTTGTTATGGAGCTTCCGGCTTATCACTGGCCGACCGTTGAAAACGTCTTGCGGAGCATGTGGGAGCGCGGCTGGTCGTTTATCAAAAAAGCCGGAACCATTATCCTCCTGGCTACGATCTTCGTATGGTTTACTTCGAGCTTCGGCTGGGGTGAGGACGGCTTCGGCATGGTAGACATGTCGGAGAGTATTTTGGCGAGAATGGGTTCGGTCGTCGCGCCGATTTTCAGCCCGCTGGGCTGGGGCGACTGGAAAGCCGCCGTAGCCGCCATCACGGGTTTGATAGCAAAAGAAAATGTAGTCGGCACATTCGGTATCCTGTATGGCTTTGCGGAAGTGGCCGAGGACGGCGCGGAGGTTTGGGCTTCACTGGCCGCCAGCTTTACCACGCTGTCAGCCTATTCTTTCCTGCTGTTTAACCTGCTCTGCGCTCCCTGTTTCGCCGCGATGGGCGCAATCAAGCGCGAGATGAACAACGCCAAATGGTTTTGGATCGCCATCGGATATCAGTGCATATTCGCCTATATCGTGGCGTTGTGCGTTTATCAGCTCGGTATGCTGTTTTCAGCGGGCAGCTTCGGAATCGGTACGGCCGCGGCCTCCCTGCTGGTGGCGGTATTCCTGTTCCTGCTGCTGCGTCCGGCAAAGAAAAACAGGCGATCCGACAGGCTGTCAGGCAATGTGTTAAGCGTAAAAAGCTGACACCCGAAAGGAGGAATTTTATATGCTTGGGTTTTTAACTGAAAATCTCGGAACAATTATTGTTGGTCTTGTCGTTGCAGGGGTTGTGGCAGCGATTATCATAAAGCTTGTTCGTGATAAACGAAAAGGAAAGCACATCGGGTGCGACTGCGGCTGCGCAGGTTGTCCCAGCTCAACGTCTTGCGGTACAAAACAGTAACGCTGTCTGTATGGGGCGCGGGCTTACGCCCGCGCCCCGGCGGATTGTTAACGAAAAAAGAAGGGAGGCGCGTCGATGTGAGTGTCGTTATCATTGGCGGCCATGACCGTATGACCTGTCAATACAAAAACATATGCAGCGGTTACGGCTGCAGGGCGAAGGTGTATACCCAGGCGGTAAGCAATTTGGAGGGCATGATCGGCCAGCCCGATTTAATCATTCTCTTTACAAATCCTGTTTCACATAAGATGGCGAAGATAGCCAGGAAAAAAGCCGCTCTCAATGATATTGCGCTTGTGCAATCCCATTGCGGCAGCGGCAGCGCTTTGAAAGCCATTTTAACAAATATGAAAGGGCGGTGTAGACATGAAGAAAACCTTAAGCGGTGAAGGGAGACGAGGCGATGAAAAACTGTACTTTCTGCAGCAGGCTTATAGATTACCATGAGATCATAGAGTGCATCACAGGCGCTCTGGACGCAAAGGATCCATATACGGCGGGGCACTCACAGCGCGTAAGCGACATAGCGCTAAAGATATGCAGGCTCATGGGCCTGCGCGATGATGTTACTGATAAAATACATATTGCCGCCCACCTTCATGATATCGGAAAAATCGGTATCCCCGACGCCATATTAAACAAGAAAGAGAAGCTGAACGAACGGGAATGGGAGGTAATAAAAACACATCCGCAGCTCGGTGCTGATATTTTAAGCAGGTCTGCCCATCTGGCGGAGATGAACGACATCATCCTGTACCATCACGAGCGGTTTGACGGATTGGGCTATCCGGCGGGGTTAAAAGGCGAAAGAATACCACTGGGAGCCAGGATCATCGCTATATGTGACTCTATCGACGCCATGGCGTCAAACCGGGTTTATCGCAGGGCATATTCTCTTGAATACTGTTACCTGGAGATAGAAAAAAATCTTGGAATGATGTATGACCCCGCTATAGGTGGATTTGTTCTTAAACATTGGCAGGACATTGTGACCAATTATTTTTTTCGCCGTGAATCAAACCCAGTGCGCCACGACGTTATCGTGGCTCAATAAGTTTCCCTATTAAGCCGGGCCTCCGTTGTTTTCCAGCCAGTCTATGGCTCCCTGGGCCAGTAAAGCCGTGCCTTTCCACAAAACATCCTCGTCGATATCAAACCTGGCGTTATGATGAGGGTAATCAGCATTTTTCTCAGGGTTGCCCGATCCCAGAAAGAAGAAAGTACCAGGAACCTTTTCCAGATAATAAGCCATGTCTTCCCCGCCCATGGTCGGTTTAGCAATCTCTATCACATTCTTTGCGCCCACAATTTTCTCAGCGGTTTTTTTGAAACCTTTCGTAAACTCCTCATTATTTACCAGAGGCGGATAGCCATAAGTATAGCTGAATTCGTAGCCGCCGCGCATTCCCTGGGCTATTCCGGCCACCAGATTCTCAATACGGCCGGCCAGCTGGTCACGGACGCCCTGTTCCAGAGCACGGGCAGTGCCGATAAGGACAACTTCATCCGGGATAATGTTATAAGCCACGCCGCCGTTAACGATACCGACGGTAACTACAGCAGGGCTTGTAGGGACTATCTCCCGGCTGACTAAAGTCTGCAAGGCCGTAATAACCTGGGCCGCGATCACTATAGGGTCCACGCCCATATTAGGCATGGCTCCGTGGCAACCCCGGCCTGTTATTTTGATCTTAAAGCTGTCCAGGCAGGCCATTACATTTCCATAGTGTAGGCCTACCTGCCCGTTTTTTACCTCATGAAACTGGTTGCCGATATGTAACCCCATAACAGAGTCGACGCACGGGTCTTCCAGTACCCCTTCTTCGATCATGGGTTTGGCTCCCCCAGGTCCCTCTTCGCCTGATTGAAAAATCAATTTTATGTTGCCCCGCAACTGATCGCGGCGCGTACAAAGAATGCCGGCGGCGCCCAAAAGCATAGCGGCGTGGGCATCATGTCCGCAGGCATGCATGTTGCCGTTTTGGGAAGCAAAAGAAAGCCCCGTATCCTCACGAATAGCCAGAGCATCCATATCCGCCCTTAAAGCGATGGTTTGGCCCTTCTTACCGCCGCGTATAATACCCACTATCCCGGAACCGCCTACGTTAGTCTGGTGCTCAATTTGGAGATCCGTCAGTTTTTTTGATATAAAAGCCGCTGTAAGAGGCGTTTCCAGACCGACCTCCGGGCAGCGGTGCAACTCCCTGCGCCAGGCCACCAATTGTTCCTGGAGCTTCAAGGACTCTTCACAAATATCAATCATTTTTTTCACACCCTTTCTAGCAATCCCAACAGCAGATTTTCCAGAGCCGGACGAGGCGCGGCGCCTGTCTTTAAAGCGATATCGCAGTCTAATATCAGACGCAGGCTGTCCTCCAACTGCCGGAAAGAAAAATTTTTGCCCTGTCGTAAGAGCTTTCCGGTCACATAGGGGTGTAAAGACAACTCCGAAGCGGTTTTCTTTTCCGAATAACCCTTCACCGCCAGGTCCTTGGCTGAAAGAAGCAAACGAAAATGCCTGGCAATCATAAAAAGGATCCTGACAGCCGGCTCTCCCGCTTCCAGAAGACTCCTTAGTTCAAGTAAAGCCCCCTCCCCTTTTTGTAAGCCAATATTGTCAACCAAAGTAAAAATGTTGGCTTCGCCCGTCATGGTAAGCAGTTTCTCTACCACCGCGAGGGATATCGTTTCTTCCTGACTGCAATAGAGGATCATCTTTTGCAGTTCATTCTTTAAGGAACGCAGACTGTGAGTTCCATGGAGGATCAAAAACTCCAGGGCTTGCGGCTCGATATTTTTACCATGGGAACCTATTTCTCCCTTGATCCATTCCGATAGATCCTCGCCCCTGAGGCTATTGATCTCTACTATTTGCCCAGCTTTTTCTACAGCCTTGACCAGTTTTCTCCGTTTATCCACAGAACCTGTAACCCATAAAACCAGACAGGTAAAAAGCGGCGGATCCGCTAAATAATCAAGCAATACCTTATCTTGGAGAGGGTTTGTTTGCGTTTCCCCCTCCTTTTTATGCGCGGTCAAGAAAAGAGGGTTTTTAACGATCACCAGCCTTTTTTCCGCAAAAACCGGCAACGTAATGGCCCGTTCCACAACAAGCGAGGGGGTTACCCCTTCGCCGTCCAGTTCATCCAGGTTGAACGGAGCCACGTCCCGGGCGAGCAAATACTCTTTAAAGGCCTGGACGATCAGCTCCTGCAGATATTCTTCGTCCCCCTGCAAAAGATAGACGGGCATTACAACCTTACGTTTGATTGAATGCATCAGGTTTTGAAACTGCATATCTACCTCCTGCCGTCGGAATAACCCCTATAAGAAGTCCTATAGCTATATTGGCTCCGCCTTTTCCGTTTGCGGTTAAAGGCGACTAATACGATCCAAAAAAGCTGCAGAAAAAAGAAACCGGCCGCCGCATAAAGAATATAATCAATAACTTTCAAACGGGTGATCCGCACAGCATTACCGGCTAATAAATCGACCCGCCCCATTTCTTTCCCATCCAGCGCAAAAACCATTTGCCCTACAACATCACCTTCGGCAATGTTTTTTACAAACGGAAACAGTTCCAGCTGTGATTCCACCTTCGTACTGCTTTCATTTGGCAAGGAAAGACGAAAAGACTCCTTTGCAACCATCTGCAATGTTTTGTTTTGGTCAATCCGGACAGTCGCAGCCCCGGCGCCCGGCGCGGCCAGTTCTATCGAATGGTGATTGGCAAAGCCATAGTCAAGAATTTTTTCCGAATCCTGCCAAATGGTTTGCCCCGGACTTCCTAAAATCACGGAGATATAAGATCTGTCATCCCGTGTCGCAGACGCGACAAGGGTTGATTTAGCTTCTGTAGTATATCCCGTTTTTACCCCATCGGCCCCGTCATAATTCCAGAGAAGTTTATTGAGATTGATTAGCCTGGTCTGCCAGGCCTTGCCTTCCCAATCGTATACTTTGGATTGGACCATTTGCCGGAAGGTTTCATTATTCATGGCATAACGGGCAATCACTGCTAAATCATAGGCAGTGGTATAATGGTTCTCTTCCGTTAAACCATGGGGGTTCACAAAATTACTGTTGACGGCTCCCAAAGATTTAGCCTTTTCGTTCATAAGCCTGGCAAAATCCTCTTGCGAACCGGCTATGTATTCCGCAATAGCTAAAGCCGCGTCATTGGCCGAAGGGACCAAGGCCGCCATAACGAGATCCCGCAGTTTTACTGTTTCTCCGCTTTCCAGGTACACTCTGGTCCCGTCTACCAAAGGCGGATTAGGGCCTATCGTTACGATATCATCCAATTTTCCACTTTCAATGGCAAGGATCGTTGTAAGAATCTTGGTGGTACTGGCTGGTGAAAGCTTCGCATCCTTATCCTGGTCATAAAGCACTTGTCCGCTTTTTTGATCCAGTAATACAGCACTTTTCCCTGAAATCTGCAGTTCGCCTGCCTGAACGGGGGTCCCCGACAGAATTAACAAACAAAAGAAAAGCACTAAAAAGAAACCAATTTTGCGCATTATATATCCTCACTTTTTCTTTGCTAGTGCTTTCATAATTATATCATAAGTTTTACATCCGTCTGTACTATTTATGGCAGGGAAATATTCTTTCCGTCACTTTCCGTAATGACCGCTCCCTGTTCTCTGGTATTATATAAAGGGATTTCCCGGGCAGTGAAATAATCCTCTACCTGGGGATGGGGTTGGTTAAAAAAATTCACCCCCACAGAAATTACTACGGCCTGCGGAGATACAGCCTGGTAAAAATCAGGGTTAAAGGAAGAAACACTTCCATGGTGGGGCAGTTTAAGAAAATCGGCGCTCAGATCCTTCTTTGTATTCAACAGATTTTCAAGCGCCGGGTTTTCAATATCCCCCGTTAAGAGCCAACTGGTTTTTTGATAGCTTACCCGCAGAACAAGAGAATGATTATTCCCCGACTCAAGATCATCAGGAGGCGGATGAAGGACCTCCATCACTACGTGCTGATCCAGCTTCAGCGATTGGCCGGCCGTCAGTTCCCGCAGCGGGATTTTAAACTTTTGGCAAAGCTGTCTTATTTTTTGTTCATTCTCATTGTTCTCTTCGGCGGGCGGCATGACAAAAGCGCCGACCCGCACTAAGGGTATGAGTTCAATCAGGCCTTCGCTGTGATCGGTATGGTTGTGGGACATTACCATAAGATCAATTTTACGGATGCCCCGCCGGTCCAAAAAAGGTTTAATAACCTTTTCACCGACCGCATAATCCGAACCGGGGCTCCCGCCGCCATCAATTAACACTGTATTTCCGCCCGGCGTCTGTATGAAAATACTGTCCCCTTGCCCAACATCTAAAAAAGTCACGGCCATTTTACCTTGGTGTAGAAAAGCTTGCCAGAATAGGGCCAAAAACACCACGGTTACACAACCGGTTTTTACTATTCCCGGCAGACGGCGTAACAGCCAGCTATAACGCGGCAGATAAGGCAACGCCAGTAGGACCCCATAAACCAGAACTATGACAGGGATAGGGGGAGTCGGCAGCAAAAGGTTCGCCCACTCTAAACCGGCGGCGAAAAGTACACACTCGCTGACCAGGTACATTATAAAACCTGCTGTCAGCAACAAAGGCGAAGCCAGCAGGGGAACGAGCCAGACGAGCATACAGCCCAGCAAGGCTATAACTGTGACTATTCCGCAAGCTCCAACCGCCAGGATATTCATAAAAGGAGCAATCAGCGAAAACTGGTTGAAGTAATAAATAACCAGAGGCCAGGTGGCCAACTGTGCCGCGAGGGTAGGCGCCAGGATCTTCCCTAAACCCCGCCTGTTTAAATAAGGCGTCAGGTAAACTATTCCGAAAGTAGCGATAAAAGAAAGCTGAAAGCTCACCTGGAAGAGTTCTCCGGGGCTAATGAGCAAGATGATGAGCGCCGCTAAACTTAAGGCGGTATAAATATCCTTTTTTCTGTCCGCCAAAACCGCCAGCATACTCAAGACAGCCATCAGAGTGGCCCGTACAATGGAAGCCGTCCAGCCTACTAAAAAGTAATATCCCAGGAGCACGGGGATTCCGACCGCCAGCTTCCAGACAGGTTTAGGCTGAAAAAAAGAAAGCAGGAACCAGACAATACCCAAAACAAAGGCTACATTGAAGCCCGATACTGCGAAGAGATGAAGTACTCCAGCCCGTTGGTAACCTTCCCAATCAGCAGGAGTTATACCTGTCACATCGCCAAACAGGATCCCTAAAAGCAGTCCTCTTTCTTTAAGGGGCATGATTTTAGCCAGGTACTCGCTTATCCGCACCCTCCCTTTCGCGGCCGCGATACGAAAACCCCGCCCCTGCTCAATGAGGCGTACCTCTTTTTGATCGCATTGCACCATGTGAAAGACGCCCATATTAGCCAAATACTCCCGGTAATTGAACTCGCCTGGGTTTCTGGCGCCGCTGGGGAGCGAGATAAGGCCGTTAAAAGAAATTTTATTCCCCGGCAAAAAGGCCGCTCCCTTTCCTGCCGCAGGATTTTTTATCTTCAGCAAGACTTTATCCAGACCCGGTAAAAGCTGACCTCTATACTCAAGCTTCTGTAAGGCAACCGTACAGGTGGCATTATATTCGCCCGGGCGGGGATAGGTCACGATGGTCCCTTCGCCCGTAACATATTTGCCGGGCAAATCCGGATAAATATTTTCCGAAATCCGGCTTAGACTATACCAACAGGCGCCGAGCAGGATGGCACATAAAAAAAGGGAAACTACTTTTGCTTTTTTCTTTTTTCCGGCCGGAATTCTCCCGATATCAACATAAAAAAAGGCCATGACAAGAAAAGCCGCCCCGGCGAGGGCCAGCCATATCGTAACGCTCCAGCGGAGGGTATGATCTATTATAATACCAGCCATAAAAGCACAGGTAATAGATAGTAAGGCCCTATTCATCATGAACCTCATCATCGGCCCGGTCCCGCATTATTCTGTACAAATCTTATCTTTAAGTTTGGCAAAGACAGCCGGCCCAATACCGGATACCTTGGTAAGATCATTGATACTGGTAAACAAGCCCTTACTTTCCCGGTAATCAATGATCCGCTGGGCTAGCGCCGGTCCTATCCCGGGCAGTTTATCCAACTCATTTATCCCGGCGGTATTAATGTTGATTTGCGAGGCGTTTCCCCGTGAACTGGCCGCAAAGGTACTGTGCGCGTCTTGTTTCTCTCCTATGACAGGGACATAGATCTGTTTGCCGTCCGCCAACGGGGCCGCCAGATTAAGCAAGCTCAAATCGGCCTTGGCTGTAGGAAGAGCCATTTTCAGGACGTCATCCACCCGTTTGCCGGACTCCAGGCTATAGACGCCCGGTTTTTCGACAGCACCTACCACATGAACTGTCAACAGTTTTACTGCCGGCGCATCTTCTTCCGGCTGGAGCTTTTCCCGGCTCTCCTCCTCCGCCGGGATCAGGGCGTCAATGTTTAGTGAATTCAAGCGGCTTTCCTGATACTTCACTCCTGCAAAAAAAAGCATCATTCCAAGAAACCCAAGAACAATGATCTGGGTTTTACGCGACATTTTCTCCAACATATGGCACCCCGGCAGATATTTATTCTGTTTTCCATAATTCGGGATAAAGTTTGTTTTTCCTGCCGTTTATAATAATTTTCTAAATATTTACTCCTAATTAATAATTTATTCCTATTGCTACTTTATTCCCATTGATACGATTCGGGCTTGCGGTTTTTTAGACCGGGGATCTGGGCCCGTATCCGATACAATAAAGCCAGGTCTATTTCCGCGAGTATTATTCCCTCCTGGTCGCTGCTTTTGGCAATAACATTGCCCCAGGGGTCTACGATCATACTTTTTCCATAGGTTTGAAACCGAGGTTTGACCCCTATTTGCGCCGGGGCGATAACGTAGCACTGGTTCTCAATGGCCCGCGCCCGTAAAAGGGTTTCCCAGTGGTCTTTGCCGGTGAAAAGAGTAAACTCCGCCGGCACAAAAAAGACCTCCGTCCCCCGCAAAGCCATGATCCGATAAATTTCAGGAAAACGCAGGTCATAGCAAATAGAGAGCCCGATTTTCGCCAAACCGGTAGGGACCACAACGATTTCCCGCCCCGGCTTTTTGGTGCGCGATTCGAGTGCAGAGGGGCCGTTCATTACTTCCACATCAAATAGATGTATTTTACGGTAACTAGCCGCAATTTCACCCTGAGGGTCCAGCAAAACAGTCGTATTATACAGTTTGTTATCCCCGGGGATCCGTTCAAAAATACTGCCGCAGTGCAGCCATAAGCTGTGCTGCCTGGCTTTTTTCATCAACCGTTGGATAGTAGGTCCCGTAATACTTTCGGCATTAGCCTGTTCGCCCGCTTCATCACCTATGTAGTTCATCATTTCCGGTAAACCAACCAGCTTCGCGCCCCGCCCGGCGGCTTCGTCAATTAGTTTTTCAATTTTGGCTAGGTTTTCTTGTTTATCACCTTGACTGTCGATCTGTACCGCAGCGGCAAGAAATTTTCCCATCTCCCTCCACCTTCCCTTTCTTCCTCTACCTTCCTCTACCTTCCTCTACCTTCCTTTACCTTCCTTTACCTTCCTTTACTTTCATCCCGCTATACCCTGCTATTTAAGTCGGATATATTAAATCAATGTATAATAATCTATATAATTATCTCCCGGTTTTGTCAAGGAAAACCCCTGAATTTAGTGATTGACAAAGTTGTTTGCAACATATATATTAATAACAAAGTTGTTTGGTCCTGTAGTATTCACAGGATATGAGCCGGATAAACCGAATATGATTTCTTATCCAGAGAAGGTGAGGGAAAGGCCCGATGAACCTTCGGCAACCTCCAGTGATTCTGAAAGGTGCTAATTCCTCCGGAGAATACCCGGAAAGATAAGAAGAGAGGCCGCCTCTTCTATCCAGAAGAGGTTTTTTGGTACTCAACTGGTTTTGGGTGCTCAACTCAATTTTAATGATACATTATACATTAATGATATATTAAGGAGGGGTACCGGCGGTGGCGATTGCTAAAAATATTACACAACTTATTGGAAATACCCCTATGCTGGAGCTTGTCAACTATACTAAGGCCATGGGTCTGCAGGCGAAGCTGGTAGTTAAGCTGGAATATTTTAATCCGGCGGGAAGCGTCAAGGATAGAGTAGGTTATGCCATGATCCAGGACGCCGAAGAGAAAGGCCTGTTGCAGCAGGATTCGGTCATTATCGAGCCCACCAGCGGCAACACCGGTATCGGGCTGGCTTTTGTATCCGCCGCCAGGGGATACCGCTTAATCCTTACGATGCCGGACACGATGAGCATTGAAAGAAGAAATCTCTTAAAAGCCCTGGGAGCCGAATTAGTTCTGACCCCCGGCATCATGGGTATGAAAGGCGCAATAGAAAAAGCCGAAGAGTTAGCCGCCCAGCTCCCCCACTCCTTCATTCCCCAACAATTTACAAACCCCGCCAACTCAGAAATACACCGTAAAACAACTGCGGAAGAGATCTGGCAAGACACCGCCGGAGAAATTGATATATTTGTGGCCGGGGTAGGCACAGGCGGAACCATCACCGGCGTTGGCGAAATCCTGAAGGTCAAAAAACCAGACGTTAAAATTGTCGCTGTGGAACCTTTCGATTCGCCGATACTTTCCGGCGGAAAGCCGGGCCCTCATAAAATCCAGGGGATCGGCGCTAATTTTATTCCGGAAATCTACAACCCCGATATTGCCGACGAAATCTTCCCGGTCAAAACGGCTGGAGCGTACTCCACTGTAAAAAAGCTGGCCCAATTAGAAGGCATTCTGGTCGGCATATCTTCAGGGGCTGCCGTGTACGCCGCAACTCAGCTGGCAAAAAGACCGGAAAATCAAAACAAAACCATTGTCGCACTGCTGCCTGACAGCGGCGAACGCTACCTTTCCACCGATCTGTTTGACTAGCAAAAAATTTTCGGCAAGGAGGAACCCATCAATGAGTTTGAACCAATGGAAATTTGATACCCTGCAGGTACACGCCGGTCAAACGCCGGATCCCGCCACAGGGTCAAGAGCGGTCCCCATCTACCAGACCACTTCTTATGTTTTTCGGGATGTGGAACATGCGGCGAACCTTTTTTCACTGAAAGAATCGGGAAATATTTATACCCGTATGATGAATCCCACCACCGACGTCTTAGAACAGCGGATATCCGCCTTGGAAGGCGGAGTGGGCGCCTTGGCGGTTGCTTCAGGCTCCGCGGCAGTGACCTACGCTATTTTAAATATTGCCGGGGCCGGGGATGAAATCGTATCCGCCGGCACCCTTTACGGCGGTACTTACACTCTCTTTTCCGCCACATTGCCAAAGCTGGGCATCAAAACAATTTTTGTTGATCCGGATGAGCCGGAAAGTTTTGCGCAGGCTATCACTGCGAAAACCAAAGCCATTTATATTGAAACCATTGGTAATCCCAGCATTAATTTGATTGATATTGAAAAGGTGGCTGACATCGCTCATCTACACAAAATCCCCCTCATTATCGACAACACCTTCGGCACTCCCTACCTCATCCGGCCCATTTCTTTTGGAGCCGATATTGTGGTCCACTCCGCCACCAAATTTATCGGGGGGCATGGCACATCCATCGGTGGATTGATCGTGGATTCCGGCAAATTCGACTGGCTGGATTCCGGCAAATTTCCCGGTCTTACAGAACCGGACCCCAGTTATCATGGAATGAACTACGCCCGGGACGTGGGGGCCGCCGCCTATATCACCAAGGTGCGCGTCCAATTACTGCGTGATACAGGAGCCGCCATAAGCCCCTTTAACTCGTTCTTGCTCCTCCAGGGTTTGGAAACTCTCTCGCTCCGGGTTGAAAGACATATTGCCAATACCAGGAAGGTTGTTGACTTTTTATCACAACATCCCCATGTGTCCTGGGTGAACTATCCCAGCCTGCCTACCAGCAAGTATTATCCCCTGGCTCAAAAATATCTCCCTAAAGGAGCCGGTTCAATTTTTACGTTTGGTATCCGGGGCGGCGTGGAAACAGGAAAGAAATTTATTGAAGCGCTGGAGCTATTCTCTCTTTTGGCTAACGTCGCCGACGCCAAATCCCTGGTAATTCATCCCGCCAGCACGACCCATGCTCAATTAGATGAAGCGGCGCAAAAAGCAGCCGGCGTCACCCCCGACATGATCCGGATATCCATTGGGATCGAAGACCCTGACGATCTCATCTTCGATCTGGATCAAGCCTTGCAAAAAGCTTTGAAATAAGGAGGACTACCCATGCCCATCAAGATACCCGACAATTTGCCAACTACAGAGATCCTGACCCGTGAGAATATTTTTGTGATGGGTGAGAACCGGGCTTATCATCAGGATATACGTCCGCTACAAATTGTCATTCTAAACCTGATGCCCGACAAGATCACAACCGAAACCCAGATCCTGCGCTTGCTAGGCAATTCTCCTCTGCAAGTGGAACTTGTTTTTCTGCATACCAAAACCCACGTTTCAAAAAATACTCCGCAAAACCACTTGTTAAGTTTTTATAACACGTTTGAAGAAATAAAAGATCAGAAGTTTGACGGGATGATAATTACCGGGGCTCCTGTGGAAGAGATCCCCTTTGAAGAGGTCGATTACTGGGAGGAATTGCAGATGATTATGGACTGGAAGCTTACCCATGTCCATTCCACTTTCCATATCTGCTGGGCGGCCCAAGCCGGACTCTATCACTATTATGGCATTCCCAAATATCATTTGCCGGCTAAACTGTCCGGCGTTTACCCCCACGCTGTTAAAAAACAATATGTCAAGCTGTTACGTGGTTTTGATGATGAGTTTTTTGCTCCCCATTCCCGCCATACGGAAATCAGACGGGAAGATATCGAAAGGGCGCCGGAACTGGATATCCTGGCGGAATCGGAGGAAGCCGGCGTTTATATCGTCGCAACAAAAGATGGCCGGCAAATCTTTGTCACCGGCCATTCGGAATATGACCCTTTTACTTTGCGTTCAGAATATGAGCGGGATGTAGCCAAACGGCTGAACATTGCTCCTCCGCAGCATTATTTCCCTCAGGATGACCCAACCAAACCTCCCATAGTCAAATGGCGCGGCCATGCCAATCTGCTGTACGTCAACTGGCTCAATTATTATGTGTATCAGGAAACGCCTTATGACCTAAAGGAGATCAAATGAATCAGCCGGTGAATATCACGTATGTATCCAACGCCGGCGTCTTGATCGAATTTCCTCATCAAAAAATTTTAATCGACGGTTTGTGCCAGTCTAACACTCCTTTCTGGAAGAGTACTCCCGCCGGTATTAAAAAGCGATTGCTTGAAGGTCTTCCCCCCTTTGACCGGCTTGATACCATGTTATATACGCACCATCATAGCGACCACTTTGACCCCGGCAGTACGGCTGAGTTTATCAGGCGTCATCCCGAAACAGCAGTAATCGCGACTCAGGCGGCCATATCACAACTAAAAAGTCATCTGCCCGCTGCAGATGACTACAATTTTATTGTCTTAAACCCACCCTTGCACGGCAAGGAAAGCTATACTGCAAAGGGAGCGGCCATCCAGGCCATCTCTATGCTCCATGACGGCCAGGATTTCAGCGGTATACAAAATTTGGCTTATCTGATCGAACTGGACGGCCAAAAAGTTTTGCATCTGGGCGACGCTATGTCCATTGATGAAAACTATGCCCACCTGGATCTTGTGGCGGAAGAAATTGATCTGTTGATCGCGTCCTTTCCGAATATCGGCATTCCCGCCCATCGGCAGCGTATTGAAAAATATATCCGTCCCCGTAAAATCGCCGTCGTCCATCTCCCTGACCGGGCGATGGACAGGTTTGGCTGGATCGCCGCCACAATGAAAAGCTACCAGCGGGTAAAAAATAACTTTATTGAAACAATTTTTTTCGAGGGACCCGGAGATTCACTAATACTCTAAACTAATTCATGACCGGTATCATCCAGGGTAAGACATAGGCTTGCAAAAATGTCAATATTCCGATCATGGCCGCGAAAAGCAGACTATGCTTCAGGGTAAAGCGAAACAGTTCAGCTTCTTTTCCTACTAAGCCAGTGGCCCCGCAAGCTACGGCGATGGATTGGGGTGAGATCATTTTCCCAGCCACCCCTCCTACGCTATTGGCGGCAACGGTTAATACCGGGTTGACGCCTATTTGTTCCGCAGTTACCTGCTGTAATTTGCCAAAAAGAGCATTAGCCGACGTATCCGAACCTGTCAGGAAGGTGCCAATCAAACCTAAAATCGGCGAGAGGAAAGGAAAAAGAATCCCTGTGGCAGCGAAGGTCAGGCCCAGCGTATAGGATTGGCCGGAGTAATTTACCAAATAGGCCATAGCGAGTAAAGAAGAAATGGTCATAAGCGAATATTTTAATTGCCGCAGGGTTTTTAAAAGTACCGCGCCAAAGCGGACAGGCTTGATCCGCAAGAGGCAGGCGCTAATAACGGAGGTCAGGAAAATCGCTGTTCCCCCTGCCGAAAAGAAATCCCACCTATATATGGCCGGGTAGGGCGTGGGAAAAGCCGCAATAGGCGCACTTTTCAAAATAAGGGGATTCCCAAGGGAATCATGCAAAATGGGCCATGGAAAGCTGACAAGCCAGCATAATCTTTCGGTAATAAAAAGCTTGAAAGAAGGATGACCCCATATGCCCATCATGATAATGAGTAACGCAAAGGGCGCCCAGGCTTTTAGCACTTGTGGCACCCCATATTTTTTTTGTTCGGCCGCGTTGTCTGTTTCCCCGCGGAAACGCCACGTGCGGGCAGGCTTCCAAACCCTGAGGAGAAGGGTTAAAGCCAGCAAGGAGCCTACCGCGGAAATAATACCCGGCAGCATAGGGCTTAAATAATTGGACGCATACCACTGCAAGAGAGCAAAGGAAACCCCTGTAACAAGGATAGCCGGCCATACCTCCCGGGCTGCTTTCCATCCAGCCATAAAAACAATCATGTACAGAGGAAGAACTAAGGCCAGAAAGGGAAGCTGACGCCCTGCCATTTGGCTGATAAGGACGTCGCTGATACCGGTAACCTGTGCGGCGGTAATGATCGGAAGCCCATTGGACGCAAAGACTACCGGTACGGTATTGGCAATAAGGCACAAACCCGCCGCGTATAAAGGGGAAAAACCCAAACCAATTAAAACAGCACTGGCGATAGCCACCGGCGTACCAAAACCGGCTACGCTTTCCAAAAATGCGCCGAAACAAAAAGCAATCAGCAGAACCTGCAACCGCCGGTCTTCAGTCAACGAGGAAATGGAATATTTTATAACCTCAAATTGGCCGGTTTCTAAAGTCAAATTATATAAGAAAACAGCCGCCACAACAATCCAGCCTATCGGCCATAGCCCGAATATTCCGCCAAATATGGCCGCGGAAATCGCCATAGGGATTGGCATCCCATAGACAATTACCGCTATTAAGCCCGCCAGAATCAGGGTGGTTCCCCCGGCGAAATGTCCTGGCATTCTCCGGATTACAAAAGCCCAGAACAGATAAACCATGGGGAAAACGGCCGCCAAAGCTGTCAGGCCAAGGCTTCCGCCTATGACCGAATAGTTTTGTGTCCAAGTCATCATGGTAACCCTCCTCTACCAATCCCTTATCTCTGTCTTACAACTACGTTCACCAGTTTCCCAGGCACCGCAATAATCTTGACGACCGTTTTTCCAGCTATCTCCGCCTGAGCTCTGGCCGTTCCCAATACTATTTTTTCCAGTTCCTTGCTGTTTAACTGGGCGGGCACCATGACCCGCTCCCTGACTTTGCCGTTGATTTGCAGCACTACTTCGATCTCTTCGGCTTGCAGAGCTTCCTTATCGTATTGAGGCCAGGGCATTTGGTGGACACTCCCTTGCTTCCCGATGGCTTCCCATAATTCTTCGCTGAAATGGGGTGCAAAAGGAGCTAAAAGGATGATCAGATTTTCCATGGCTTCGCGGATAATTGCCATATTCTGCTGTTCTTTTTCCCGATAAGGATAAATCCCATTTACCAGTTCCATGACAGCGCTGATGGCCGTATTAAAATTGAACCGTGTTTCAATGTCTTCAGATACTTTTTTAATGGTATTGTGTAATAACCGGCGCAGGTCTTTATCTTCCGCCGTGAGTTCGTGACCGTTTACTGACGAGAGCTTTGCGGGGTCCTGCACATAGTTATATACCAGCCTCCAGACCCGGTTGAGGAAACGGTAGCCGCCCTCTACTCCCTGGTCGCTCCACTCCAGATCCCGCTCAGGCGGGGCCGCAAAGAGAATAAATAAGCGGGCTGTATCAGCCCCGTATTTGTTGATGATTTCTTCAGGGCTTACCACATTGCCTTTGGTTTTAGACATTTTGCTGCCGTTCTTTAAGACCATCCCCTGTGTCAACAGGTTTTGGAAAGGCTCGCGCACCCCCACCAGTCCGAAATCCGCCAGCGCCTTGGTAAAGAAGCGGGCATACATCAGGTGGAGAATAGCATGTTCCACCCCGCCGATATACTGGTCTACGTTCATCCAGTAATCTACCTGTTCGCGTCCGAAGGCTTCCTGGGTATTCTGGGGATCGCAATAACGCAGGAAATACCAGGACGAACAAACAAACGTGTCCATGGTGTCTGTTTCACGCCGGGCAGGCCCCCCGCATTCCGGACAAGTCGTGTTATAAAACTCGGGAATAAAATTCAGCGGCGATTCACCTGTAGGGCGAAATTCTACATTCAGCGGGAGCATAACGGGAAGATCTTTTTCCGGAACGGGCACAGTACCGCATTTCTCACAATAAAGGATGGGAATGGGAGCGCCCCAGTACCTCTGCCGGGAAATCAGCCAATCCCGCAAACGGTAATTGATCTTGATTTTACCGCTGCCTGTCTGTTCCAGGTATGCGGCTATACGGCGCAATCCTTCTTTATTGGGGATCCCGTTAAATTCTCCTGAATTGACCATGACGCCGTCTTCTGTATAGGCGGCCGTCATTTCTTCCCGTTTTAAATCCTGGTCGCCGGGCCGGATAACGGTCCGAATGGGCAATTGATATTTTTTAGCAAAGGCAAAGTCCCTCTCATCATGGGCTGGAACTCCCATAACAGCACCCGTGCCATAATCCGCGAGAACATAATTGGCAATCCAGACGGGTACTTTTTCCTGATTCAGGGGGTTTATCACGTAAGATCCGATAAACAGCCCTTCTTTTTCTGTTTCATTGGAGGTTCGCACGATCTCGGTCATTTGTTGAACTTTTTTTATAAAATCACGGACCGGCTTATCAAAGGCTGTCCCCGCGATAAGCTTTTCCACCATGGGATGTTCCGGGGCCAGAACCAGGTAGGTCACACCAAAAATAGTGTCCTGTCTGGTCGTGTAGACGGGGATTTTCTCGCCCGTCTTTTCTGCAGTAAAGTATATCTCCGCACCCTCACTGCGGCCAATCCAGTTTTCTTGCATGGTTTTCACTTTATCAGGCCATCCCGGGAGGTTTTCCAAATCGTCCAATAGTTCTTGAGCATAGGCGGTGGATCTAAAAAACCATTGCTCAAGAGCCTTTTTCTCAACAACCGAATCACAACGTTCACAAGCGCCGTCGATAACCTGTTCATTGGCCAATACTGTCGCACAGCTTGGACACCAGTTGACATGCGCTTTTTTCTTATAGGCCAGTTTGTTCTTATACAATTGTAAAAAAATCCATTCAGTCCACTTATAGTAATCACTCAGGCATGTGGTAACCTCGCGGTCCCAGTCATAGCTAAGTCCCATGGATTTTAACTGACGCCGCATATTTTCAATATTATCAAGCGTCCATTTGGCAGGGGGGATACTTCTTTTTATCGCGGCATTTTCAGCAGGCAAGCCAAAAGAATCCCAGCCCATCGGATGAAGGACATTAAAGCCCTGCATCGTTTTATAACGGGCTATTACATCACCGATCGAATAATTGCGAACATGTCCCATATGTAAGTTTCCGGAAGGATAGGGGAACATCTCCAGACAGTAATACTTTGGCTTTTCCTGATCCGTTTCAACATGATAAAACCGGTCTTTTTCCCATACGCTCTGCCACTTTTTTTCTATTTCGGCAAAATTATAACGATCTTGCACAGAAATTCTACCTCCCTACTATCAGCTGCCAACTATAAGACCTCTCATCCCGTAGGACGAGAGGCAATCTCTCCTTGTGCCACCTCATGCGGGCTATTTATACACATAAAGATTATATATAATATGGATTTATAAGTCAATTGAACACAGCTATTGACAGCGGACAGGTCAGGTCTTATAATTACACCTGACAAGACAGCTGTGATACAGTAAGGAGTGATCAATATGCGTGTAAAAGAAATTGTGTGGGGAGGTATCCTGACCTGTTTGGCCCTGGTAATCCCCCTTTCCTTTGGAGGCGTTCTGGGGATCACTATACCACCCTTTAGCGCCACTTTGGCGTCCCATGTCCCGGTCATGCTATCGATGGCGATAAGTCCCCTCGTCGCCTTTATGGTTGCAGCAGGATCAGCTTTCGGCTTTTTGATCAAACTGGGCCCGGTAGTCGGCGCCCGCGCCGGTATGCATATAATCTTTGCAGTATTGGGAGCCCTGATGATCAGGCGCGGCTTTACTATGAAGAGCGTCCTGCTGGCTACCCTGCCGGTCCACGCAGTGTCCGAGGCTTTGATCGTACTGTTATTCGGCTTTTCACTGCATAATGCCGGTGTGGTCATCGGGATTGGGACGGCTCTGCACCATGGGATCGACAGTATAATCACGCTGACGGTATTTGCTCTGCTGAAAAGCACTATGCCGACATCAACCCTGCCAACCTCCGGGAAATAAGCAATTATTATCCAACCCCACTCCGGTACCGCACCCCACCGGACGGACGAACGCTCCGTCCGATGGGTTCGGAGTGAACTGATCCGAGTATTATTTTAGCACAAAAGGTTCTCTAATCCAAAAGGAGTTTGGGTTGACAAGACCCAGTCAAATACATATAATCTATTATGTGGCGATCAACCACATTATATCAATTGACGGGGGCGTGGCGCAGCTGGGAGCGCACCAACACGCATTATACTACCCAAGTTTAATATCCCTAAAATGGTAAATAGTGGGGGCGTAGCGCAGTCTGGGAGCGCGTCTGACTGGCAGTCAGAAGGTCAGGGGTTCGATCCCCCTCGTCTCCACCAGAAAATCTACCGTCTATTGATAAAAAGGATATTATCGATAGGTGGTTTTTGTTTTGCTCTGAAAGCCCATAATAAAGCCGTTCCTGCCAATTTGGAGGAGCGGCTTTTATCATTTTGTGATGTTTTGGAACGGAATTTTCCCGGCGATGACACATTAAATTATGCTTCTTCAGTGGTTATGACAAGAATAATCGTTGAAAATTAGGTAGGGGTGTGCATAATAGGGAGAATCGTTAAAAGATTGGGGTAAATCGTTAAAAAGTAGCTAATTCAAGAGTTATTAGATAATAATGGATATGTTTTCGCAGGCGGGGCATACAGAAAGTGTCGCAAAGATTGATAGAGTGAAAGACTGAAAAATAAACGGTTGCAGAATTGTAAACTACAATAACAAGATCGAGAGGGTAAGCGGCAGGCTGCTACATTCCAGCTGTTCTCAAATGCCCACGGTCCTGTGCGATTCTTATGGCCGAGACCTTGCTGCTTACCCCCAGCTTCTGATATACATTTTTAAAATGTGTTTTTGCTGTTTCCTGAGAAATATGCAGGCGTGCGGCGATTTCCTTTCTGCTCATTCCTTCGGCCGCCAGCCGCAAGATATTGATTTCTTGTTGGGACAGGGGAATCGGTTGGTAAGATAGTTCCCGGATCGTTTGCTCATACTTCCGGCAAAGTGTCACGATACGGTCAACATATTTGTCATTAGGATTACTTTGAAGGATTGACCGCAGCATATCCATAATATGGGGAGCACTCTCCACGAAGGGCATGACCAGATTGTCGACACGGGCGACCTTCAGTGCAGCTTCAAGGACAGCAGCACCGGTACTTGTCCCGTATAAATGGCACTTGGCCGCCGCCTCAAATATTTTGTTGTGGATCAGACCAAGCTGGTTGCTGTATAAAGAAAAGAACTTCCTGAACTCTCCGGTCAAAGCTTCAAGCTTTTCGTATTTTCCTGATGCCATTAATGCTTTGCCATAGACAAGGTAGTTATAGGCCATACCCTGGTAGTATAAATTAGCAGCCGCCATATCGCCGATTTGCAGCCAGGGCGGAACCCGTTCGGGCTGGCAGATACTTGCGAAAACGTAACCTCGGCATAGGTCGACTGCCGTATTGGCGACCGGCATGGAGACTTTTTCAACCTCCGACTTTAAACGTTCCAGCATCTCCAAGGCTTCCGGAAGCTTTCCCTGGACAATGCGCAGGCGTATCAGACAGAATCTTGCACAGGCAAGGATGTTTATTTGCGACATGGTTTCCGCCTTTGCGATTGCCTGAAGACAATTGCGTTCTACATTGCCTAAGTCTCCAGTCTCAAGGGCATATTCCGCAAGAGCCAGAGAATCGCAGCCTGTCCCGCAGCCGTTTAAAAACCCAGTGAAATCGGTATACTTAGTGAGTATATCCGCAAGACCCTGAAGGCCGCCGGCATCTCTGAAATAGATATAGATATATTGCGGTGAAGCTAGGGTAAACGTGTAGTCGCGCAGAACGATATGGGAATTCTGACCTTTTAGAAGGCCGATAATTTCCTTGTCGGAGGCTATCATTTGAGGCCAATCATTGAAATAAGTGAATTTGCGGACAATCAATATTTCTGCCAAAATCCTGTTCCGGTAATTTTCAGCAATATTGTCTGATTCTTCATAGTAACGCTGCAGTTCATCCAGCCGTTCCTTCCATTCCAGAACAGCATTTTGCTTAACCAACAGCATGGAATGGAAAATATACAGCAGATAAGCCAAAGGATATTGATATAGTACAGCTCTGGGCGTATTGTCAAACATTTCGTCTGCACCTGAAAATTTTACCAGGACATTCCGATTATTCTGCGGATTATTGAGATGGGATAGAATGCGCTCCGTCTGACCGGCCCGGTTCCAATACCCGTAAGCTGTCTGGAATTCCTGCTTTTCAAGATACCAGTCACCCAGACGGCTATACAAGCTGCAAATCTCTTCCGCAGAGAAATCGCGTTTCAATCTAAGATAGTCAAGAAAAACACTGTGGATTTTATATGTTTTGTCCTTTTCGTCATAAAAAACAAAAGCATTGTTCCTGCTAAGCTTTTTTAATACAGGGCCTGCATTTTTATTTCCTGTTACAAATGCAGCTTGTTCTGTAGTAAATTCCTCCATGACGGAGAGCCTAAGCAGAAGGTCCTGAATATCTTTTTCGTAAGGAGCGAACAAGGCCTTTTCCACCATTTTCTCAATTGTTGTACTCATGCCCACGGGAATCCCGTTTTCAAGCCCCAGCAAAATGATATAAATCATGGAAATCCATCCATCGCTATATTCGCTTATTTTATTCAAATCATTATCGGAAATTTCGGCATTCATCATCAGGCAGTAATCCCGGCTCTCAGATTCCGTGAACTTCAAATGCTGCCGGGAGATAATGTGGCATAAGCCCTTCGATAATAATTCAACAAAATCAAAACCGGTGGTGTCCCTGGTAACAAGCAGGATATGCAGCCCCTCCGGTTCCTCCATGGCAAGCCGCAGAATCAGCTTGTTCAGCCGTATATCCCGGGCAAACTGGTAATCGTCCAGTATTATGAAGAAATTTTCAGCGAATGCCACTTCGGAAAGTGTCTGTAGAACCTTTTCCATCTGGGGAGCATCGGACGGAAGACCGGCGGACTTAAGAGAGAGCCCTGTCCGGGCGTTGATTTTTGTTATTTCGTCGGTGAATTTATTCCAGAAGGCTGTTTCAGAATTCTTTAAATCCGGGAATGTAAACCAGAACGGTTTCAATTTTTCAGCTGCGATGAATTTTCTTACCGCCGTGGTTTTTCCATATCCCATGGGGGCTTCCAATATCGTCAGAGGATAATCATAAACAACAGATAAGGCGGTGTTGATCCGCGCTCTGTCCAATAATTTCGCTTTTCGCAAATTATCCCCTCCTGCCGGTGAAATCTGTCTATATTGTATCATGATAGCTCGAATTCTACGATAAAATCCCCCATATGGGGGATAGGCAAACCTAAAAAGCTTTTCTAATATAAAAATGAATAGTGCCAAATTTATGAAGAAAGTCGGCGGGAGTATGAGCAAAATAGTAAACGTATCTGCCGGTGATGATTACAAGCTTCTGATAGACTTTGAGGACGGCAGCAGCATTACCTATAATATGCAGAAGCTGGTCAGGACCATCCCCTATTTACGTTTGAAGGATTCGTCAAGCTTTCAGGCTGTCAAGTTTGACGCAGAATCCGTCTATTGGGATGCGGAAGATGAGAAAGCGGAATATTTCCCGTTAAGGCTCAGTGTCGATACGATTTTATTCTCGCTGAGAGGTTGAATTTCGTTATTAGGAGGGACGGACCGATGAAAAATAAAACAAGAAACAGGCTATTGACCATCGTGCTGGCCATAGCCATGTCAGCGGTGTTTATGCCGGTCGCGGCGCTGGCCGAGGACGGGGGTGGAACTGCTGACGTTGCAAACCACACCCAATTTGTGGCTGCAATCGATAATACGGAAGTTACAACCATCAATGTCACGGGTGACTTTGATTTGGAGGACGATGTCGAGATTGGCCGGGAAGTCACCATCACTTGCCTTTCCGATCCGGGTTATACCATCACCACAGGTGATTATTCCATCATTATCGCCGGATCAGAAGCGGTTGTGACCATCAGCGGCAATGTGACAGTGACGGGCCAGGAGCCTATTCAAGTGACTGGCCTCGGCACAGCAAATGTCAGCGGCGGCAGCGTTGAGGCTGCAGGAGAGGATAGCGTTGGCGTTTATGTGGAAGAAGGCGCAGCATATATCAGCGGCGGCAGCGTTGAGGCTACAGGCGATGGCAGTACCGGCGTTTATGTGATTTTTAACGGCACAACAGAAATCAGCGGCGGTGCCATCACGGTTGAAGGAGAATATAGCTCCGGTGTTTGGGTGGAAGTCGGTACAGCCACCGTCAGCGGCGGCGCCATCACGGCGGAAGGAGATGATAGCGCTGGCGTCTTGGTGCGTCCTGAAGGCACAGCAGATATCAGCGGGGGTACGATTGAGGCGATAGGAGCTAATAGCGCAGGCGTTTATGTGGTCAACGGCTCAGCAAATATCAGCGGTGACACGGAAATAAGCGGTGACACATATGGCGTTTATGTGTCCGGCGGCACAGCAGGAATCAGCGGCGGCGCTATCACGTCGACAGGAGATGACGGTTTTGGCGTTTATCTGGAAGGCACCGGCGGCACAATCACTGTCAGCGGCGGCACCATCACGGCGGAAGGAGATGATAGTGCTGGCGTTTTAGTGCGTCCTGAATGCACAGCAGATATCAGCGGAGGTACGATTGAGGCGATAGGAGCTAATAGCGCAGGCGTTAATGTGATCTTTGGCTCAGCAAATATCAGTGGTGACGCAGAGATCTGCGGTGCCGCATATGGCGTTTATGTGTCCGGCGGCACAGCAGGAATCAGCGGCGGCACTATCACGGTGGCAGGGGATGTCAGTTCCGGCGTTTTTATATACAAAGGCACAGCAGATATCAGCGGTGGCACGATTGAGGCGCAAGGCGCTGACAGCAATGGCGTTGCTCTGGAAGACAGTACAGCTACCATCAGCGGTGATGCGGAGATTAGTGGTGAAGAATATGGCGTTAAAATGTACAACGGCCTGAACACGGTCACCGTCAGCCTGTCCACAAGCCTTACCATTAACGGCGGCGTACATAATGATGATGGCAAAGTATTCCTCACCGACCTTCCCGGACTTGTTGCAATGATCGCCGGAGAAACCGAAACGGTGGAGCTAACAGGGGTTGATGGAACCATATGTTTTGAGGTTGATAGCGGTACCGATGAAGAACTTGCGGCAAGCATTGATGAAAGTAATAAAGACATGATCAATTTGGCGCCCCCCGATACTACGCCCGCAGAAACATACACTCTCGCGCTGACTGCGGCAAGTTGGAATACCCTTAACCTGATCATTCCCGTCACGGTGGCGGCGCCTGATACAGTGATTAACATCGCAGCCATAGCCGGAGTGACTGCCCCGGTAAGGGGTGCGGCTCCGGTAACAGCGATAACGGAAACAGACCAATACACCGGAAC
>DHRG01000026.1:0-10474 GCA_002408285.1 Peptococcaceae bacterium UBA5318 | reverse complement strand
GCGGTTATTGATAATAAATTTGCGGCAGAGACAGCTTACACCGCAACAATTACCTTAACCGCCAAAACGGGCTACACCTTAACAGGTGTGGCTGCAGATTTTTTCACCGTAGAGGGCGCGACTTCGGTGAGCAATGACGCCGATGCAGGCGTAATAACGGCGGTCTTCCCGGCCACAGAAGCGGCGATTAACATCGCAGCCATAGCCGGAGTGACTGCCCCGGTAAGGGGTGCGGCTCCGGTAACAGCGATAACGGAAACAGACCAATACACCGGAACGGTAAGCTGGAGTCCCGCGGTTATTGATAATAAATTTGCGGCAGAGACAGCTTACACCGCAACTATCAGCTTAATGGCGAAAACGGGCTATACCTTAAGCGGCGTAGCGGCAGACTTCTTTACTGTGGCGGGAGCGACGGCAACAAATGCTGTAAATACCGGTGTAATTACCGCAGTATTCCCGGCCACAGCGCCGGCGCCGGATTCCGGTGGCGACGACCCGGGGGACCGCGGAGGCGGCGACGATAGTTCCGGTCCGTCGAATCCTCCCCCGCAGGTCAATACCCATCCAAGCAATGCCGTGATCACCTCAGGAGCCATCAATAAAGAGACCGGTACTACGCCTGACGGCAAAACCTTGGAGACCTTCACCGTGCAAAGCGGGGCGGCAAGCCAGATCCAACAGGCTAAAGAAGAAGGCAAAAGCTCGGTGGAGTTTAACATCGCCAGCTCCCAGACGGCTGTTACCGGTATCACCATCCCCTCCACAGTGTTGGAGAGCGCTTCCGGGATGAATGTCTCCGTCAGCACTCCTCATGCTACCCTGGGACTGCCCGCTGCCTTGATCGAGGCCCTAGCCGCGAGTGGAAAAAATCTCAACCTGACCGTAAGCAGAGGCGGGGAGATGGCTGATCCCAAAGACGGCAGTGTCTTGAGTACACCCACCGAGATTACCACCGACATCGTGGGTGAAACCCAAGTAACCATTCCCCTGGAAGGGATCAGCATTCCCGCCGATCCTCAGGAAAGAGCAGCCTTTCTGAGCAGTCTGGCTGTGTTCACCTGCCATAGCGACGGCGAAACAGAACTGATCACCGCCGAGATCATCTATGATAATAGCGGTAACCCGGTGGGCCTCAGTTTCCCCGTGGATAAATTCAGTACCTTTGCCGTCGTTAAGCTGAGTAAGCGTACCGTTACCTTGACCATCGGTAGCACGGCAGGGGGCCTGAACGACCTGGCCGTTGTCCTGGATGCCCCGGCCTTCGTGGAGCCCAAGTCCAGCCGGGCCTTGATTCCCTTGCGGTTCATCGGCGAAGCCCTGGGGGCCCAGGTGGAGTGGTTGCCTGCAACTCGCCAGGTCAAAATCAAAGACGGGGAGAAAGAAATTCTTCTGACCCTGGACAGTGCCATGGCGTTGGTCAACGGGCAGATTATCGCAATCGACTGTGCTCCCGTTTCCCTTCCGCCCGGTCGGACCTTCCTGCCCCTGCGCTTCATCGGTGAGGCCCTGGGTGCGGAAGTAGCGTACGACGAGGCCACAAAGGGGATAGCCATCACCAGGGAGTATGAGAAATAAATCATTTAGTATAGACAAGATCAAGCAAATATCGGAGGATACAGTAAGCAGAGCTTTCGCCAAGGGGGTACCAGAGGGGTATGACATCTTTTTTGATCACTCAAGGCACGTTGAGTGTTGCGTACTGCTATGTCGGAAGTAACTGAGAGATAAAATTAACTATTAAAAATATATAAATAGGATAAAAAATGCACACCCCCTCTTTGGAATCGTTGAAAGATTGAGTAGGGGGTGTGCATTGTATCATTTCATAGTAGATTAGCCAAAATGAACGACGGTTGATGTTTTGGAACATTCTTTTTGGAATGCCCAGATATCAACTTTTTTTTTGCATCGAAGTCCTTTATTTATAAAGGTTTCAATGTTTTTTAATTCCTACACTTTGCTAGAGTGATTAATGCAAAAGTTCAAATTTAGGCACCTAAAAGCGAAAAAATACAACTTTCGAACCCCATAGTCTAATTTGTTTTTTAATTTTTCCGTTCATAAAATAAGTGTTCATAGGTATTCGGTGTCTTATAGAACAGCGTAGCATGTGGACGCTCCATATTATAAAAGTCTATATACTTCTTGACCCGTTCCTTAAATTCACCTACACAATGATAATTGGTTTGATACAACTCTTCTTTTTTCATAGACGAAAAAAAGAACTCCATAACGGCATTATGGCACGGCTTGCCCGATGGAGAAAAAGATTGCTTTGTATGGCATCGAATCCGAAAGGCGGTATTTGTGCTGGCCGAATTGCCCATTCCAATGCACCACAAGATTACACGTTTATACACAATTTATCCCCTTAGAAGATTATGGTATAGTAATAGATATAACCGAAGTGGGCACAGAGTCCGGCAAAATGCCGTTTGTGGAGAGGCGCGTGCTTAAAGATGACGAACAAGATCAGCAAAATAACAAAACGAGATATATTTGACATATTTAAAGATGGGATAGATATACTGGATTTATGGGACACAAAAAAGGTTACCTACTATTATTACGGACGTTTAGAAGAAATCGATTTCCTCAAGCGATTATATAACTTAGCGGATATGGAGAGTTTGGACTCGAGGTATCCCAATGCAGAAGGAGATATTTGGCAGCATACAGTAAACAATGCCGACTATCCTTCTTGTTGGGTATTTGAAGATGGACGCTTCCCATTAGCAACCGGCAGTGATGAAGAGTACTTAAAGTTTCTCTGCGAGGTATTTCATCCAGAAGTCCGTTTTGATAAAGGATATTGGAAAGAGTTTTTAGCGGAAGTAAATAAATTACTGCAGAATGATGGATATGAGATATATCCTTCAAGAAAAATATCCAACCGGGACGTCTACGGATGGCGAATCTATAAGCCAGAAGAAAACAAGATATTTCTCCCGTATTCTCAACGGAACGCCAAAGCCATAAAAGAGAAAAAGATCAGATTCTCCATCAACCGCAGTGCGAGAAACCAGATTTACCAGCTACTAGAAAAATACAATATGGTTTACCGCGATAGGAATGAAACCGGATACGAATACGATACTGCAATCAGTGAAGATGTGTTCAAAGACATCCGACAGTTTTATGTCTCCAAACCGCTATGATGACAAAAAGCAATATGTAGAAACCAGCGATCTCCAAGACTTTATCCTCGGTACCTCGCCTTATTGCGTTATGGACGCGATAGAGTTCTTCCAAAGATGCCGCAGTGATGCCACAGACTTTGAGGTGCAAGTTAATGCGATACTAAAATTAAACGGCCTTGCTCTCAAGCTGGATAATGGCAAAATTACCAATACCTATGACCTCCCAATGATCGGTGCGGCACTTGACCCTATTGAGGAGGCGGGACTAAAAGAATTACTTCAGGAAACAGCGAAATATTATGATGATGGCAATGTGAAAATTGCTGTTGAAAAACTATGGGACGCCTTTGAGAGACTGAAAACATATTACTCCCCAGCTTTAGATAAAAAACAGTCGGTAAGTAAAATTATTGCTGATATGAGTGACAGCAAAGCTCCGTATGTGAATCTTTTTGAAAAAGAGTTCAATGAACTCACAGCAATTGGGAATAGCTTTAGAATCCGTCATCACGAAACTACAAAGACAAATATTGAAGACAATAGACATTATGAGTATTTTTATAAACGCTGCTTATCTTTAATTTTGACTGCAAGCCAATATCTGAGTGGGCAAGCAGGATTTTAGAGGAAGGGAAACCATGCACTCCTTTTCTTTGCGGGACATCACTGCCCATATTCTGAGGCACACTTTCGGAGAATCATGGGGTTCGAGTACACTTAAAAAGGGGAGTATGGTTATGAAGCGGATCTGCCGAGAAGACCAAAAGTTCGAATTAATGCGGATGCTTAATGTATACTCACGCGCTCGAGGCGTGAGTATACGTGACGAGGCAAATCATACTGCTTTTCTTTCTGAACTCTTGCGGAAATTCGAAACAAGCAAGAAAAACCCAATCCTAATCCATGGCCTTCGAACTGAAGCGATGTTTGCGCACATTGCTGCTACCATGGGACATTGTGTTGCCATTAAGACCGAAGACGCCGGAGATGTCTACTTAATGGATTCAGGTCTACGGATACCAGATTTCCGCATACTGACATCTGCTGGCCAGGAATTGTTTGTTGAGGTTAAGAATCACCATCCCGCAAACCCAACAGATGATTTTAAAATGAATAAAGATTATTTTGAAAGCCTAAAACGCTACGCAGTGGTTTTCAATCGTGGACTCTACTTTGCTATCTACTGGTCACAGTGGAAATTATGGTCACTCGTGCGGCAGGACAGATTCGATACTTCTACGCATGCTTATCGATTATCTATCGAAAATGCGATGATGCGCAATGAAATGAATATAATCGGAGACTGTTTGCTTGCCACAGTATCTCCCTTAGAACTCCGCCTCTTTTCAGATCCGAATAGCACTAGAATTGTTAAAGCTGATGGAACGGTCAAGTTTAAGATTGCTGCAGCCCGGCTCTTTGCCGGTGGAAAAGAAGTAGATAATTCTCTGGAGAAAAGGATTGCATGGTTTTTCATGAATTATGGAAATTGGATTGGTACACCTGGTTATACGGAAGTTTGCGAAGGCGAAATCATTTCAGTTGGTTTGACTGTAGCTCCAGAGGAGAGGGCAAACCCAAATGAGAGGTTCGAGACAGTTGGTCAAATGAGTCAGATGTTGTCACGACAGTTCAACGAGATAACCGTTGGCAGCGAGGGTGTTGACCTACTGATTCCAAAATCTGAACCGGAAGACCTGGGAGTTATGATTCCTTCAGATTACAAGGGTGAAAAACTTCCCCTATGGCGATTTTATCAGCAGCTCTCTATTCGGGAAGAAGAATCACCGTAAACAACTAAATACACAAAAAATGCAAAACCAGCGGGCGTATTTTCTAACGAAGATTCCTCGCTTTTTTTATGCTATTTATAAGGCCTCAAATCAAAATATGCCAAAAAAGAATGGAGGCAAATGCCAAATGAACAATGCATATCTTTTTTTCGCTGAAAATTGCCAGCTATCCTAAGACGGGGAATCTTTATGTGCTGGAGGATCCGTGAGGCATTACAATCATTTAAATGCATAATTTAAAATTTCAGATACTGCTTTTTGATACAATGAGCCTTCAAGAGGGAACTTTTGAAGACGTTACTTATACGATTTTATGTGTCATAAAAATACAATAGTATAAAGTTGATTTTATGACACGATTAACATATACTATAATCAAGACCGAAAAGTTGAAAAGGAGGACTTCTCAGATGACAATGGACATGAAGATTCTCGGAACGAATATAAAAAAATTAAGAGAAAACGCGGGTTTGGGACAGAAGCATCTTGCGGGCTATCTTGGCGTGGATCAAAGCCTGATTTCCAAGTTTGAATCGGGGGAGCGTGCTGTCAGTTCGGATATGCTGGATAAGCTTGCGGCTTTGTTTTGCTGCTCGCCGGCGGCAATGATGTCGCCGGGCGGGTGTGAAGCATCCATAGGCTTTGCTTTTCGGACGGCGGGAATCGAAGAAAAGGATCTGGAAGCTTTGACTGTAATCAATAAAATTGCGCTGAACCAGATGCAGATGGATAAAATGGCCGGAGGGACGAAGCATGATCGATAAAATGATCTTAAGCAATAAGGCGGCCGGCATCAGAAAGAAATTAGGCGAGGACAGCGCTTTGCCGATTGACATTTTTGCGCTTGTTTATTCGCTGGCCAATGTGACCCTGGTCAAATATCCGTTGGGAGATAAGATCAGCGGTGCGTGTCTGAAAGGCAGGACATCCGCGGTCATCGCGGTGAATTCAGGCATGTCTGTCGGCCGGCAAAGATTCTCTCTGGCGCACGAATTATACCATTTTTATTATGACGAGGATATGACTTCAACTGTCTGCCCGGCGCAAATCGGCGAAGGCAGCCCGACAGAGAAAGCGGCGGATCAGTTCGCGTCATATTTATTAATGCCGCAGGCGGCCTTATATGACAAGATTCAGGAAATAAAAGGCGCGGGAGACGGAAAGCTAACGACCGAAGACGTCATCAATCTGGAACAGTATTTTGGCGTCAGCAGAAAAGCGATGCTTTTCCGTCTGCAGGAGGAAGGAGAATTGTCCAAGTCTGAGGCTGAAGGAATGCAGAAGGATGTGATCTTATCCGCCGCGAAGCTGGGCTATGATACTTCATTGTATAAACCCGCTCCTGAGAATAAGAATAAAGGGACTTACGGCCATTATATCAAGCAAGCTGAAAACCTTTTACAGTCCGGCGCCATATCCGCCGGAAAATATGAAGAGTGGCTGCTGGACGCTTTCCGGGAGGATATCGTTTATGGAGATGAAGCGCAGGGAGGCGAACTGATTGACTGATTCGCTTTTCTTCGATACGGACTGTATCTCCGCTTTCTTATGGGTTGGCAATGAGAGCCTCTTGCCAAAGCTATATCCAGGCAGAATCGTTATTCCGGCGCCGGTCTACGCTGAGTTATCCAATCCGGGAATAGCGCATCTGAAAGCGCGTGTTGACGCCATGGTTTCGGCCGGACAGGCTGAGATTAGCGACATTATGGTGGAAACGGAAGAATACGAAGTGTTTTATAAATTGACTGCCGAACTGGATAAGGGGAGGAAACTGATTGGCAAGGGAGAGGCGGCGTCGATTGCTTTGGCGAAAAAGCATGACGGCATTGTCGCCAGTAATAACTTAAGAGACATTGACGATTACATAAAGGAATTTCAGTTGCAGCACATGACGACAGGGGATATCCTTATCGAGGCTTGTAAGCGGGGATTTATCACGGAAGCGGAAGGAAATACAATCTGGGCTTTCATGCTGGCCAAGCGCAGGAGATTGGGCGCCGCCAGTTTCTCGGATTTTCTCAGAAGCAAAGGGTGTTTTTTCACTAAAATTTAGAAGTTTTTTGGTCTAAACCCTCACTTTTTTTTCCTAAAGAAGTGAGGGGATTTGTTTATTCCCTGTTGCTCTTTGAAAATTTCATATCCGGCAGTATAGATACATGATCCGTCCAGCCATGCGCAAAGCGGCAGTGATGATCGAAGCGTCGAGCGGCTCCGGCGCCTTCACCCCGGAACGGCTCATGCGCAGAATGGACGTTGTGGAATCGTAATTGAATGATTTAAAAAAATAAATGAGATTCAGGAAAAGATGGTTCAAAGCGATGAGCGCTTGATGTTCAACCATTCTTAGATGCAAGTGACCTCATAGAAACGATTTAGTTTGATGAAGATATTGTGAACAATTCAAGTGGATCTATATAACCTGCCAATTGTATTTCCCAAAGAGGTGCATTTATAAATGGCATCTATATTTACCTAACTTCTCATAATTTTTGTCAAAAAAAGTCAATTACTATTGCAGTTGGCTTTTTTGTATTTGTATCCTTTTATAGCCTGAAATATGAAAAACATAGAAGCATATTAACGAAGTGTTGGGATTTAACCCTAACACATCACAAAAGCCATAATGTACTTTTTTATGCCTGCTATTTATCTTGTATCATCATCTTGGATGGCGGGGATGATATAAGAATGCGCCACCATTAAGTGTCCAAGCATCTGTGCTACATGCTTGTGTATAAGCATCTTATATGGTACGATGATAATATAAGATGGAGGATAAAAAAATGATTAAAAACACATATATGCCGCCATATACCATGACGGAAATCATAACAAACCTAATTGTAGAAATTGGCGAAAAGGTAGGTGTCATTACGGCATGGCAGCACATGAATACTAATCCGAAACTGCGCAGGGACAGCCGCATCCGTACCATTCACGCATCATTAGCCATAGAAAACAATTCTTTATCCTTAGATCAGGTGACGGACATTATTGATGGCAAGCGGGTCCTCGGTGCGCCCGGCGAAATCCGCGAGGTCAAAAACGCTTATGAGGTATATGAAAGGCTACTGTCTTTCAAACCTTATTCAGTTGACGATTTACTTAAAGCACATGGCATCCTGATGAATGATCTGGTAAAAGAAGCGGGGCGCTTTCGTTCTGGCGGTGTAGGCGTGTTTAAGGGAGAAAAGGTTATACACATGGCGCCGCCAGTTGATCTAGTGCCTCAGCATATCGCAAACCTCCTGTATTGGACAGAAACCACAAAGACGCACCCTCTGATTAAAAGCTGTATATTTCATTATGAATTTGAGTTTATCCATCCCTTTGCAGATGGCAACGGGCGCATGGGAAGAATGTGGAATACCCTGTTACTGTACCAATGGAAGCCAATATTTGCATGGATACCTGTAGAAACAGTCATACAAGAAAGACAGGACACCTATTATGATGCTCTTAGTGAAGCGGACAGGATTGCAAATGCCACGCCGTTTATAGAGTTTTTGCTGCAAGCAATTCTCGACACCCTTATAGAGATTGAAGGCGATCAAATACCCACCGAAAGAATCAACCCGTATATTCGGCTATTCTTAGATAAACTGGGCAATGATGAACTATCGGCTGGCGAAATCATGAAGCGAATGGGGCTAAAAAACCGGCCAGCCTTTCGAAAAACATATTTGCAGCCCGCTTTGAACTCTCAGTTAATTGAGATGACGCTTCCTGATAAGCCGAATAGTAAAAATCAAAAATACAGGAAACGTAAACTAGAACAATAATAAGAACCATAAAAAGCAGCATCTTTTTTAACCTAACTTTCCAAGTTAAAAGCTACATTTTCTTATAAAAAGCGCACAAGAAAATGTAGTTTATTTTATATATCAGCAATGACTTCGACATGACATTCAACTTATCAAATTAGATTTAGTAAATCCTATAAGTTTTCTTCAATAAAAATAGTTTCAATAGCTACTTCAAAAAAACGTGCCATTTTGAAAGCCAGTCTAAGGGAGGGGTCGTACCTTCCTTTTTCAATGGCGTTAATAGTGGCCCGGGTGACACCTAATTTATTTGCTAATTCCTCCTGGGTAAGGTCATGCATGGCGCGGTAGACTTTCAGCTTATTCTTCATTATTTTTTTATCTCCAAGAGAACCAAACTGGCAAACCAAAAAAGCAGTCCTACGATTAAAACACCTATCCATAACCCTAATTGGTCAAGGGCTATCCAGGGTTGTATTATCGCTCCTATGATTAGGAAATTAAGGAATATAAATGACAAAGAGCCTGACCAAGCATAATGCAGCACAATTCTTTCATCCATAACCGGAACCGGGTCAGCAAAAAAATACTTGACTCCAAACCTTTTAGCAAGATATAAAATGATAACAATTCCTAAAACATAAATTCCAAGCATACTCGCCCCGGTAGGATGAATAGAAAATATGGAAAGGACCAGTAAAACTATTCCTACTAGAATAATGGGTATACTAAGTGCGGTAAGAAGCAATCCAATCCATAACACAATTGGTTTTTTGGGTGCTATATTAATAAAAAACGCTATCGCAATTCCAGTGGCTGTTGCCAAAAGCCGCCATGGATCGATAATACCATCCTGAAAGAACTGAAGTATGACACTGATAATCAGGAACATTACCGTAAACATCATAAACCAAATCAGTTTATTCTTCACAAGTAGTTTCCCCCTATTTGATTCTTTGCAATTAGGAGTGTATAATAAGTCGCTCTAAATGTCAATATTATTTTACATTTTATATTGTATGCTTTACATCATCATTGATTGAATTGGCAAGAGCCAAAGGTGACGATGCACGTGAACACTATTGAGAATGGCATCTATATTTATCTTACTTCCCAAAATTTTTTAAAAAAAGTCGATTGCTGTTGCAATTGGCTTTTTTACATTTATCCGGTGAAATACAATTAACAGTAAGTATGAAAATAAGAAAAGCCTATTGATACATAGAACATCAAGTGTTATTTTTTAGGGAGTACAGTAAATACGACATATTCAGTCGCGGTAAGGTAGTGATTTTACGATTGAGAATTATCATTAGAAACTCATCAGGCGTTCCGATATACGAGCAAATCAAGGAGCAGGTTAAAGAGGCGATTCTGAGCGGCGGGCTTCACGCCGACGATACGCTGCCCTCGATACGTCAGCTTGCCGCCGACTTGAAGGTGAGTGTCGTCACCACGACAAGAGCTTACTCTGAGTTGGAGCAAGAGGGCTATATTTACAACGTGCAAGGCAAAGGCTGTTTCGTGTCGTCGGTAGACAGCGAACTTGTAAGAGAGCAAATGCTCCGCAAAATTGAGAGCGGGTTTAGTATCGCCATTGGGGCGGCGAAAATCGCCAAAATCTCGCGCGAAGAACTGCATAAGCTGCTTGAATTTACTATGGAGGGAAACCATTATGAATAGTGCTTTGGAGGTCAGAAACCTCTGTAAAACCTATCATGACTTCTCGCTGGATTCCATTTCGTTCACCTTGCCCGCCGGATATATTATGGGG
>DHRG01000002.1:2343-3157 GCA_002408285.1 Peptococcaceae bacterium UBA5318 | reverse complement strand
AAATAAACGATAATCCCTGCCCTGTATCAGCTAATCTAAAAAGAAAAAAAGCTGACGGTATTGCCTGACCGGAAAATGATGGATATAATGACCCTATCATATTAATCAAGAAAGGGTAAGACGCCCTTGTTTTTATGTGGCACTGTAATGAGCAGTAACACCAAGAGCGTCTTAATAAATCCTAAACCATGATAATGATATCAGATTATGAGCTCGTTGAAAATACCCAAACAGGGGTTTTTCGTTAGGAGCAAGGAAGAAGAGAACTTCTGCCCCTGCTGCAGTGGAAAGGTAAAATGCATCGGAAGCCGGATCAGGAAATACTTTGACAGTCAAGGAAGCAAAAACTTACGGATTCGAAGATTGCGCTGCGAAAAATGCAATAAAGTACATCATGAATTGCCAGATATCATTGTTCCCTACAAGAGATACGGCAGCAAGTGTATTGAATCGGTAATTACGGACAAAGAGAATGAGGCGGTACCTGCCGAAGAATCCACGCTTTTAAGATGGAAAAAATGGTTTAAACAAACCGCAGACCATTTTTATGGCTGTTTAAGATCCATTGCGATAAGTTTTGGGAAAAGTTCTTTAAGAGATTTCTGCGGGCGAATATCCTTGCTCCATAGGTTATGGCATTATGTAGGAGATGCCGAAGGTTGGCTGGCCCGTGTTGTCCGGCCTGTCGTAAATTCAAATAATTGGGTGCATACCCGTTCTGCCTTTTTGGCCTAAAGATAAAAGGATAAACTCATGTCAAAACGAAACGAGGAGGATTTGACATGAAGGATCAGAAAAAGGCGGAATCATTAGC
>DHRG01000002.1:0-2153 GCA_002408285.1 Peptococcaceae bacterium UBA5318 | reverse complement strand
TCAGGGAGAGCATCCGAGAACAAACAGGTTTATCGGAACGAACCTTGCGGCGATATCTTGAAAAATATCGCAAAGAAGGATTTGAAGGATTAAAGCCCCGGGATAGAGGGCGTCATCAAAGGGAAGAGGCCATACCGGTACATATTCTTGAGCAAGCCATCCTGTTAAGGCGGGAGGTTCCTGCCAGGAGCGTAACGCAGATCATTCAGATCCTTGAATTGGAGGGACGGATACAGCCGGGGCAGGTGAAGCGCAGCACCCTTCAGGAAAAACTGGCGGCTAAAGGGTACAGCACCCGGCATATGCGTATGTATGCCGATAGCGGGGTGGCAGCCAGGCGGTTTCAGCAGCGGCACCGGAATCAATTGTGGCATTCAGACATTAAGTTTGGCCCCTATCTTCCCATCGGCGCTAGAGGAGCGAAGAAGCAGGTATACCTGGTCACATTTGTGGATGACGCTACCCGATATGTACTTCATGGGCAGTTTTATCCGGTATTGGACCAGGTCATAGTGGAAGATTGTTTCCGACAGGCGATTTTAAAACATGGAGTACCAGAAGCCGCGTATTTTGACAACGGAAAACAGTATCGAACCAAATGGATGAGGCGAATGTGCTCAAAGCTTGGAATCAGGCTTCTCTTTGCCAGGCCGTATTCGCCGGAAGCGACCGGAAAGGTTGAACGCTTTAATCGGGTGGTAGATTCCTTCCTGGCAGAAGTCACCCTGGAAAAACCCCAAACGCTTGACAAGCTAAATGAACTTTTTGATGTCTGGCTTTCCGAATGCTATCAGAATAAGCCCCACTCGGCATTACAGGGTAAAAGCCCATTGGAAGCATACCAAGGCGATAGTAAAGCCTTGAAGTTTCCACCCCCTGAAGATATTACGAAAGCCTTTCTGCATTGTGAGGGACGAAAGGTCGACAAGGCCGGCTGCATCAGCTTTATGAGCAAGAAATATGAAGTCGGATTACAATTTATCGGATGTAAGGTGGATGTGGTTTACGATCCAGCCGATATCAGCGAGCTAACCATTGAACATGATGGGCACAAACCATTTAAGGTCCATGAATTAGTTATTGGGCCAAGGGCCGGACGTCGTCCAAAGCTTCCGGAATACACCCAGATCGAGATGACAGAATATTCAAGACTTCTTGCCGCTGTGAAACAAAAGAATCATGAACGCAAAGAACAAATGGCACATGCCGTTTCTTACCGGACAGTGAAGAAGGAGGGCTGAGACAAATGTTTGAAGACTTCTACGGATTAAACAGGACGCCTTTTTCACGGGATATCCCTACAAATGAATTGTATGAGTCAATCCTTCTGGAGGAAATTATTGGCAGGCTGGAATATGCGGCAAAAAGGCAGCTGTTTGCCGTCGTGACCGGAGACTGCGGCACCGGTAAGACCACCATTATTCGTAAATTCAAAGACAATTTGGATGCCTCAAAGTATATGGTGATGTATCTTGCCGATTCCAAGCTGACACCCCGGCACTTCTACAAGGGCCTTTTGGAACAATTGGGCTGTGAGGCCAAATTCTACCGGGGTGACGCAAAAAGGCAACTTCATAAGGAAATCGAACTGATGCGTGGTATACACGGACTTCTCCCGGTGGTTGTCGTTGACGAGGCCCATCTTTTGGATAAGGAGATGCTTGAGGAGGTCAGATTTCTTCTAAACTTTAAAATGGATGCGCAAAGCCCCATGGCGTTGATATTAGTCGGCCAGAATGAACTCTGGGAAAGGTTCCGGCTTCAGTCCTACGCCGCTGTCCGGCAGAGGATCGATCTTCAGTGCAAGTTAGGCCATTTAGACAGGGCACAGTCCGGGGAATATGTGAAACGGCATCTGGGGTATGCGGGAGCTGACAGGGACATCTTTTCAGACGGAGCCATTGATGAAATATACAGGTTTTCAAGCGGTACCGCACGGCTCATTAACAAGGTCTGCACCCACTGCTTGCTTTACGGTGCCCAAAACGGACATAAAATTATTGATGACCATATGGTGAAGCGTGTCGTGCAGGGGGAATTATCCTGATTTCCCCCTGCACTTTTACCTTCCGAAAAGTTTCCGGTCTCCATGTCCGTCAATTTCAAGACATTTAATACCGTCTATTTATAGTCAGTTTAGATTAGCAGCTACA
>DHRG01000005.1:15240-28249 GCA_002408285.1 Peptococcaceae bacterium UBA5318 | reverse complement strand
CGGCAGAATGGAGATTAAAATGAGAAAAAAAACTGTATCTATTATTCTAAGTGCTATGGTGTTGGCAGTTTTTAGTACTGTGGCTATTGCGACTACTTACTCATCAACCCTTTCATTGTCAGGAAACAGTACTGCAACAGGTGCAACCAGAAGTTATGTTGGAACATCACATAATATTGATATTTACCTAAGCACAAGAACTGATTCTCAAAGCAACAACAATTATTGTAATGTATATTTGTATAAGACCAGTGGCGGTGGTGATACTCAAAAGAACGCTTCACAATTAAATATTAAGTATATTGGTTCAACATATTCTATGCCTACATATAATCAAACCGATGGCAATTTCTATTACTATTTTTCTAATCGTTATCTGGACTGTGACACTTATTGGACATCTAATAATGTAACGATGTCCAGCAATTAAACAAGTAAATTTCTCAGGGCATCGCCAGATGCCCTGGGAAATTTACTTAAAACATAATAATAAGAAGGAGTAATATATTGTGAAACAGATAACTCTTTCCCAAGTTAGCAAAATGTATAATCATATCAAAGCAGTTGATGATGTGTGTCTGGAAATTGAAGAGGGCTGTTTCTATGCCATTAAAGGCCATTCCGGCTCAGGAAAAACCACCCTTTTAAATATATTGGGAACATTGGATAATCCAACCGAAGGTTCAGTGATGGTTGATGATATCAATATATTAAATATGACGGATAAAGAAAAATCTTTGATAAGAATGAAAAAGATAGGATTTGTTTTTCAGGAGTTTTACTTGAACGAAACCTTCAAAGCTTTTGAAAACGTTATGGTACCCATGTTTATAAACCCTGAGTTGAAAGGCCACAATCTAAAAGATAGAGCTGTTCAGATATTGGATGATTTGGGACTTGGTGAGCGGGTAAACCATTATCCTAATATACTATCTGGTGGCGAAAAGCAACGAGTAGCCATCGCCCGTGCCTTGGCTAATAATCCCGATTGCATTTTGGCTGATGAACCTACAGGCAATCTTGATAAAGATAACGAACTAATGGTGTTAAAGATTCTGAAGCAGTTATCTCTTGAGGGTAAAGCTGTTGTTGTCGTATCTCATAATGATGAAGTACTTAAATTTGCTGATTATGCCTTCGAGATGTCCAAGGGGAGGTTAAAAGAGGTGGCTTATGAGATTTAGACACCGCATAATGATTATTTGGGCCAGCATAAAAACAAGACGCAAATTATGGATGAAAAATAGTCTTGTTATGGGGATGGCAACTATGCTGATTATGACCACCGGAGCTATAACAACCTCATTTATTCAGTATTTTGACAGTATCCCCCAAACTCCAGCCATGAGAAACATTCAAGTAATTTGTCCCAAACAATCGGAGGCGAAGTTTTTAAATATGATGAAAGATATCGTTAAAGATGAACCGCGTATTCAAGATTACTTCCCGGAAGTACGCGGTCAAACCAGCGATGTAAAGAATGCTGCAAGCTTTATGCCGGAAGGATTTGATAGCTCAAAAAATAGTTTTGGGGACATTTTAATGGAGTTTGACAGACACTATGATAAAAGATATCTGCTGGATGGCCGCTGGTTTCGGGAAGGGGAAACACGGGTAGGATTAGTGCCCAAATACTTTTCTATGGATAGAACCGATGATTTGGAAAAATGGAACATACAGTTAGAATATATTGATGGAACTTCATTAATTGGGCAAACCATAGAAGTAACATATTATACCTACCACGTGGTGAACCACCAATATGTGAGGGATCGAGCCTTTCCCTATTCTTTTAAAGTAATAGGGACATACGATAATGTTAGAGGAACGACACCAGGCTGCTTTGTAATACTTCCGTATAATGATGTAAAGGAAGTTCAACAAATTGTAGAAGCTAATACATATCCTAAACCCACTCCTAATGAGGCGATACCTTATTTCGTGATGGTAGACGAAATCAAGAACGTTCCTGGTGTTGAAAAAAAACTGGATGAGCTCTTTAAAATAAAGAACCTTACCTTACTCAGAGAAGGATTGCCCGGATCCTGGTCTCGAATGAATAATCTAATCTCTTGGTTAGGTAAGCTTTTAGGGGTGTCTTTGTTTATTGTCAGCTTAATTATGCTGATGTTGATGTTTTATAAATCAATGAAACAAAGAGCCAGTGAAATAGGAATTTATAAAGCAATAGGGTATCGCAATCTTCAAATAGTTACAAATCTATTATTGGAAGTTACAGGTGTTGGCGTAATCGTTTTTTTTAGTTTCTATATTATTAGCTATGTTTTTATTAGAGGGTTTAATTTGTTTATGGCTTCTCATGCTTCAATTTACCTTAAGCAAATGGAAATTAGCTTTGCTGTAAGTTATGTGTTATCAGCTTTGGGGTTGTGTATAATTGTGTCCCTATTGGGAAGTATTTATGGGATTAAAGCGGCGGTTTCAGTAGAACCAAAGTTTGCTATCAGTAAAGGTTGTGATCAATAATGAAAATCAGGCTGATAGAACTGGCAATAATGAATATTAAAGCTACTTTTAAGCGTAATTTGATTTATGGGCTTATATTTATAATCTGCCTAACATTACTTATATCGGTTATTACTTATTGGAGTAAACTATACTTTTCTTTTGATCAGTATTTGAATAGCGCAGAAGAAGTAAAACATTACAGACAATGTAAATTGTTAAAAGATACCGGTAGCCATATAAAAATATTAAATGGCATTTCAGGTATAGAATCAATCGAAAAGGATACTGAGCAAGCTAATGCATTTATTATTACGGTGAAGGATTATAGGATAGTTGAAAAAGTTCTTGCGGAGATTGAAAATTTAGATATTGGAGCCGTTGAGAGAGATTCTAGCACTGTTATAGATAAGGAAATGTTAAACATGATTAAGACGGGTATGAGTGTTGTACTGGTGATGATTATATTGTTTATGACCTTGATTATTAGAATTAATATCAGCCAGTCCCTAGACGATCGTTATCATGAAATCGCAATTTATAAAATGGTAGGATATTCATCTAATCATATATCTGCATTATTATTATTTGAAAATCTTATTTTGCTTTTGGGTGGATTTGGCGCTGGATATTTATTGTCAATGATAATCGCAAAATTAATAATAGATCCTAAGATCAATAGTTTAAGTGGAGATTGGTTAAACCTTCTAACACTTCAAGATAGAACATATCTATTGTTGGTGTGGATGCTTGTTGTTTTATTGTATTTATCGTTGTCAACAGTATTAGCTGCTAAAAAAAATATAACTAAAATAAGTCCAGTACAATTGATTAAATAAGAAAACCTGCTAACTTTAGTCACAATACCACCCATAAACGGGCGGCTTGATTTTAGACCTATAAGAACCTGCTACTTAAGGGGTTATAGGAATGTAAAAAGCCTTCCGCCCCCTAACCGCTGGATTTTCTTTCTGCTGGGTTTAACCCCTGGCCGGCACACCCTGGCCGTCTATCTCGTCCACCAGCCGCTCATCATTGGGGTTTTGTACCTGATAAAACTCTTTTAAAGTGTTAGGCTTCCCCGGTTGACCATGAGAGGATTATTCGAATTAGGAAGCGTATAATAAAGTGTAGACATAATATAGCAAAATTAGGGGACGTGTAAAAATGAAAGAGATTGCGCTGATAATAGGGGGTACGCTTAAAAACAAGGAATTATTAAATTTAAAAGAAACCAGCATGTTTGAAGAAGTCCCAATACATGAGGCGGGACAACTTGCTATGGAGCTGGAAGCCAAAGGAAAAATAAAAATATTCATCAGTACTGTGGGTACCGCCTCATATATTGAAAAATTCGTAAATATACCGGTTATTAAAGCCTATAACACTTACTATGATCTCCTTGAGAATATAAAGTTTTTTGAGGAAACCTATGGAGTGGTTAATCAGCCCCTGGCCTTGATCATCCATTCTTCGGGGTATATTTATCCCGATAGGATCCAGCCGTTTATCAAGAATCAGCTTTCTATTTTTTATTTTGATGATGAAGAAGATATTCGCAAACTGGTTGAAAGTCTAGGTAAAAGAAATTTTCAATGGTTTATTGGCGGTCCTACGACCCAGGGCTATATAAGGAAAATGGGGTTAAACTGCCACTTGTTATGTTTGGGAACGGAAACTATACAAAATACCATTGACAAGGCTAAATCAGTCCTTGAATATAGCAGAAAAGAAAGAAACCAGAGGCAGGAACTGCAAACAATCCTTAATCTTTTTCCCGATGCTATTGTGGCAACCGATCAGGAGGGGATTATTACCGTTTGTAACAATCGGGCGATAGAGTTACTTGGCGTTACAGGAAGAGAAATAATAGGCAAAAACATTGAACAAGTCACGCTGGATCCAAGTTGGGTAAACACTTACAAAAAAGGCGTAAAGTGGGTTGATGAGCTTCGGGAATATAAGAAAACGAAGCTTTTCACAACACGTCAACCGATTCTAAACGAAGGAACCATTATCGGGGCTGTCGGCACATTCCAGGAAGCCGCCAAAATTGAGCAGTTGGAACATAAATATCGGAAACTGCAGACCCTTGGTCTGACTGCAAAATATAATTTTTCCAACATCATCGGCGAAAGTATTTTGATGAAGAAAACCGTGGAAAAGGCCAAGGCCTATGCCAGAGTTGATTCAACGGTTTTGATTGAAGGCGAAACGGGGACCGGCAAAGAGATATTTGCCCAGAGTATCCATAATTATAGTCCCAGAAAGAATGGACCCTTTGTGGCTGTAAACTGTGCCGCTCTTCCTGAGAACTTGCTGGAAAGCGAGATCATGGGTTATGAAGAAGGAGCTTTTACAGGAGCGAAAAAAGGTGGCAAATCGGGACTGTTCGAACTCGCCCATAACGGGACTATTTTTCTGGATGAAATCAATCAAATGCCGTTAATGCTCCAGGCCAGGGTTTTGAGGGTTATCCAGGAAAAACAGGTTTTGCGTTTAGGGGGCGAACGTGTTATTCCCGTCGATGTGCGTATTATTGCGGCTACCAATGAAGACCTAAATAAGTTAGTACAGGAAAAACTTTTTCGTGACGACTTGTATTACAGGCTTAATGTACTGAATCTGAGTCTGCCCCCGTTGAGGGAAAGGGTTGATGATATCCCCTTGTTGATAAAATATTATTTCGAATTATTTTCTAATAAATATGACGCCGCTAACGCCTTTACCGGAACTACAACCAACCTGTTGATGAGTTATTCCTGGCCGGGCAACGTACGTGAACTGGCAAATTTATGTGAGCGTTATATTGTTATCAATCAACAACAATTTGTATCGGATGTAAGCTACGTCAAAGAATATATTGATAAAAGAAAAGATGATAAAAATGACCAAAACAAGGCTTATGATAAAGACAGTATAAACGTTCGTCTTAATACCCTGGAAGATATGGAGCAACAATTGATTCAGCAAGTACTAAAAAGAATGAAGGGAAATAAAGTTCAATCGGCAATGCTTCTTGGTCTAAGCCGCACAACCCTCTGGAAGAAACTGAAAGAAAAAAATAATTTGATAGGATAATAACAAACTGGGGGTAAAAGGCACGGTTTAATAGGGAAACTTATTGAACCATACCACAAACCGATACGGAAGATTTAAAGCAACAAGCCCGCAGGCTGAATCCTGCGGGCTTGTTGCTATTCAGAAAGCCTTATTCTGTTTTTCTCACGCCGTTTTCGTCCACCTCGTAGCCATCGATCTTGGTGTTTACGGCGAGGCTGCCGTCAGAGTAGAAGTAGTACCACTTGCCGTCAATCTGGAGCCATTTGCCCGATACCATGACGGCATTCGTATCGAAGTAATACCGTTTCTTGCTGGTTTCGCTGCCGATGTCCCACCAGCCGGTGAGCGCCTTGTTGCCGGAGTAATAGCGCCAGTTATTGCCGTCCTTCACCCAGCCGGTTTGTAAAATGCCTGTGCTGTAGAAATGATACCTTACGCCGTCGATGGTCTGCCAGCCGGTGACGGGCTTGCCGTCCTTGTAGTACATATACCGGCCGTCGTCGTTCAGCGCCCAGCCCTGGGCTGTGGCGGGGTCGATGGTCAGCTTGACGTAGCGGTGGAGCATGGCCGCGACCTCGGCGCGGGTGGCTCCGGCCTTGGGATTGAATTTGTTGCCGTTGCCGCCTACCATAATGCCCGTCTGCTGCATGGCTCTGATCGCGCTGGCATAGGCGCTGGCGATGCTGCTGTTGTCCGCGAAAGTGATGGCCTCGCGGGTAACAGGCAGGGTGTAGCCGGTGGCTTTGGCGTAGTTTTGCAGGATCAGGGCGATTTCCTCGCGGGTGACGGCCCTTTCGGGAGCAAACTTGCCGCCGCCGATGCCGCTGATAATGCCTTTCTTATACGCCCATTCGACATAGGGCAGATAATATTTGCCCACCGCCACATCGCTGAAGCTGCTGGTCTTATAGGCGCTCACGTCCGCGCCGGCCAGCCTGCCGAGGACGGTAACGAGCATCCCGCGATCCATCGCCGTGTTGGGCGAGAATTTGGTATCGGTGGTTCCACTGAACAGTCCGCGCCCCACCACATAGTCGATGCTCTCCTTGGCCCAATGGGCGGCGATGTCGGTGTACTTCTCCGTGGGAGCCGTGTAGCCCACGCCATAGACGGAGAAGTGGTTGCCGGAGAGGATGATGCTCCGGCTGTTCGCGTCGTAGGCGGAGCCGCTGATGCGGGTCGCCTGGCCGCTGCCGTCCACATATACGCCGAACAGCCAGCCTACGGCTTCGTTCTTGCCCGGTGTGTAGGGGAAGGAGAGGATGGCGTTGCCTTTGCCCAGCGAGGTGATGTTCACAGTCTTGCCGTCCTTGACGTAGCTGACGGTCACATCGTACACCGGCCTTGCGCCGATGAGCTTCTTAGCCGCCGCGGAGAGGTTCTTCACCGGCTTGATGGTGATAGTCACGCTCCCCGTGCTCAGCTTCTGGATTTCCTTGAGGGCGTCCAGGTCCAGGTTCAGGGAGGCGATGCCACCGCCGATCTCCAGGCTCTGCACATTGCCGTTGACCAGGCTTTGCAGTGCGGATTGGGAGAGGGTGAGGCTCAGTGAGCTTGCGCCCTCCGGCATTTTCACATCGAGGGAAACGCCGATGCCGCTTGCTGTTTTTCCCTGCTTTTTCGCTTCCTCCTGGGCCTTTGCAATGGCGTCCTTTATGGCCTGATCCGGGACGGAGGCGCTGGCAAGGCCGTTTTTATCTACCGTGGGCGTAAGCTCCGCGCTGGTCACAAGCGGCTGGTCCGGCTTCTTTTCGGGCGGTATGGTGACGCTGCCGCCGCCGCCGGAGCTGCCTCCACCGGAGGAACCACCGCCACCGCCGCCGCTTTCGGCCTTAATCACCAGGGTGAAATCCACGGTCTGCGGCGTTCCGCTATCCCTGCTGATGGTGGCGGTCAGGGTGACGGTCTTGTCGCCCTGGCTGCGACCGGGCCTTGTAACCGCGCCGCTGGCGGGGTCAATATTGCCTGTGGGATCAACGCTCCATGTGATTGCCGTCGTGCCGCTGGTTCCGGTTGTCGGGAGGACAAGAGCTGTCATCACATTATTTTCCGCGCTGTTTGTGCCTTTGATGATATCCCATGTCAGGGTATCCTTATCCAGCGTGATGGCTTCATCCGGCGTCAGCGGCTTGATGGTCAGGCTGAAAGATTTTGTCTGCGGCGTTCCGCTGCCTTTACTGACGGTGGCGGTCAGGGTGACGGCTACCTCGTCGGTGTAGGGCTTTGAGAGTGTGCCGCCGCCGGTATTGATATAGCCCGTGGGATCGGCGCTCCACGCGATGGCTGTGCCTCGCGCACCCGATGTAATAAGCACAAGGGCCGCGGTTACGTCACTTTCCGCGCCGTTAGTGCCTTGTATATCGGTCCAGTCAAGCGCGATAAGGTCTGCGGTGATTTCCTCGTCGGTTGTCCACGTCTGCCATTGCAGAGTGGGATAGGATATGTTCTGCCCGATTTTCCAGACGGTATCGAAATCCCAGCCCTCGAAGCTGTCCCACTGCTTCATTTGCGCCTCGGTCAAGGGATCGCCGCCTGCGGAGGTGCCCGCTGTATCGAGGTAATAGCTGTTGCTGACAGACGTTCCGAAATTTACCCCAATCAGACCGCCTGCGGTTGCACCACCTGTCGCAGACACAAGACCTGTGCTGTAGCAATTGGTTATATCTTCATAATTCATGCCCGCTAAACCACCTGCCGCGGCACTTGTCGCGTCAGCGGCTGCATCAACGGTAACGTCGCTGATGCTGTAGCAATTTAGTAAGGAGTCGTCGTTAATGCCAACCAGTCCGCCTACATTTACATATCGTCCCGGATTGACAGCAGTTGCGTTGACAGTGACGCTGCCGGAGCTATAGCTGCGGACAATTTCCCCATCATTGAAACCGGCAAGCCCGCCAATAAGCATATCAAGAAAACCAGCGGCCCCGACATCAACCTCGACGGCGCTGTAACTGTCCTCAAGCGTTCCGCCATTTCTCCCAACCAAACCACCTATATACGCCCCTATATAGTAAGATGGATTCAGGGCACAGCTAATTGTTCCGGTACTGTTGCAGCCCGTGATGCTCCCGGAGTTGCTTCCCGCCAGAGCGCCTGCATTTACTTCATCTTCAAGTTCCAGAGCGGTAATTTCGATATTTGCAAGCTGGATATTTCTTAGTACTCCTTCGTTTTCTATCCGGCTGAACAAGCCCACATATTGTAGGGTACTGTTGTCAATGGTCAGGTTGGATATGGTATGCCCCAAGCCGTCATAGGTACCGCTGAACGAGCCAGCTCCGATGGGCGTCCAGTTGATGCCTGTCAGGTCGATGTTTTCGGTCTGGATGTAGTGAGCGTCCATGCCCTTTGTGCGGATTTCGTCAAGATGCGCCGCGGACGATACCTCATAAGGACTGTCTGCATCGCCGTTGCCCACCCATGTAACGGGCACATATTTGATGGTCAGGGTAAAGTCTTTTGTCTGCTCCGTACCGCCCTCGTAGCCGATGGTGGCGGTCAGCGTGACGGTCTGATCTCCCTGCGAAAGCAGGGGCGTTTTGACCGAACCATCGCTGATGTCTATAAAGCCTGCGGGAGCGGCGCTCCATGAAATGCTTGTGCTCTGCGCGCCTGTTTCGATTAGGTCAAGGTCTGCGGTTACTTCGGTTATTAAAGTATTCGTGTCCTTTATATCGTCCCAAGCAAGCGCGTCATAGGCCGCGGTGATCCGCTCGTCCGGCGTCCACGGCTGCCAGCGCAGGGTGGGGCTTGCAGCGCCCTCGCCAATCTTCCAGTCGGCATCAAAGTCCCAGCCGGAATAACTGGCCCGCTGTATTAGCTCCGTCGCTGATAGAGGCGTACCCTTCCCGTAGGTGCCTACCTCCATCGTATCAGGGAAATAGCTGCTTGTGACGGTTGGATTGTAGATGGTGCCCATACTGCTACGAGTAGAGCCGATAAAGCCTCCCATTGTGACACCGCCGGAAGGTTTGTCGTTGGTTACATTGCCGGTGCTGTAGCAGTTTTCAATGATTGCGCTGTTGGTAAAAACACTTCCAATAAAACCTCCCTGATAGGTATCATTGTGGCTATCTGACAGTATGACGTTGCCGGTGCTATAGCTATTGGTCATGCTTCCTGAAAATTGGCCGACAAGCCCGCCTGCAGAATATGTTCCTGTTGAACCTGAAATGGATGGTTCACCATTCACATTTCCGATACTGTAGCATTCGGTAATAGTTCCCGAGGCATAGCCTGCCAGCCCGCCTATTGCTCCATAATATGGTGTTCCGGTCACATTGCCGGTGCTGTAACAGGTTGTTATGTTTCCTGCATAAGAATCACCGACTAACCCGCCTACGCTACTCGATCCTGTTACATTTCCGGTGCTATGGCTGTTTGTTATGTTCGTTGAGGAGGAATAACCAATCAATCCACCAACAGCATTGCTAACATTTTCGCCACCGGTTACGATGCAGGAACTGCTGTTATTATCAATGGTTCCCCCTGAACTACCACCGACCAGTCCCCCTATATAGGCACCGCTTTCAGTAGCGGTTATACTTCCAGAAACACTACAATTCGTGACATTTCCTCTGTTATATCCGGCTAATCCTCCAACATATGGATTACTTCTGGAAGAATTGATATTGACATTCTCAAGAGTAATATTTTCCAGCGTCCCACCGATGCCGACATATCCGAACAAGCCCATATATCGTATTATGTCGCTATCAATAGTCAGGTTGGATATGGTCTTGTTGTTGCCGTTGTATGTGCCGGTAAATCGAGTGGTATTGTCTCCACTGCTGCTATCCCCGATGGGCGTCCAGTTGCTTTCGCCTGCGGCCACGGTGGGCAGGACGATGTTCTCTGTCTGGATATAGTGAGCGCCCAATCCCTGATTGGGAATATCCGCAAGGTGCTCCGCCGACGATACCTGAAAAGCCGTGGCCTCGCTTAGACCGTCGCCCTCCCATACCACAGTGGACATCGGGCCGAGCAGCATATGCAGTCCTTCCTCTTTGAGCACCGTCACCGTGAATTCCTTGGTGTCGCTTGCCTCACCGCAGGTGATCGTAGCGGTCAGGATGACTTCCGCGTCCTCGGCGTCGATGGCTGGCCTCGTCACCGTGCCGTCATTGGTAATCACATCCGTGTTGCCGGATAGCCACGCGATGCTGCTCCCCGAAGCGCCGGTCGTCACCAAGGTAAGATTCCCGGTCACGCCCTCCGCGCTGTCGTCCCCTGCGAAGCCAATGGCAAGGGCATCCTTATCGGCGGCAACGGTGGCCGCGTCGCCGTCACCGCTGTCAAGCCCCTCCGCGTAAGCTGTTATCGGGAGGCCCGTCATGCCGACGATCATGCAGATCGTCAAGAGCAGGGCTGTTGTTTTCCGAAACAAGTGTTTCACTGTACTCGTCCTCCTAATCTAAAATATTTTGCAACCCCGGTCTTAGCCGTAGGGTCTGGTGTCCTATAACAAATTCCATTTTATATGGTTTTTCCTAATGAGGCATTGACACTTTTAAGGTTTGGGAATAAAACAAAAATTTTTTTTGCGGAGGACAGAGGAAAATCCTCAAACCGTGTACGCGCCGCCAGTCCTTCGGCTCCGGTCTTGTGCCTTATGCGGAATTCGGAGGGTGTACAGCCATAAAACTGCTTGAAGCTCTTGATGAGGTATTTGGGATCAGAGAATCCGCATTCGGGTGAAATCTCATAGATCATTTTGTCCGTGGAGAGCAGCAGCCGGGCCGCCTGCATACAATAACCGCTGCAAATCAGCTCCCGCAGGGAATACCCGTATTTCTCCCGGATGTCGTTGGACATATGCTGTTGGGTAATCCCCGCGTCCTTCGCCAGCTCCGCGAGGGAGTTGCGCTCTACCGGTTTACGGCGGACATATTCGTAAATCTGCCTGTACCGATGCACCTGCCGGTCGCTGATCCGCTGCGTCCCCGCGCCGTAGCGCAAATAATCGAAGTTGTCGGTCATATAGGCCAGCAGCTCCGTAAGGCGGGCTTTTACGACGGCTTCATCGTATGGGCCGGCTTCATCGTCCGGGAGAAGCTGCACCAGCCGGGCGATGTGTTCTTTCAAAGCGCGGTATCTTTCGGGCACTTCGGCCTCGTGGTAAGTGGAACAGCATTGAAAAAGCACATAGGTAAAATCAGGATCAACGCTGCCGCAGAAAGCCGGGTCTATTTGCAAAAGCAGCAGCCGGTTTGTGCTGCCGTTCCTTTTGATTCGGTGCGTTTCGTCCACGTTGACGACGGCGACCTCGTTTTCTTTTAACAGGTGGGTTTCGCCGCACAGGGTAACCTCCGCCTTGCCCTCCAGCACCAGGATGATCTCCAGGTTGCTGTGCCAGTGGTAGGGGTATTCATCAATCCGCGCTACCTTGGCTATGACGGGTTTGTTTTCCGTAAATTCAATGATTTCCGGGTACATTCATCATCACCTTCCTTTCCTTGTTGCCATAACTCTATTGCATTTGGAAAGGCGGCGCATTGACATTATTAAGGTCGGAGGAAAAAAAGTCAGGTTTTTTCAAAAAAATAAACCCGCGGTTAAGCGGGTTTTTGTGTCTGTTCAATTCGGTTACTCTATGTGATCTTCGTCAGCCGCCGACAGATGCCGGACGGCATGGCCGAGAGGCATGTCGCTGTATTGCGCTTGTCGGGCAAGGGCCGCGCCGTCCGCCCGGTGGAGCTTGCGGAAGTCCGAGGGCGTGGTGTGAAAGAAGCGCCGAAAATACTTGATGAGGTATTTAACATCGGAGAAACCGCAGTCCAATGCAATCTCTACAATGTGCATGTCGGCGCCGAGCAGCAGCCTTGCCGTGCGCTCGCACCGGCCGTAGCAAAGCAGCTCCTGAAAGGACATGCCGAACTTATCCTTGATGTCGGCGGAGAGATGCTGGAGGCTCACGCCCAGCTCGGCGGCAAGCGCCGTCAGGCCCATCTGCACCTCTGCGTCGCTGGTGGTGTACTTTGCCATCTGCCGGAGCCTTGCCACGCGCTTTTCATCAAAGGATTCGGTGCCGAAGCCCCAGCGTAAAAAATCGAAGTTGTACGCAGTGTAGACCAGCATTTCCTTCAAGAGCTTTTCCACGGCGTTCCGGTCGGCAGCCTGCGGACCTTCGGCCAGCAAAGCGACCAGCCGGGCGATGTAGTCCTTGAGGATACCATACTTTTCCGGCTCCGGGTCCCCATGGTAGGGAGAGCAGCAGAAAAGGAACAAGTAGCGGTCCGGCAGGACGCTGTGGCAGAAGTCGGCGTCGATGTGCAGGAACAGGATTTCGTTGTCCGCGTCGCCGGTCATACGGTGGATCTCGCCCATGTTCGTAATGGCGATATCGCCCTCCCGCAGCGGTTGCTCATCGTTGCCCATGCTGATATTGACGCTTCCTTTCAGGACCTGCACAATTTCAAGGGCGTCGTGCCAGTGATAGGGGGCTTGGTTGCCAGCCCGGACAAAAGCCCGGACCGGCAGG
>DHRG01000005.1:0-15142 GCA_002408285.1 Peptococcaceae bacterium UBA5318 | reverse complement strand
GTTATGAAATTCGATTGTTTCCGGACGCATACTTGCCGCTCACCTCACTTGGGGCAGGGATGACTTTTTCGGGCGCTTTCTTCCGTCGTCGGGCTTGGGAGCGTCTTTTGGAACCACCCACATATTGCCGATCTTCTGCGCGCCTTCGATTCGTCCGGCTACACAGTGGTAATTGACCATCCGGCTTGTGATACCCCATTTCTCCGCGGCTTCCCTCACGCTGATGTAATCCATGACCATCCCTCTTGCGCTTTTCTTCTCATTATACTTCCTGAACAGGAAATTTTCAAGTTTAAGAAATATATTCCGTGTATCGGTAGCTATATTCGAAAAGCTGTGGTAATGTCTGTTGCTGAAAGGAGATGGTCAAGTGAAAAAGCATATCATCGGAATCGGCATAACCGCCTGTGTCGCGCTGTGTGCCAACCTGTGGCCACGGAGCGCCGAGGTCGGGGATTTACCCGCCGAGCCGGTCAAAGCCAACCGCTATACCGAAATTGACGAGCTGACCGGCGAGCTTCTGAACCTCTTTATCGAGCGGATTGAGGTTGGTGAACGAGGGGAACGGTACTCCAGAACGGCGGAGCAGAAGATTGTCATCCGCTACCGTGACATCGGCGTTGTTGGCGCATTCGCTGAAGAAGCCGAGAAAATATGCGAGCAACAGCAAAGGCAGACAGCTTGATCTGCTGCCTGCCTTGCCAAACTACCCACGGTTCACATTATGTCCCTATGGGACGGGGCATAAACCGCGCTTGTATTTTGCAAGGGTTTGATTTTTATGTTTATAAAGTTAACATGTGTTAAAAAACATGTACACATAATGTACATGTTTTATTATTTCTACTGATTTATCCAGGATTAGCCCTAAAATCCCGGTTGGCATAAAAGTTGCGATAAACATAAATCAGAAGTTTTTAAATAAAATTGGTTCCTTATAGAAAAAGGGGACTACAGAATGACCAAAAAACAAAATTAAAAAGGAGACGAAACTAATGATTATTGATGCACATCAACACTTAGGTATTTGTGATACTTTTGACCACAATGTTACAGAGGAGGACGTGCTAAATACCTTAAACGCAAATAAAATTGACGGAACCATAATTTTTCCCTTTCCAGGCTCTATGGATGAAAAAGGGGACCATGATAGGATCTACGCATTAACTCAGAAATACCCCAAGAGATTTTTTGGGGTGATATCATTAAATCCACATATACAAAAGATAGATTATCTTACTGAAGTTGAACGTCTTGTAAAACTGGGCTTTAAGGCCATAAAAATTCATCCCTACGGTCATGCCTGCAACCCGATTTATAAAACAGTAGACAAGGTTTTCGAGGCTGCCAATACATTTAACCTTCCGGTAATTATACACACTGGGATTGGAACGCCGTCTGCCTTGCCAAGCAATGCTATTCCAAGGGCCAAACAATATCCCCACCTTAAAATTGTCCTGGCACATGCTGGCGCCTACATCTACAGTATTGAAGCCCTTATTACTGCAAAAGAGTGTCCCAATATTTATTTGGAGCCGTCATGGGTCCCGGCATTTGTAATTAAAAATTTTGTTAAAGAAATAGGCGCCCATCGGGTCATGTTTGGGTCGGACATTTTAGCGAGCCAGGCTAGCGAATTATGCAAGTTTACATCCACCCTCTCCGGCCCTGAATTAGACCAATGCCTTTATGGCACTGTCAAGGAAGTTTTTAATTTATCAGTATAAACGCAACTAGTAAATATTTTTCTTAAAAGGAGGTGGATCCGGGGTTTTATTATTCTTTATATTAACGCCTTTATTAACCGTCTGAATTTTTTTGAAGGAGGTCAGTAAATGAAAACAGGTACCTTTGTTATGATTTGTGCCGCCCTCTACCTTGTAGCATGTTTTGCATTATCTATCTATGCCAGTATGAAATCATCTAAAGAAGCATCAAGGCAGGATTTCTATGTAGCAAGCAGCTCGTTAGGCTCTTTTGTACTCTTTTTAACTGCAATGGCAACGGCATTTAGCGCCTTTGCATTTATGGGTCAATTAGGACAAGTTTATAATTTTGGCGGGAGTGCCATCTTCAATTTTATGCATTATGCCATCTTCGCTTATCCATTGATGTTTATATTTGGGAACAAGTTATGGTATTATGGAAAAAAATATGGCTATGTAACTCCCGCCGACTTCATCGCTGACCGATACGATACCAATATGCCGGCAAGATTATTGGTCGGACTGATAATTTGTGTCTATTTTTCAATCTTTTATATTGTGATACAGATGAAGGGCTGCAGTTGGGCAATTCAGGAAGCGACAGGAATGTCTACGCCGGCGGCTACCTTTATGATCGCTATTGTCTTAGCGGCATATGTAGCGATCGGAGGAATGAGAGCTGTTGCTTACACTGATGTGATGCAGGCTATTTTTTTACTGGTAGGTTCTCTTATTATCGCCGCAACTATGATATATCTTGCGGGGGGCTTCAACCCGCTGTATACCCAGGCTTTAGCCGTCAAACCCGATATGCTGCAACCCAAAATGGACATTCTTGAACTGATTACAGGCGGGCTGGTTATGGCTATCTCCTTACCGTTGTGGCCGGCTCTATGGACAAAATACTATTGTGCCAAAGACCTAAAAACGTGTTTCGGAATAGCCACAGGTTGTGGATTAGGAACAGTAATTGTAACAGTGGGCTTACCCCTGATAATTATATGCGGTTTAGTAATCGCCTACCCAAACTGGCCAGCCGCCAAAGCAGATAACCTGATTATCCGTTATGTCCTCGACTATACTCATCCTATAGTTGCAGCTATCGTGGTAGGTGGGTTGTTGTCAGCCGCCATGTCTACAGCCGACTCCTTGCTGTTACTTATTTCCTCCGTATTTACTGTGGATATGACTGAAATGCTGCCAGAAAAATACCGAAATAAAATCTCCGAAAAATCAATTGTTAATTTCGGTCGTATAATGGTCTTTGTCGTTATTGCCATCTCTTTCTGGATATCGCTTCGTCCCATGGGGCAACTGGTTACTATTGGGATACAATTGACATACCCGGGATATCTTTTAGCCGTGCCGGTTGTGGCCGGGGGCCTATGGTGGAAAAAGGCTAATAAATACGGCCTGACATGGGGATTGACAGCAGGTTTAATAACAATCTATATCACCACATTTGTTAACAAAAATCCCTTCCACATTGCCAGCGGTATATGGGGACTCGTTGTTTGCTCTATCGTTTTTATCGTCGTCAGTATGCTTACACCATCCACCAGACCTGAAATATTGCAGAAATTTGGATTAGGCGGTCAGCAAGCCGAAGGCTTCACAAATAAACTGTCTACTACTACCATTAAGGAAAATATATAAAAAGGAGGGGCTTTGATGTCGATTCAGAATGCTAAAGAAGAAGCCGTGTTCTATCATTACATCCTCGATCCCAAACGTAAGTTAAGGGAAAAAAAGTATTATACAGTCTACCTCGCTCTCGGTATAGCCTTCATGTTGTTCATCTTGAGCATGTATTCCAATTTCCCTGTGGATACTGTTGGTAGCGTTCCGGTAGTCGCCATTTATTGTTGGGTCATTCTTATATTGCATTACATAGTTATGATGATCCTGGGCGGGATGTGGTTGCTAGATATGAAGACTGAATCAAAGCTGGAAAAAGAAGCTCCTGATTCGGTTATGAATTCTAAAAATTAGACTATCTTGACAGCCGGCTACAGGAATACATAATTGACAATCCGTTCTACCTCACCAGTTAGATAAGGGGCGAGCTGAGGCAGGAGGCCGAACCCCGAGCCCGGTCGTTTTTTTCCCCGCTACAAGCCCTTAGCATGTTCCGGCCGGAGATTGAAGCCCGGCAGCAGCCACAGCCAACGACCACAAAAAATGGAGGTATCCCACTATTTATGGGACACCTCCTAAACATTTGCTATTTGCATGACTGTGTAAAAAGTTATGGACTATGTAACGGAACCATCAATAGGTAAAGGGGTAAAATAGACAAATCCGCCACCCAGCGTGGTCGTATTGTACCATAAGGCCAGATCTATTTTCTTAATGACCCCTTCATCCAAAACGCTGACGAACGCACTGTTCCCATCCTCTGTATATTCAAGTGAAATGATCGTTACCCAATGCCAGCGGTCAAAGTTTTCCACCTCACCATTACATAAATTCAAAAATGCGACAGGGATATCTTGGGTGATTCCTGTTTCTACAAAATGCAAAACCTCTGGAAATGGAGGACGCTGCATCTTTTTTTTTGGCAAGTCACAACTGGCATATTGGATACGCTGTCCCTTGGAATCGGCGTAAGAAAGAACGCCCTTATAAAATCTTTTCGTCGTAGATACCCCTTTGAGGGTGGGGGTAACATACTTCCACATTTCTTTCATCAGCATAAGATAGGTTTCTTTGCCAATCCTTTGTGCTGAATTGGATACTGCCGGGTTATGACTGAGATAATATATAATATTAGAGGCTGCTGAAGGGCCGCATCCCGCAAGGCGCTGCCATTTTGTAGCATACCAGGTTTGATTGCAGCCGTAATATGTTTGCTGACTGCTTTCATCGATGATCTTAAACAAGTCCGTATTCGATATCGATCTGTAAATTATCCGCATTTTGAATATCCGCATTGCGCACAGACGATACAACCGCTCTCATGGTTGACCGGATGGCCGCACTCCGGACATTTATTGGCCTCGTCAACCCCGTCTTGCCCTTTGTTCATAACGGTTCTTTTATTAACAATACTGTCTGTATCCATGTATTTTTTAATGACCTTGGAAATGGCGTCCGGACAAGACGTAACGTTGACCCCTTCACGCCGTATACAGGCGGGACAACGGATCCCGCTGATCTGCTCGACGATGGCGTCGACGGAGATACCCGACCGCAAAGCGATAGACACCAAGCGGGCGGTGGCTTCCGATTGGGAGGAACAGCCGCCTGCCTTGCCTGTATTGGTAAATACCTCGCAGATCCCTTTGTCGTCAGCATTCACATTGACATAAAGATTTCCGCAGCCTGTCTTGATTTTTTCGTTAACGCCCACTGTAACCGTCGGCCTCGGCCTGGGCATCACCGTATTTACTTCCGGGATAAAAGGCACTTTCGGGGCTATCGCCGCTTCCGCGCCATCCGCTTCGCCGCCGGCCGACGCTTTTGTCCCGGTCGTCAATACTTGCTCATCCCGGCTGCCGTCGCGGTACACCGTGATTCCTTTACAACCCAGTTCATAGGCCAGGGTGTAAGCCTCCTCCACGTCCTCTTGTGTCGCTGAATTAGCAAAGTTGATCGTTTTAGAAACCGCATTATCCGTATATTTTTGAAAAGCGGCCTGAATACGGATATGCCACCGGGGTTCTATTTCCTGGGCGGTGACAAAAATCTCCCGGACCCAGCCCGGCACTTCCGCAAGACCCTGGACACTGCCGTTTTGAGCAATCTTTTGCATCAATTCCCGGGAATAAAACCCGTTTTTTTTGGCATATTCTTCAAACAGCGGATTGACTTCCACCAGGGACGTGCCATCCATAACCGTCTTAGTGTAGGCTATGGCAAAAAGGGGTTCCACTCCGCTTGACGCTCCGCAGATCATGGAAATCGTGCCCGTAGGCGCGATCGTTGTCAAGGTGGCATTGCGCAGTTCTACCGCCCCGTCGTAAACCGAGCCTTCATAACTGGGAAAGACCCCGCGTTCCTTCGCCAAACGCTGCGATTCCAAACGGGCCGACTTCTGGATAAACTGCATGACCTTTTCGGCATATCCGATCGCCTCTTCGGAAGCATACGAGGTCCGCAGATGAATCAACATATCGGAAAAACCCATAACTCCCAGCCCGATTTTGCGGTTGGCCTGTACTGTTTCGGTAATAATATCCAACGGATAGATGTTCGCGTCGATGACGTCGTCCAGAAACCGGGTGGCTAAACAGGTAACCTTTTGCAAGCGGTCCCAATCAATCACAGGTTTCCCGTCTTTTTCAGTAATCATAAGATTCAGATTGACCGAACCTAAATTACAAGCTTCATTAGGCAGCAACGGCTGCTCGCCGCATGGATTGGTAGCCTCGATCATTCCTGTTTGGGGGGTGGGATTGTCCTTATTCATCCGGTCAATGAATATTATGCCGGGCTCCCCGTTGCTCCAGGCATGGTCAACGATCTCTTCAAACACTTCCCGGGCGGATATGCTTTCCACCCTTTGTCCCGTATGCGGGTCAATCAAATCGTAGTCCGCCCCGGCCTTGACGGCGTCCATATACCGGTCTGTCACAGCGACAGAGATATTAAAATTAGTCAGTTCCTTGTTGTTTTCTTTACAGTTGATAAATTCCAGGATATCGGGGTGGTCTACCCGCAATATGCCCATATTGGCTCCGCGCCTTGTTCCGCCTTGTTTCACCGCCTCAGTCGCCGCATTGAAAACCTTCATAAACGATATCGGTCCGGAAGCTACCCCCCCGGTCGTGCGCACAGAACTGTTTTTGGGCCGCAGCCGGGAGAAACTGAAGCCGGTGCCGCCCCCGGATTTATGAATGATCGCGGCATTTTTGATGGCGTCAAATATTTCTTCCATACTGTCTTCTACCGGTAAAACAAAGCAGGCGCTCAATTGTCCCAGATCGCGGCCGGCATTCATCAAAGTTGGAGAATTAGGCATAAATTCCAGATTAGCCATCAGCAGATAAAACTCTTTTGTTAACTCAGCTATTTCCTGCTCCGTTCTGCCGTATCTTTTTTCAGCCCCGGCAACTACCTGCGCTACCCGGTAAAACATCTCTTCCGGCGTTTCACAAACGGCCCCGTTTTTTCGTTTCAGATAACGTTTTTCTAAAACGACACGCGCATTACGCGTTATCTTCGCCTGCGTCCAGGCCTGTAGATCGCTTGCACCCATACTCATTAGATCCCCCCAACTTTCTTTTTTCACTATACGTTCTCTTTTCACTATATATTGTGTGGTGTTATTTTATCAATACTATATATAGTAGTCAATCCCCCAAAAGTAGCATTTTTCACTTATTTTCAAAAAACAAAAAAGAAAGCTCCCTGAGCTTTCAAAGGCACATGCTTATAAGACAATAGTCATAATTAATTAATCAGGAGGTCCGGCAGGAAAGTCGCCAGTTGCGGAAATGCCATCAGGATCAGGATACAAATAATGACCGCCCCCAGAAAAGGCCAGATACCCTTAAAAATGGTTTCCAGCGGAACATCAGGGGCCACGCCCTTAATGACATAAACATTCATCCCCACCGGCGGGGTGATTACACCCATGGCTACTACCAGGACCACAATAACGCCGAACCAGATCGGGTCGTAGCCTAACGTTCCGACGACCACGGGATAAAATATCGGCACAGTCAGCAAAACCAAAGCCAGAGCGTCAATAAAGCAGCCCAGGATCAAGTAAATAAAAACAATAATCAGCAACACCACAAAAGGCGGCAACGCCAGCGCCCCCGCCCAGGTAGCCACCGCAAAAGGTATCCGGCAAATTGCCATAAAGCGCCCGAACATCATCGCGCCGGCAATGAGAAGCATGATCATAGCCGTGATCCTGGTAGTGTCCAGGAGTGATTTTTTAAAGCTTTCCCGTGTCAGCCGTTTCTCAATCAGCGCAACAGCTAAAACCCCGGCGGAACCCACGGCTCCCGATTCCGTCGGTGTAAACCACCCGGCAAAAAGTCCGCCCATCGAAATGGCAAAGACAACAATGACCTCCAGCAGTCCCCCGCGGGTCGCCTCGATCCTTTCCTTCCAACTGGCCTTAGGACCAGCCGGACCCAACTCCGGTTTGCGGAGAGTGACCAGGATGACGGCGGCAATGTACAAAAACATGAGCAAAATGCCGGGAATGATGCCGGCCATAAAAAGCCGTCCAATGGATTGCTCGGTGGCGATACCATAAACAATAAAAATGACGCTGGGCGGGATCAATACGCCCAGCACACCGCCGGCAGCGATGCTCGCGGTGGAAAGGGAAGCGTCGTATTTATATTTCTTCATCTCCGGCAGGGCAATAGCGCCCATCGTGGCCGCCGTGGCCGTATTGGAACCGCAGATGGCCCCGAAGATGCCGCACGCGACCTGCGTCGCCACGGCCAGCCCGCCCGGCCAATGGCCGATCAGGCGGTAGGCCAGGATATAAAGGCTGGTGCCGATCCCGGAGTAATAAGCCAAAAAACCCATCCACGTAAACATGATAATAACGCTGAGGTTATAAGATGAAAAGGTATTGAAAATTTCCTTGGCTACCATATTAAACCCCACCGTCACAGAAGTGAGGACGCTGAAGCCGGTAAATCCCACCAGCGCCATAGCAAAAGCGATGGGAATATTCAGGGCGATAAGGCCTAAAAGGAGGATGACCCCAACTAAACCAACGACGACAGTATCCATATTATCGGCTTTCCCCCGCTTCAGCCATCAGGCCGGTTTCAGCCATCGGATGGGTTTGGGTCGACAGGCCGGTCTGCGCAAGCAAGTCCATGAGCTTAACAACCGAAACAAGTCCCAAGGCTAATACGCCGGCGCCGATCAAAAAAACGACGGGATATACCGGGATCCGGGCCGTGGAAGAAACCACCCCGGTTTGCCTGAGGCTTGCGGCGTAAAGCCACACTTGCCAGGCTATCAGACCCCAGAAGACGGCAAAGGCCAGATTGGTAACTATCCCCGTAATACGCCTGACCATCGGCGGCGCTTTTTTGAGCAGTATATCGGCGCTGATATGCCCGCCCTGTAAGCCGCAAAAGGCTAAGGCCAAACCAATAGCCAGCGCGGCCAAATACCCGACGATCTCATATGTCCCCGAAAGCGGTCTGGTAAAGACCCCGCGCAGGATGATATTCCCCACCACGAGCAACATCATGCCGACGACGCAAATTCCGGCCAATCTATCCATTTCGCGGCTTAATTTTTCAATGAGCCCGTTAAATTTCTTCAATTTCATGCACCTCTGTTATTTCTTAGTGTATTTTTCAGCCAGCGCCTTAACCGTATCTAAAATCTTGCGCCCATCCAGGCCTTGTTTATTAATAGCCGCCACATATTCTTCCTGGATCGGCTGCACCAGTTTGATCCATTGGTCCGCTTCCTCCTGCGACAGGGTCACTTCCTTCATACCCTCTCCTAAAGCATATTGCCAGGCTTCCTCGTTTTGTTTGTCCCACAAGCCGCAGGCTACATTGTTAAAGTATGTTTCGCTCACGTCCTCGATCGTCTTTTGCGTCTGGGCGTCAAGGGAGTTCCAGGTGTCCAGGTTCATGGTGACGAAAAACAGCGTGTTGTATAAAAAAGGCGTCTTGATCAAATACTCTGTGACCTCCGCCTGCTTCCAGCCCTTCAGTATTTCCACCGGGCCCAGGTTCCCTTTTACCGTCCCTTTGGACAGAGCTTCATAAGCTTCCGATTGGGGCATGGCTACCGGTACGGCTCCCAAAGCCTGCAGAGTCTTAGCGCTTAAGCCTGTCGCCCGTATTTCCAGTCCCCGCATGTCAGCAAGGGTCTTGACCTCTTTTTTGGTAAAAAGGTCGCCGGAACCTGTTGTGAGAACCATCAGCAGCTTGGTATCCTGGATTTCCTGCGGGTTCAGCTGTTTGATACCCTCCCAGGCAATCCGGCTGGCCACCTCGGAACTCGGATAGATGATCCCCGGCAGTTCAAAGACCTCCAGAACCGGGAAACGTCCGCGGGTATAGGAAAAACAGGACAGCCCGATATCGGCGATCTTGCTGACGACCCCCTCATAAATCTGGGCCGACGGCAGCAAGCTCTCACCGGGGTAGCTTGTGATCTTGACTTTCCCCCCGGTCGCGGCGTTGATCTCCTTAGCCCAAGGCTGGATCAGCTCGGTTTCAGCCGGATGTGTGACCGGGAAGAAATGGGCCAGCCTTAACTCCACCGACTGCTGTTTTTCTTCGCCCGCCTGCTTGGAGCACCCGCTCAGGACAACCAATAAGGAAAGCGAGGCTACAGCCGCCAGGCGGAATATTTTGTTATGCTTCATGTTTTTGATCCCCATACTTTTGATTCCTATACTTTTGATTCCTATACTTTTGATTCCCATACTTTCGATCCCCCTTTTTTTGATGAAAAATCTTTTTTTGATGAAAAATTTGATGGAAATTTTTATGAAAATAAAAAAGACTCCGGGTAGGAGTCTTGAAATAACGCATCAGACCTGCAAAGACCTTTAATGCGCAGTAGTCCCGCGCAAAAAAAGAATTACGTCTGGCAACCATAGCCTATTCCTACCGTCATAACCTTCCTGCCCTTTTTAATTATCAGAAATTGCCGGAGCCAACAACCTACTATCCTACCAACTCTACAAAAGTTATCATTATTATTTTAAACCGTAAGACATGATGAAGTCAAGAAGTATTTACCCTCCGAAACATTTGGCTCCGAAATATTTGAATCCAAAACATTGGCCCCCGAAATATTTGCCCCCAGTACATAGGAGCGCAATTCCTCCGTAGTACGCGGCCTATGACCGACAGGCAGCGTCAGAAGACTGTGGCCCTCTTTCATAAGGATCTCCGCGCCAATCAATTCTTCGATGACCTTATCGAGCGTCCCGTCCCTGACCTCTTGCGGGTAAATACGGCTTAGATCCCTGCCCAGGGCCATCCTGTTCTGCGCTTCATCGCACAGCAAAACCACATCCTGATACAATTCGGATAAACACAAGGACCTTTTCCGCTCTGTCCGGGAGTCCAGGACGCGTAAATATCCGGGGCATATTTTATACTCAAAGACAGGCTTTTTTTCGTTCTCATGTCCGGTAATCCATGGGCGCATAGCCTCCTGGACCAAGCTGACATATGCCGACCGCTCGGCTAACCCGTCTGCCGCAAACTGAAAAAAATATCCGATCTTATCCGGATCTAAAATATCCGGCGGTATGGTCAGCGCGTAGTCGGCCCTGACTTTTATGGAATGGACCCCGAAATCCCGGCTCCGCTCATAAAGGGGAGAGAAGCGGTGCAGCTCCACGAACTGCAAATCAAAAAGCGGAGGATGGAGGTGATAGATTTTCGGAAACAGTTGGGTCATTTCCCGATACCATTCAACCTTCTCTCCGGGAAATCCGGCTAAAATATTATAATCCGTCTTGACGCCGTATTCCAGGCACCAGCGCAGGAACTGGACATGGCGGATGACGGTGGCGCCCTTATTCATTAATTTAAGGATAGGCGTGGATAGCGACTCGATACCGGGTTGGACCTTATTGATCCCCGCTTCTTTCATAAGCTTGATTTGCCGCTTCTTGAGGGTCGGCCTCACTTCATAAAAAATATCCAGGTCATAATCAAGCTCTTTTAAGCGGCGACATAATTCATCGCCATACCACTGAGAGAGGATCCAGTCCGTTGCGGCCAGCTTTTCAGCCTTGTAGCGGACGGAAAGGCTGATGATATCCTCGATCGTGCGGCTTACGTCCTTCGCGCGGTAATGGATCTGCTCTTCATTATTGCCGCAGAATACGCAGTGGCTTTTTTCACCCCACCAGCAGCCCCGGGAGCTTTCAAAGGGTAAATAGTCAATATTAAAGACCTTCCCGGATTTTTGACGCACCCGTTCGGCCTCCAGGAAAAATTCATCATAATCCGGCCTCGGGCTTAAGGACAGATCCTGCAGAGCCCGGCCTGGGATCAACTCCACCTCCCCGCCGGACCAAAAGGTGACTCCGGGAATGCCCCGGACAGACTTTCCGGCTGTCAAACGGGACAAGTATTCACGAAACGGTTCCTCCGCTTCGCCCACAAAAATATTGTCTATGACGCCGGGCAACGAACGGTGGTATTCCGGCCCCATGGAGCCATGAAAATTAGCGCCGCCAAAAATAGTTTGAATATCAGATTGCAGCGCCTTGATACGCCGGGCCAGGGCCAAACTGCTCATCACCTGGTTATTGGAAGCGCTGAATCCGACGGCTGTGGGTCTCGCCTGGAGGATCCGGGCCGCTGTTTCGTCGAGAAATGAAGGGACGACCGCATCACGCAAATATTGTAAATACTCTTTTTCCCGCAGCTTGTCCAGCGGTCTTTTGACCGAATCCGCCAAATTGGAGGCATTGATACCCTCCCAGTACAAATCAAGGCTGCGCTCGCCGTTTAGGACGTCTTTCCCAAACAGGTCCACGGCAAACAAATGCTCGGAAAGTCCATAGAGGATACGTTCATAACTAAAGCGGTCATAGAGTTCAAAGCCCAGAAGGTCCGCAAGATCCAAATTGGGATATAGCGTCCGGCAGGGAACTTTCTGCTCCAGGCAGAGGCCGGATAGAATACCCAGGGCGATCGACGGCCTGGTGGTCGCGGCCCAAGGGGCCTGGATCAGGACGATATGGGGCGGGGTTCTTTTCAAAATCACCAACTCCAATTTAAACTTTTATCAAAACGGACAGCTTTTTACAGACAAACAGCTACAGACAAACAGCTTATGAGGGCATCAATTCAGGCGGTTTCTTTCACTAAGGCCGCCGCCTGTTCAAAACCGGGCAATTGGCCGCTTATACAGCGCAACTCCTCTACAGTCTGTTGAAGCATGTTATGCCGGCCTAAAACCTTGCTCACTAATATCGCGATCTTTAACCGATTAAGGGGTTGGGCGGCCCGGGCGGCCAAATACCGGGACACCGCGGGCTTTTTATATAGATGATGACATAAATAGCAAACATCGTCCGGTATGAGCCCCCCCAGTTCGCCCTCCAGCCCCGCTTCCCGAACCCATCCCAGGATATCGCTGAATCCGACGACACGCATCATCTGGAGCAGCGGGTGGCAGGTATAATCATGTAAAATATCCGCCAGGGGACGGTCTTGGGCGTTGCCGAACTGGAAAGGATGGTTACGCTCCTCCGTGAGATTGACACAGCAGGGTCCGATAGAACCATCCCAGCGTACAATCATGCCGCGGGTCAGACAAGGCCGGTTCAGCAAATTTTCGTTCTCCAGGTCCTCCACCGCGATCTTTTTGCCCCGTCCTTCCTTCCGGATAATTTGAAAGGTGACCTCATCCTGGGCGGCAAACCCGCCGACGTCACGCAAGATTTCTTCATCCTGCTTTTCAACGGGAACATGGTAGGAAACCCGCAGATTTACAAATTTGGCGGCCTTTTTAACAGCATAAAAAGCGTTCCGTACCCGTGAGAGGGGAATATACCGCTTGTGATAAGCGTCTATGGAGATATCCCAAAAACTGATATGGGGAAAGGACCGAACCACCTTGTCCGCGGTGGATGCATCCACCGCCCAACTGGCTGACGTAACCACGCCGCATTTTATTCCGCTGCTTGCGGCCGCTTCAGATAATATCGCCAACGGTTCAGGAGCAACCAGGGGCTCTCCCCCGGTCAGGCCGATTTGCCGGATCCCCGCTTGGTAAAGCGGCCGCATTTGCGCGGCATATCTTTGCGCCGTTTCCGGCGATATAGTCGTGAACTTTTTTTCGGGTCCGGATTCGACGAGGCAATGTTCACACTTATTGGGGCAATCCAGGGTCACGCTGAAAGCGATCTGCCTGTCAGCCATGGCCTGAAGGTCCGTGAGATGACCGGCTTTCATATGCCGGATCGGGTCGGGGATTTGGATATTTGTGCTGATAGTCATCTCCTCCAAACAACAAGTTATTCAACTCGTCAATTTTTTGCCTGTTCAGGGGCAGTTCGGCCCGTTTACGAAGCGCCGCCCGCACTTGCGGACTTTTCCACAGGCTCACGCAATAATCGCAGGGGTTGGCTGACGAATCTGCAAGGATACCCTGCTGAGGAAACATCTCCCGGGCCCACTTTAAAAGGGGAACAAATCCCGCAGCCATGATGAAACGGAGCAGCGGGTCCGTGCGCCACTTATCATATATCCGGGCCAGCCCCACATCGTCGGCGTTTCCATATTGGAAAGGGTGGTCGGCCCGCTCATTTATCAAATGCGCACAGCAGGGCGAAACTGTTCCGTCGAACCGGATAACCGGACTTAAAGGTATACAGGGCCATTGCGGCCCTGACCCTTTCATCGTCTTGGTTTCAATATCAACGCCCCGTCCGATATTCACTAAAGGCTGGATATGAAACGGTACCGTATCCGGCAAGCGGGACCTTAAAAACCCGTAAAGCTCCCGGTGTTCTTCAGATACAGGGATGGCATTTGTCATACGTATCATGACGAATTTATTACTTTCATGGATCGCGTCCGCCGCATACAAAATGTGGTCCCGCGGAACAAATTCTTCATGAAACACATCGGTAGACAAATGCCATCGTTTTATGTACGGAAATCTTGCAACTATTTTCCGCGCGGCTCTTTTAGTCTTGGCCCAGTAGCAAGAAGTCAGCACCGCACATTCTATTTGGTTTTCCACGGCTGCTTCAGAAAGCAAGCTCAACTGACGCGGAGCTAAAAAGGGCTCCCCGCCGGTAAAGGTTATCAGTTCGACGCCGCGATTTTTCAAGGCGCGAAACTCACGGACATATTTCACAGCCCGCTCGTCAGGCATAGTGTAAAGCTTATAGGGACCCTGCGCGGAAGCTACGATGCAGTGTTTGCATTTAAGCGTACAGGCTTCGGTCAGGCTTATCGTTAAATGCCTTAGGGAATCCCTCTGCAGCCGGGCTAGGCTACCCATTTATTTCGGACGAAGCGGCGTTTGTTTGATTACCGTTTCTTTGATCGGTTTGATCGCCGGCGTTCTGATCGTTTTTACCAGTCTGCCGGGTTCCATCACCAGGAGGGAATCGTCCCAATTTTTCCCCGAATTAACGGAAACATCGGATGAAACCGCTTCGACCGTAATTTCGGCAGCCTCATCCCCGGTGCGAAGATGGACTAATTCACCAATGGTCATCTCTTCAAACGCTTTTTCAATACCGGGAACCCTGACCTTTTTCAGGTCGGCGACCTTTGAGCTTACGATTTTTACCATATCATTTTTATCAGGCATAATAAATTCCTCCTCATCTTTTTATAGGTTCTTATGTCCCAGACAATCCCGTCAGTTGTTCACCTCCTTTAGAATTTATTATTTACCTTTTTTGGATATTCTTGTTAAATTGTAAAATTCCTCCTCTTTTATGATTTTATTATTTTTTTGAAAATATTAGGTCCAGGAATCGGGTAGGAGGCTGACCA